>JAZNNY010000037.1:0-62351 GCA_045580505.1 Lentihominibacter sp.
CCCTCCCTTCCCCATGTCGTTCTCTGAGCCAGGGAGTTGTGTGATGAAATTGTCTTCCTAAGACCGCTTGGCCCTCCGACTTCCCATCTTCTTCAAGTGGCGGGATGAATTGCATAAAAAGCGCACAGCATAAAAAGAACACTTGTTCCTAAGTCGGATCGTAGCCATGTCGTTCTGTGAGCCAAGGAGTTGTGTGATGAAATTGTCTTCCTAAGACCGCTTGGCCCTCCGACTTACTGAATCCATTATACCACGGTCTCACTTCAGGAACAAGTGTTCTTTTTATGCTGTGCACTTTTTATGCAATTCATCCCGCCACTTGAAGAAGATGGGGGATTTCTTGTTCACTATATGTTAAAATCCTCAGACGCACAAAGCCAGGTTTCATACTCCTTCCCTTCGATCCGCCCCGTTCCGTGCAGGAGCCGGTAGTGCAGATGCGGGATCCCCAATATGCTGAGCAATCTGTCCGTGACAAGTTCATTCACACACTCATGCCCCGTGATTCCGTGCACGCTGTCAAAGCAGGACAGTTTATAATATAATTTCTTCCCGTCTATCGTTTCCTGCAAAAAAGTTGACATTCGTCAACCAATCAGGTTGTCAATTGTCAACTATTTATTCACCAACTTGTTTCACGGCAGCGCCTTAGCGCGCACTGCCACCTATCTTCTCGCCCCGATCCTGACCTCGGTCACGTACATGTCCTTACTGTTTGTGGTCCAGCAGTCGGTCACGTAGCGCTCCCAGGAATCCTCCGCCAGCTTATAGCCATGTTCCTTAGCGTAGCGCTCCATCTTCGCGTAGGTCTCGCCGATCGCTTCGATCGGGCCGATGTGATAGCAGGACATCATCATCTCGCCGCCCATCTGCACCAGCTGCTCGGGCTTTGCCGGCAGGATCATCTTCTGCATGATGCGCATGTTCTTGCATTTACCGGCCAGGCGGTCCCGCCAGGAGGGGTAGGTGATGTTCACCGCTCCCGTAATGTCGTTGCCGATCGACTCCAGATAATCCGTCCATTCCAGGTTGATGATGGCTTCCATCTCATCGGCGATGTATTCCTGGTCCATAAAGCCGTATTCCTTTGATTCCACGTACTTCACGGACACATCCCTTGCATCGTTGTCGATCACGGTCTGCGCCTCCACCAGGAGCTCATACCAGTCCGTGACAGAGGTCAGCTTGACATTGACGGCCATCTGCTCATCCTGCAGCTCGTTGATTTTCTCCAGGAACCCCCGCTCGATGATCCGGTACTCCTCACTGTTCAGGAGGTTTGTGATCTCCTGCAGCTTAAAGCCCATCTGCTTATAGTACTTGACGATGGTCAGGTTCAAAAGCGATTTCCTGGAATAGTAACGATAATGGGTTGACTCATCCACCTTGTCCGGACTGATGATCCCGATCTCATCGTAAAACCTGAGTGCCTTCTTGGACACATTACAGATCTTGCTGACTTCTCCAATCGAATAGAGTTTCTCTCCGGCCCGTTCTTTCATCGTCTCTTTCCCCCGCTCTACTATCTGCGCTGTGCTGCCTCCGCTGCCTCCAGACTGTCATACCCATAGAAGCTCACGAGTGACTTCTGGATCTCGACTACTGGATTGTCTATCCTCTTCACATCCTGCAAAAGCAGGCCCAAGGTTGTTTCCGAATATGTTTTATACTCTCCGATGCTGTAATCTCTGATGGAGGTATCTGCCTGACTCTGCTGCGCGGGCCGGCCTGCCTTTGCAAGATTCGGATAGGCCGAAGCATACTTCCGGTAGCCCAGCAGCTCTATGCTGACGATCTGCGCGATCAGCTGCGCCTTCTCCTCGGACAGCTGCGGCAGGTGCGCCTTCAGATTCGCTTCGTAGTAGGCCGGATCTGTGAACTCCATCATGTAGGCGTACTTCTCGGTGATCAGATTTCTTCCCGCCATCTGGGCCGCGATCAGGTCATTGCGGTAACTCTCCAGCGTCTCCGCCGACCAGGCGTGGTGCTGGCTGTAGCGGTTGGCATAGAAAGTGTCGAACTGGTCCTGGCAGGCCGCCCTGCCGCCGATGTTCTGCGTCTTCTGGAACATGGCCCATTCGCGGTTAATGATATCGTTTATGACCGAATCCTTCGGGGTGTTGTTTCTGATCATGCTCATTGCTTGTCTCCTGTTTAATCATTCCGCGTCTGCCATCACGTGCAGGCCGCGGATCTGGGGGTCTGCGATCCCGCCCATGATCGCCGGCAGGTGGCTCTGCAGGAAGGGATCCGTCGCATTCGAGAAGCCCTGCCTCTGCAGTTCGACTGCCACCGAGCCGCAGATGGACTCGATCAGGCTCTGCCGCTGCGGCGCCGTCTCCGGTCCGTTGCCCAGGGCAATCAGCTGGGACAGCTGCCGGGCCGGCTGCAGGCATGTACCGAAGTCCTGCATCCCCCGGAAGGCCCATTTATAGAACGGCATATACTTGCGTTCCAGCAGATACAGCATCCCGAGCGCCGCGTTCACGAACTCCGCCTGAGCCAGGTAGGCCGCGTTCTGGTCTCCCCGGTTCATGCAGCGCGGGAAATTGTACTGCCCGCTCTGGGACATGACCGCTGCCCTTGCCGCCAGCTTCTTGCGGAGCACGTCCGCCGGATAGAACTGCTGCAGCCTGGTCCGGATCCGGGTGAATTCCCCTTCCGGGTCCGTGAAGACCTCGCCGTTGGTCGCAATCGAAAGGAACCGCTCCGGAATCCGCATCCATTCGAGGTTGGTCTGCGGCACATCCGTGCAATTGGTATACCTGGCGTAGAACCGGTCGATCGGAATCACGCCGACACGGCCCGCTCCCTCAGCGGTCTCCTGCCGTGCAAAGACCTGATAGCTCTTCGGCAGCGCCTCATAGGCGGCCTGCAGTTCGTTTCCGATCTCCTGAGCCGTCTTCCTGGTGATCCAGATGCAGAACCCCGGTCCGAAATCGTGGTCGCGGGAGATCTGATCGTCATAGCCGTAGCACTCGGATCCCTCTCCGACCAGGCCGAACGCCATCTTATCCGCATACTGCGGAAATCTCTGGCGGATCTGATCTGCGTATTCGTTGTAATAGCCCTTGGCGAGCTCCATTCCGTTCATTAGATCTGCTCCCTTACTGTCTCCAGGTTTTTCTGCATCATTTCATAGAACTGATTGCGGCCGTAATCCCGCTCGATCAGCTCCATTGCCTTCTCGAAGTACGGCGCAGCCTCCGCCGGCTTCTTCCAGAAGTAGTACAGGTTACCCATGGCAGCGTTCGCCGCCGCGTAATGAGTATCCCTTCCCTGCGTCTCGATCTCATAGATGGAAAGCGACAGTTCCAGCGAGTTCCTCGCGTCCTCAAACTTCTCCAGTCTGGTCTGGACTTCACCCAGGTTGATCAGACTGGTCGCCATTTCGATCTTGTTCTCCGGCATCTGTGCGATGATCGCGATGGACTTCATTGCAGCCTCTTCCGCTGCCGCAAACTCTTCCTTCTGCCGATAAGCTGCGCTGAGATTATTGCAGAGCGCCGCCATCCGGTAATCATTGTTCATGCCTCTGTAGGCCAGAATCTGCTCCGCTGTCTTAAACATCTGCAGTGCCGTATCCAGATCGCCGGCCACCATCAGAACGTTAGCTCCGTTCTGCAGCGCAACTGCGAAGTTCTCCGTCGTCTCCTGCCCCATGTTCTTCAGCACCTGCAGCACATTCTGCGACAGCCTGATGGCATCGTCCACCTTGCCGGATGCCCGGTAAAAGCCCGCGAGTTCATTGCTGACCGCCACGATCGCCGCCGGATCATCATCCGTCCTCGCCCTGGTCAGTGAATCCTCCAGGTACTTCTCGATCGCTGCCGTATCATGTCCGGCAAACAGCTCATCCAGTTTCGTATAAAAATCAGCTACGTTCATCTGTTATCTCCTTCTTATTATCTCTCTGAATTCTCTCGGTTGGTCATATTCACATATCTATACATAGTCTATTATCCCACAAATCTCCGGAATTACAAGGGGTTTTGCATTTGTTACGGCGAGCTTCCCGGTAATGACGCCTATATGAATACCCTTGGAACGTACCTAAGAGCTCGAACATCCAATGACGTACGTCACCCTGTGTAAACAATCGGCACGAGTCAGGTGTTTTTCACAGGGCCCCACCTGCGGCCGGGGTTTCAAGTCCAGAATGTGAAAAACTGATTTCGCGGACAAAGGTTTTTACACAAAGAATCCCCCCAGGAAGCCCTCCGGAATGGTGATCATCTGTAGATTCTCCATTTCTTGTGTAAACCAGCTTCGCTCAGAAAATTGTTTTCACAAAAAGCCCTGTTTGTGAGCCTGTCAATCCGAGTGACGTGCTCGATGCGCCGGGAGAGAGCATAGCGGGAATCAGGATTCTGTGGTAAGATACTTGGTGTGTGGTCCATCACCAGATACTGACCGCGCTGAAGAAAGGAAGCGGTAAAATGGATTATATAAATGAATACAGGAATAAACTGCGTACTCCCCAGGAAGCCGTAAAGGTGGTCAAAAGCGGAGACTGGATCGACTATTCCACCAGCCTTGGTTTCCCGGAACTACTGGACGCGGCCCTGGCTGAACGGGCTGAAGAGCTGACCGGTGTGAAAATCAGGGGCAATCTCATCTTCTCACCCCTTCGGACGGTGGAAACGGACCCCCATCGGGAGCACTTCATTTACAACAGCTGGCACTGTTCCGCGTATGAACGCAAGCTGTGCGATCAGGGCCTCTGCAATTTCATTCCCATGATATTCCGGAATCTGGTTCCCTACTACCGTCATTTTCTCACCGTCAATGTGGCCATGTGCGCGGCGACGCCCATGGACCGGCACGGATACTTCAATCTCTCGGTAGCATCCGGCGTGGCAAAGGGCATTCTTGAGACCGCAGATGTGGTCATTCTGGAGATCAACGAGCGGCTGCCCAAGGTGTGCGGCGGTTTCGGCCAGGCGATTCACATCTCGGATGTGGACATCATCGTGGAAGGGGAACACGGCCCCCTGCCAACGGTGCCCATGCATCCGGAAACTGCAGAAGATCGAGCCATCGCCCAGGAAATCATCACTATGATTCCCGATGGCGCTACCCTTCAGTTCGGCATCGGCGGCATGCCCAACGTACTTGGGAGCATGCTGGCGCACTCTGACCTCAAAGATCTGGGAATGCACACGGAGCTCTGCTCAGACGCCTATGTTTCCCTGACCGAAGCCGGCAAGCTCAACAATGCAAAAAAAAGTTTCATGCCGGGCATCGGTGTGACCGGCATGGCATTTGGTACAGAAAAGGTCTATGATTTTGTAGATGAAAATCCCGGCGTTGCCTTCATGCCTCTTGAACTGGTGAATTCACCCGAGACCATCAGCAGAATCGACAACATGATCTCCATCAACAACTGCATCGCCGTAGACCTGTTCGGACAGGTCAGCGCCGAGAGCGTTGGCATGCGTAAGATCAGCGGCACCGGCGGACAGCTGGACTACCTCACCGGAGCAGCCATGTCCAGAGGCGGCAAGGCCTTCCTATGCATGACCTCCACCTACCGTGAAAAAAGCGGCCGCCTTCGTTCTCGGATCGTCCCCACCTTCAATGGAGACATCGTCACCGATCCCCGCAGTCAGGCCTACTACATGGTCACCGAATACGGCATGGTCAACCTGGTAGGCCGCAGCACCTGGGAACGGGCAGAACTACTCATCTCCATCGCCCACCCCAACTTCCGGGATCAGTTGATCCGGGAAGCCGAGGAGCACGGCATATGGATCCAGTCGAATAAGAGATAAGGTTTTGTAGCCGGCGACTACAATCTGTCCCCACTCGGGGGCAGGACCTCGCCGAACCAGATCAAAATAAAAAATGTCATGATTTCGGGGCTCCTCTCGGGCCTTCAATCATGACATTTTCATTTTTTAATTAGGTAGCGCCCCCTGCGCCCTTCGGGCTCGGCGGCAATACGCTCGCCGATTCTCTGTCTGGCTTCGCCAGACCGGCTCGCTACATCATTCCGGGCATTCCGCCGCCCATGCCGCCGCCCATCGGTGGCATTGCCGGAGCGTCTTCCTTAATGTCGGTGACGCCTGCTTCTGTGGTCAGGAGCATTGCGGATGCGGATGCTGCGTTCTGCAGTGCGGATCTGGTGACCTTGGCCGGGTCAACGATACCTGCGGCGATCATGTCTTCATATGTTTCGGTAGAAGCATTGAAGCCTGTGCCTTCCGGGCTCTTCTTGACCTGAGCAACGACTACGCTGCCTTCATAGCCTGCGTTCTCAGCGATCTGACGAACCGGCTCTTCCAGAGCTCTGACGATGATGGTGCCGCCTGTCTTAGCGTCGCCTTCCAGACCTTCAACATACTTGCAGACTGCCGGGATCGCATTGACGAGGGCAACGCCGCCGCCGGAAACGATACCTTCTTCAACTGCAGCCTTGGTTGCGTTCAGCGCATCCTCGATGCGGAGCTTACGTTCCTTCAGCTCGGTCTCTGTTGCTGCGCCGACCTTGATGACGGCAACGCCGCCGGCCATCTTAGCCAGTCTTTCCTGGGTCTTCTCTCTATCGAAATCGGAAGTTGTCTGCTCGATCTGTGCCTTGATCTGGTTGACTCTGTCCGCGATATCCTCTGCAGAGCCTGCTCCGCCGACGATGACTGTGTTTTCCTTGTCGACCTTGACGGTTGCTGCGCTACCCAGCATGTCAACGGTTGCTTCCTTCAGTTCATATCCGAGGTCCTCGGAGATGACGGTTGCTCCGGTCAGGACAGCGATGTCCTCGAGCATTGCCTTACGTCTCTCGCCGAATCCCGGTGCCTTGACTGCGACGCAGTCGAATACGCCCTTCAGCTTGTTGACGATGATGGTCGCCAGCGCTTCACCCTCCAGGTCATCGCAGATGATGAAGAGCTTCTTGCCCTGCTGTACGATCTGCTCGAGCAGCGGCAGGAGTTCCTGGATGTTGGAGATCTTCTTGTCCGTGACCAGAATGTACGGATTCTCCATGGTAGCTTCCATCTTCTCTGTATCATTGACCATGTACGGAGAGAAGTATCCTCTGTCGAACTGCATACCTTCAACGACGTCCAGTGTGGTTCCCATCGTCTTGGATTCTTCGACTGTGATGACGCCTTCCTTACCGACCTTCTCCATCGCCTCAGCGATCAGTCCGCCGATCTCTTCGTCTGCAGCGGATACGGATGCAACCTGTGCGATCGCCTCTGTTGTGTCGACATCGTGGGACAGTCTCTTGATCTCATCGACTGCTACGTCAACCGCGCCTGCGATTCCTCTCTTCAGGATCATCGGGTTCGCGCCTGCAGCTACGTTCTTGAAGCCTTCCTTGATGATGATCTGCGCCAGCAGTGTTGCTGTGGTCGTTCCGTCACCGGCAACATCGTTGGTCTTGGTCGCAACTTCCTTGACCAACTGTGCGCCCATGTTCTCAACAGCATCTTCCAGCTCGATCTCTCTAGCGATGGTCACACCGTCGTTGGTAATCAGCGGAGCACCGAAGCTCTTGCTGAGCAGGACGTTTCTTCCCTTAGGTCCGAGTGTGATCTTGACTGTATTCGCCAGCTTGTCAACGCCAGCCTGAAGGCCTCTTCTAGCCTCTTCTCCGTAATGTAATTCTTTCGCCATAATGCTAAATCCTCCTTATTATAACTATCTTATTCAACGATCGCCAGGATGTCTCTCTGGCTCATGATCATGACTTCTTCACCATTGAACTTGACATCTGTTCCGGCATACTTGGAGAAGATTACCTTGTCTCCAACCTTCACTTCCATCTTCTCATCTTCCGTTCCCGGACCTACTGCCAGGACCTCAGCCATCTGCGGCTTCTCCTGTGCGGAGCCCGGCAGAACGATTCCGCTGGCCGTCTTCTCTTCAGCGACCATTTCCTTGATAACTACTCTTGTGCCAAGCGGCTTGATTCCATAACTCATCGTGTCATCTCCTTTTACTTTAATAATGAGCCTTAACGGCTCTTTCTTTCTTTGTTAGCACTCAATTCTCCCGAGTGCTAACTATAATTTACAGCAGTCCACTGCCTTTGTCAACCTCTTTTTTCGGGAATACGGGGATTTTGCAAAGGCAGGCCTGCCTTTGCTCACTAGACCAGTTTCCGAACGTCCAGATCGACCTTCGTGATGTTGAACATGGTCATCTCTTCGATCTGGTGGGCCACCCGTCTCTGGAAGGCTTCAGCCTTGGCGGGCAGGTCCGGTCCGTACTTGAGGTCGGCCAGGATGTAGAGTTCCATGCCCTCGCCCTTCTCGATCCTCTCGCCGCGCACGATGACCTTCTCCAGGTGGCTGACCGTGCCCAGTTCCTGCTTCACGCAGGCCGCGATATCGGCCATGACCTTCTCGGAGATCTCATAGCCGCCCAGGTAGCTGTAGGTGGGACGGACTACGGACTTCTCGGCAGTCTCCTTCCAGGGGGACAGCCCCTTCAGCACCTTCATGGGCGACATGAAGTAGCCGGAGAACTGCCTTTTCAGCTGGAAGGTGGGGGCCGGAATGACGTGCTCCCCCATCTCGTGCCGCTGCTTGTAGGCGATCTCCCGTTCCGACTCGGTCGTGATGTCTTCTATATAGATGCGCTCGTCGATCTCGTGCAGGCCGAGCCGTGCTGCGATCTTTTCAACCATCCGGTCCGAGGTGCCGATGACGAGCAGGGTCTCAGGATCCGCCTTCGCGATCGCCTCCCGCACGCTCTCCATATGGTCGTCCTCATGGAAGAGCGCCGTTCGAACCGCCGCGATCTTGGTCGCCTGCCGCTTGGCCGAGATGCCGGCGAGCACGGTGTTGTGGCAGATAAATAATCCGTCATCGATGATGCTCTCTATATTTTTTTCCTTGCAAAGGTTGACCGCCTGAAAGCTCTTGCCTGTACCGCTCTTGCCGACCAGCGCGAATATTTTCATAATGTTGACCTCATCCTTATCTCCCCGAGTGTTAGTCTTGTCTTACAAGGGAGACGTCTGCTATAATCCATTTATCAGTAATAAATATCAAAGGAGGATATATTATGGCTTATGTAATTAGCGACGACTGCATTAACTGCGGAGCTTGCATCGAAGAATGTCCGGTAGAGGCTATCACAGCTGGCGACGACAAGCACGTAATCGATCCTGATACTTGCATCGATTGTGGCGCTTGCGCTGGAGTTTGCCCGGTAGACGCACCGCAGGAAGGCTAAACGACAGTTTATCAATCCTAAGGAATTAATAACCGTTTCGCAATGAAACGGTTATTTTCTTTGCCGGAATTCTTCGTCCGCCACTCTATTTCTCGTTGTTCTTCTTGTTCATGTGGTAAGCCAGAGAGTGCAGGCTGTCGCTGATGTGCACATTCTCCACCGCGACATGCGACGGAGTCTCGATGTCCACCGGCGCAAAATTCCACAGACCGTCCACGCCCGCGAAGCACAGCTTGTCCGCCACTTCCTGGGCCGCGTCCTTGGTCGTGCAGATGACGCCGATATCGATGTTCTCCTGCTCCACGAACTCTACGATGTTCTCGTAGTCCATGACCTCAACGCCGTTGATCGTCGTTCCGATCAGCTTGGGATCGACTTCAAAGATCCCGGTGACGATGAAGCCCGTCTTGTAATAATATGTATGATTGACGATTGCCTGCCCCAGATGTCCTGCGCCGACCACGACCATCTTGTATCCCCGGTCCAGACCGAGAATCGCACTGATCTCATTGTACAGTCCCTCGACGCTGTAGCCGTAGCCCTGCTGCCCGAATCCGCCAAAATTATTCAGGTCCTGCCGGATCTGAGACGCCGTGTAACCGATCAGATGGCTGAACTCACTGGAGGAGATCTTGTCGACTCCCTTCTTTCTCAGTTCATTCAGGTATCTGCGGTATCTTGGCAGCCGCTTGATGACGGCATTGGATATCTTCGTCTGTTTTGCCATGGTTATTTCCTTGCTTCTACATATTCCACCATGTCTCTGACGGTCCGGAATTTCTCCGCGTCCTCGTCAGGGATCTCAATATCGAATTCTTCCTCGACCGCCATGATGATCTCGACCGCGTCCAGCGAATCGGCCTCCAGATCCTTCATGAGGTCGGAATCTATGTCTACGAGTTCCGGATCAATGCTGAGCTGATCAACGACGAACTCTTTGACTTTCTCCAGCACCATTTCTCTCACACCTCCACAATTAACGAATTAATTCTATCAAACGGACTCCTGCAATTCAACCCATTTTTCATAGGCCGCATCCAGCCGCTCCTGCCTGTCCGCAAGGGCATCGCTGAGCTTCTGCAGCTTCCCGGCGTCCGTCATGACCTCCGGCCTCGCAAGTTCCTGCTGCAGGCCTTCGATTTCCTCCTCCAGGGCCGCGATCTCCTCTTCAGCTGCTTCCCTCTGCCTCTTAAGGCGCCGCTCGGCAGCTTCCTTCTTCTTCTGCAGCTGCCTCCTTTCGGCAGCGCTGAGATTCTCCTCTTCCAAAGGCAGGTCCGCCTCGTCCGCACCCTGCGCTGTCTCTGTCCTGCCTTTGGACCCGAGCTCCTGCAGATACTGCTTGCCGGAGGACATCATCTGCTCCTTCTTCTCGACGTAATAGTCGTATTTGCCGAGGTAGGTGAGCAGCCCGCCGGGCGTCAGCTCGCAGATCCTGGTCGGGATCCTGTTCAGAAAGTACCGGTCGTGGGAAACGATGATGCAGGTCCCCGGAAACTCCAGGAGCGCGTCCTCGAAGATCTCCTTGGACACGATGTCCAGGTGGTTGGTCGGCTCGTCCAGGATCAGCACGTTGGCTCCGGACAGCATCAGCTTGAGAAGGGCAAGCCGCGCCTTCTCGCCGCCGCTGAGCGAGCCCACCGGCAGGAAGACCTGCTCTCCCCGAAAGAGGAATCTGCCGAGGATGTTCCTGAGTTCTCCGTCTGTATAGAGATGATAGGCGTCCTGCAGCTCCTCGATGACGGTCAGCTCATCGTGAAGCCCCTGCTGGCCCTGGTCGTAGTAACCGAACTGCACGTTGTGGCCGATCCGGATGCGCCCGCTGCCCGGTTCGATCTCCCCGAGGAGCATCCGAAGCAGGGTCGTCTTGCCGGTGCCGTTGTCCCCGACGATGCAGACCCGCTCGCCCCGCTTCACATCCAGTTCCACGTCCTGAAAGAGCTCCTTTCGCTCGCGCCCGTACCCGAAGGCCTTGGACAGGTCCTCAGCCAGGAGCACGTCCCTGCCGCTCTGGAATTCCTGATGAAAATGCAGGCTCATCCTGCCGTGCTCCCCGTCCGGGCGCTCCATCCGGTCCATGCGCTCCAGCTGCTTCTCCCTGGAGGCCGCGCGCTTTGCCAGCTTCTCGGTACCGCGCTGCTTAAAACGACGGATCATGTCCTCCTGGCGGGCAATCTCCTTCTGCTGCTTCTCCCAGGTCCGGAGTTCCGTCTCACGACGAACCTTCCGCTCCCTGGCATAAAAGGCGTAGTTGCCTTCATATATATTCAGTCTGTGGTTTTCGATCTCGAAGATCCGGGTGACTGTCTCGTTCAGAAAATACCGGTCATGGGAGACCAGGATGATCGTCCCCCGGTAGCCCTTCAGATACTGCTCCAGCCACTTGAGCGTGCCGATGTCCAGGTGGTTGGTCGGCTCATCGAGGAAGAGGATGTCCGGCTTCTCCAGAAGCAGAAGGGCCAGGGCGAGCCTGGTTTTCTCTCCGCCGCTTAAGGTTGAAATCTTCTTGTCGTACATGCTCTCATCAAAGGCCATGCTGGTCAGGATCCCCTTGAGCTCGCTTTGATAGGAGTAGCCGCCCATCCGGTCGTAGCGGCCGGCGATCTGCTCGTACCTGGTCATGAGCCGGCTGCTCTCCTCCGGGTCCGCCGCAGCTTCCGACACCTGCGCCAGCAGCTGCTCCATCTCGCGCTCCATCTGCGGGAAATGCCGGAACACGGCACGCGCCTCCTCGATGACCGTCTTCTCGGAGTCAAAGCCGGCGTCCTGTTTCAGGTAGCCCACCCTGAGATCTCCGGAAATAAAAAGATCGCCTTCCTCCGCGGAAAGCTCTCCGGTCAGCATCTTCAGCAGGGTCGTCTTGCCGGCTCCGTTGATGCCGATGATCCCGACCCGTTCTCCCTGGTTGATATGAAAGGAGACCCGGCTCAGGATCACGTCTGTTCCATATGCTTTTGTCAGATTCCTTGCGGAAACAACGATCATAATTACAACTCCAGATTCGGGATGGCGTCCAGGTCGAGCCCGGAGACTTCTCCCGCCATATACTTATAATACGCGGCGCATCCGATCATGGCCGCATTGTCCGTGCAGAGCACTGGCGGCGGATAATAGAGGCCCAGCCCGTGTTTGTCACAGGCCTCCTTCAGCATCTGCCGCAGACGGCTGTTGGCTGCGACGCCGCCCGCCACGACGATCCGCTTCTCCCCGCGCGCAAGCGCCGCGCTGACGGTCTTGTTCACGACAACCTCCAGCACCGCCTCCTGAAACGCAGCCGCCACATCGGGAACGCTGATCTCGCGTCCGGCCTGCTTTTGCCCGTTGATATAGTTGAGCACGCCGGTTTTGATTCCGCTGAAGGAAAAGTCCAGACTGCCCTTCTCCAGGTAGACCCGCTTGAATTCGACGGCATGCGGATTGCCCTCTTTCGCGATCTTATCGATCAGCGGGCCTCCGGGATATCCGAGGCCGAGCACGCGCGCGACCTTGTCATAGGCTTCCCCCGCGGCGTCGTCCCGCGTTCCGCCCAGCACCTGGTAGGTCCGGTAGTCTTTCACGTCCACGATGTTCGTGTGCCCGCCGGAAATGACCAGCGCCATGAAGGGCGGCTCCAGCTCGGGATGCGCGATGTAGTTGGCGCAGACGTGGCCCTGAATGTGGTGCACGCCGATCAGCGGCTTTCCCGTCGCGAGCGCATAGGCTTTCGCCGTCGCAAGTCCGATCAGCAGCGCGCCTACGAGACCAGGCCCATAGGTCACGGCGATGGCGTCGATCTCGTCCATGGTGGTATCCGCCTCCGCCAGCGCCTGATCCACGACCGGATTCACGTTGTCCAGATGATGCCGAGAGGCGATCTCCGGCACCACGCCGCCGTAGAGTTTATGTATCTCGATCTGGGATGAGATGATGTTCGAACGGACATCCCGTCCATCCAGAACAACGGCCGCCGCCGTCTCATCGCAGCTTGATTCAATTGCCAGAATAGCACATTTGCCGTCCTTCATTGGTTCTCCTTTTCGTGCTTCCACATGATCAGCGCATCCTCATGGCCGACCCGGTAATAGCCCCTGCGGACGCCTTCGACCTCAAAGCCGAATTTCTCATACAGGGCCCGTGCGGAAATGTTGCTCGCCCGCACCTCCAGTGTATAGTGCCGGATGCCTTCTTTGCCTGTATGGTCGAGCAGGACCTCGATGATCTGTGAGCCGATCCGCCGGTTTCGAAAGCCCGGCTTCACCGCCACGTTGGTGATATGTCCTTCGTCTACAATCCACCAGAGGCCCGCATAGCCGACGACCTCACCTTCAATCTCAGCCACGACATAAAAGGCCCGCGGGTTTTCCGTCAGTTCCGAATGGATGGAAGCCCTGCTCCATGGATCCGGAAAGCACATTTTCTCGATCTCGTAAATCGCATCAGCATCCGCCGCGCCTGCCTGGCGTATCGTCATCTCGTTCATGGTTATTTCTTCTCCGCTGCCATCTTATCGCGCAGCTTCTTCTCCGCCTCCGCCATACGCAGGTACTCCGGCTGCAGCTCCATGTAGCCGCAGGTCTTCCCCTCCTGCAGCAGCTGCCAGCCGCGCAGGGCGACCTCGGCCGCGTCCTGATAGCGGACCTCCTTCGGCGCGCAGCTCACCTCTGCAAAGGCAGGCCACTCCCCGATGATCTCTCCGCAGGTGTCGATCCCATCGCCGATAAAGCAGATTCGCTCGAATCCCTCTTCGCGCAGTCCGGAAAGCTTCTCCAGGAAATCCGTCATGAGGCAGGAAGCCGGCGGGATAATGCAGGTGAGTCCACCGGTCAGCTCGTAGGCCGCGCCGTAGACCTGCTTCCTGCGCGCGTCCAGAATCGGACAGATCAGGGTCCTGCCGCCGGGTCCTTGCAGCTGGGCCGGGGCGGCTTCGCCTGCGGCCGGGGTTGCCTCGCCTGCGGCCGCCCGCAGCGCGAGCGCCTCCAGGCTGGAGACCGCGATGCAGGGGATGTCCAGAATCTGAGCCAGCGCCCGCGCCGTCGACACGCCGATCCGGATGCCGGTAAAGGATCCGGGGCCGTGCGACACCGCGATCGCCCCTATATCGCCTATCTGCAATGCGCTGTCCTGCAGGATCTGACTGATCTGCGGCGTCAGGTTCTGCAGATGTGAGTACCGGTCGCTGCCGTGGATGACGCCGAGGATCCGAAAGCCTGACACGGCGCCTGCGGACGTTCCGGTGCGTGTGGACGTTCCGGCGCCTGCGGCCAGGTCGGCCGCCGTGTCCGGGCCCTGCAGCAACGCCACCGATGCGAATGCGCCTGTTGTTTCTATTGCTAAAATGTACATGTATAAATGCGCTCCTCTTCTCCCTGTCCGTAGGCGATGCTGATCCTGAGGGCATCCTCCGGGATGAGTTCCTCGATCAGGTCCGCCCACTCGACCACGCAAAGGCCGTCTCCGAAGAAGTATTCTTCGTATCCCAGCTCGTACATCTCGTCGATGTCTCCGATCCGGTATACGTCAAAATGAAACAGCGGCAGTCTGCCGCTTCTGTATTCCTTTACGATCGTAAAAGTCGGGCTCGTGATCGTTTCGCTGATCCCAAGCCCGGCGGCGATCGCCTTGGTCAATGTTGTCTTGCCGGCTCCGAGATCTCCCGTCAGGGCGATCACCTGTCCGGCCACGGCCTCGCGGCCAAGCCGTCTGCCGTATTCCATTACCTCCTGCTCGCTGTGCAGGAGTATTGTTTCGGTTTTATTCATTTCCGGTGTTTCCTCCTAGCGGTGCAGGAATCCGGAGATCCGCTTATATACCAGGAAGGTAACGAGACCGTTGATCCCTGCCTTGATCGCATTGAAGCCGGCGATGAACGGCATCAGCTGCCAGACGACGGATCTCGGCACGCCCATGAAGATCGGTGTGATGACCATATTGGCCCCGATCATGATGACGGTCATGGCGATCACGCCGCAGACCACTGCGATCACTGCGCTCTTTCTGGTTTTATTACGGCTGTAGATCAAACCCGCTGTGATAACCAGCGCGCTGGTAGCGATCACGTGCATCAGGATCCCGTAGACTCCGCTGGCCGCGCTGACCGTCACTCCCTGAATGATCGATGTGACCACCGTCAGCAGCACGCCCGCGAGCGGTCCGAACGCAAACGTCCCGATCAGGATCGGAATGTCCGCCGGATCATACTCCAGGAACGCCACCGCCGGGAATATCGGGAAGTGGATCAGGTAAACGAGTACAACGGATATAGCGACCAGCATGCCCATCTTGGCAAGACGGGCCGGGCTTATCTTCTGGCCTGTTTTTTGGGGTTCTGTCTGGTTCATGTGCACCTCCTGCCTTTGAATTATACCCATCATCGCAGGCTGTGTCAACGAAACAGACTCTTTCCCGGGCGCCAGCCTGCGGGCTCTGCAGATTTCCTGTTTTCAGGGCCTTTTCGCAGAGTTCATTTCCTGCAAAGGCAGGCCAACCCCGCCAAACTCTGCATATATCACTAAAACAGGTATGTTTTGCAGAGTTAAGAAAAACTAACTGGCCGTTTTTTCGCCTGAACTCTGCGGGAATGCTCTATTTGTGCTACTTGCACAGAGTTTGACCAGATATTTCCAAAATATGTGCAATAAACTCTGCGGATTTCGCGTTTGACCTGCCTTTTCGCAGAGTTCCTAAAATATATGCCCCTGTTTGACACATTCTTTCTCCCATGCCATAATCCAATCATGGACAAGGACATGAATCTGATACAAAGAACCACCGAGTTCGCCCTGTATATCGCGCGCGCGTATGCGAAGCCGGGCGATACGCTCATCGACGCCACCTGCGGGGGCGGGCATGATACCCTGGCGCTTGCCGGCATGCAGCCCGGAAAACTTTATGCCTTCGACATCCAGCCGGAAGCGATCGATCGAACGCGCTCCCTGCTGGAGGAAAGCGGCTACGCGGAGGCCCTGGCGGACGGCACTATTACGCTCTGCTGCGCCGGGCACGAACAGATGGGAGCCTACCTGCGCGGCGAGGCCGACACCGATCCCGACCCCCGAACCGAAACCTTCGCAGCCCTCATCCTCTTTAACCTGGGCTATCTGCCCGGCGGCGACAAGACGGTGACTACCCGCACGGATACGACCCTGGCGGCGGTGCAGGGTGCCTTGCCCCTGCTGAAGAAGGACGGCCTCATCTGCATCACCATGTACAGCGGGCACCCGGAAGGAGCAGAAGAAAAACGAGCCCTTCTGGCTTTCGCCGAAGGACTCGATTCGAAGCGCTGGCATGTGAGCTATGTCAGCATGCTCAATCAGAAGCACGATCCGCCGGAGATCCTGCTGATCTCCCGCAAGCGCTGACCGCGCGGGCCGAGGCAGCGCCCGCCGCGCCAGCCAAAACCGCGCCGGCCAAAACCGCGCCTACCGGAAGACGACCTTGATGTTCGTCTTCTTTTTTATTTTCAATTTATAGGTATACTTCAGTTTCTTCTTCTGCTTCCCGTTAATGGTAACAGACTCTAAGGCGTGGCCCGGTGCTGGCTTTATCTTCAGCACATAAGTCTTGCCGTACTTGACCTTGGCGGTTTTCGAAACGGTTCCCTTGCCTTTTTTCGTGACTTTGACGCGGAAGGTCTTGATGGCGGCGTTCAGCTTCGCGGTGTAGCTGGCATGGACGGCTTCCAGGGCCTCCATGGTTTTCGCCTGGTTCATGGCTTTCTTTCCGTTGGCCAGGAGTTTCTTCACTTTCTTCTGGTTGTAGGCCTTCTTCTTGTACTTCTTGTTCCAGGCCTGCAGATATTTAGCCCTGGTGTCCTTCAGCTCTTTCGTGAGTACGGGCACCCGGTTCATGGCCGTCAGGTACTTAGTCCACAGGGCGGAAGCTTCTTTCTGCGTGTAGCAGGATTCCATCTTCCCGGAATAGTCATAGAATACCTCTGTGAGCAGCTCAGCCCCATGCACACTGTACAGGCTGCGGTTATACGCATAGTATTTCTGCTCCATCTTGTTCAGCCAACGGGTGATGTCGGAGTCGGTCAGTTCGCCTGCCGGATCGAGCGCAAGCCGGGCCTGGATGTAGGGATCGTATTCCGCGTCGAACTTTTTGTTGATTTTATCAAACAATTTAACGATCATATTCAGGTCCTGGAGCTGCTGCGCATTCTTGGTGAAGTCCTTCACCATCTGCTGCAGGGCTTTTGACGGGCGGAACGGCTTCCATGGCACGTCCTTCTCCGCCTCGATCAGTCCGCTAAGCTCTTCCTGGCCCGCTTCAATGGCGCCCGCAACCAGGTCCTTGTTTACGATCGAGTAGGGCTCGATGCTGTTCTCCATCAGGAATCCGGAAAGCGATGCTCCTTCTCCCTCATCCATATCGATCCACATTTCTTCATCGTCCGTAGACAGGGCCTCTGCAAAGGAAAGGAACAGATCCTGCTGGCTGGCGTCGAGATAGCCTTTCAAGTCATGGATGCCGTCGATGGCCTTTTTTGCCGCCGCCCTCTGCACCACGTACTTATCCCAGTACCAGTTATTGTAGTCCGCGCGCTTCACGCCGGATGTGATCGTATTATAATTCGTCCGCAGCAACTTCTTCAGGCTGCCAATATCGCTGCTGCCCTGATAGACCTCTCTGGTCAGCGGCATCAGGCTCTCGAGCTTCAAAAGCCGCTTCTGGACCTCTTCCGAGACCATGATGAAGATCGATACTGCCTCGATCTCACCCGGATGTGCTTTAACGTACTCGATCGCTTCGGCGTACGTTCCGTTGATCTCCGCCAGAACGTCCGCTGCATAGTAATCCTCCGTCAACGGCTGCCCCTCTTCTATGGTCATCTGCATGAGTTCTTCCATCATCTGCAGGCCCAGCACCCCGCTGTTTTCCTGCGCAGCCGGCGCTGTCCCCCCTATGCTGGAGGCCGCAAAGGCAGGCCCCGGCGCAAGGCTTACGCACAGGCTGATGGCCAGGAGCAGGGCAAGGATCTGTCTCGTCATAGCTGTCTTCATATTCATTCCCTCCTGCTACTTCTTCACCTTAACGGTCTTGACCTTTGACCAGCCGTTCCAGCCGATCTTTCCGGCCTTATTGAACTTGGCCCGCACGCGGTAACTGCTGGTCTTCTTCAGTTTCTTATCCGTAAACTTCGTCTTTTTAATGGTTTTGATCGTCTTCCACTTGCCGCCCGCGGCCTTCTTCTGTACCTGATATGCGGTCGCGCACGGAATCTTCTTCCAGGTCAGGATGGCCTTCTTCTTGTTCTTTGACTTCTTCACCTTCAGGCCGTAATCTTTTCCGGCGTAACTCTTCTTGGTGATGATCACCTTGCAGGATTCATATGTTCCGTTCTCCGTCTTCGCGATGACAAAGCAGACGCCCGCCTTCAGCGCCTTGAAGGCTCCTGTCTTCGGGTCGATCCTGCCTCTGTTGTTGTTGACAGACCAGGTGATCTCCGGGTGATAAGCAGACGGGTCTGCAACGCGCGCCCGGAAGTTAAAGCTTTCCCCGATATCCAGCTGACCTCTCTTCTGCGTCATCCGGATATCCGAAACGGCGTTCCACACGGTGACGGTCATCTCGTCCACCTTGTTCTCGTCTTTATAGCCTTTCCCGTCCCAAAGGGTCACGGTCACCGTTCCCGGTTTTTTTGGCGTGTAGTATCCAAGGGAATCCACGAACAGAATGTCGTTATTACTGGAACTGAATTCATATCCCGCCTGCGCGGTCTCCGGCTGCAGGGAAGCGACGATCTGACCTCCGTTATCCCAGGCGGAAGGATCAATGACAATGCCGTCCTTCTCCCATTTATCCTTGTCCCTGATGGAGAGCGACGGCTCCTCCGCATCCTTTACCGTAACCAGCACCTGCTCCGATGCGCTGCTGCACGCTACGCGTATCATGACATCACCGGCCGCAATGCCCGTGACCGTACCAGTCTCATCCACGGTCGCAATGCTCTCATCCGCAGAGGACCACTGCACCGGCTGCAGGCAGGCCGCCGGCTGCACGAGAGCCGTCAGGGCCAGGCTGGTTCCCTTCGGGATGATCGTCTTCCGGACGGTGTCCTTCTCCTTGATGCTGAGAGATTCCGCCGCCGTCTCCTCCGAGGCTGCAAGCGCTGCCTGCACCGCGGCCTCGGCGTCGATGTTGCCGTAGGCGAGGTCTTCATCGAAGGGCTTTCCCTGCTGCGATTCCTTCGTGGTTGCGCAGATGATGTTCTTGACCTGGGCCGGGGTGAGATCCGGGTTCACGTCGAGCACCAGTCCGCAGATTCCGGCTACGACCGGGGATGCCATGGAGGTACCGGACATAACTGCATAGGAACCCGGAACGGTCGACATGATGTTGAATCCGGGCGCTGAAATATCTTTGTACTGTCCGTAGTCGGAGAAATACGCAGCGTTGCCTCCCCGATCAGCCGCATTGACCGCGATTACAGTCGCATAATCGCAGGGGGTCGAATAGGCGTCCGAACCGTCGTTGCCGGAGGCTGCTACGAATACGGTGCCGTCCTGTTCATAGTGGCTGCGGATGCACCGCTCCATCATAGGATCGAAGCCGGGCCCGCCAAAGCTCATGTTGATGACTCTGGCATGCTGCTCGCCTGCAGTATAATCGATGGCGCGGCAGATATCGTAGGTGTACAGACTCTCGTCCGCGGCCGCGCAAGTCGTGATGACCTGAACCAGGCCGTTGCTGTGGCCGCTGGCCACGCCGCTGCCGCCCTTGCCGTTGCCGTAGTCCGCGCCGATAATGCCGGTCACATGGGTTCCGTGTCCGAAGAAATCATCCTGAAGATCCTCTTCTTCCCCATAAGCAAATCCCTTGTATGTCCCCTTGGCATCCAGAGTCATCAGGTTTTTCTTCAGGTCTTCATGGTGACTGTCCACACCGGTGTCGACGACCCCGACGATGGTCTCCGCTTTCTGATTCGCTTCCGCCAGATCCCAGGCGGCCTCAGCGTTGACTGTCTCCAGGTAGTACTGGTAGACCGCCGTCTTCGCCGGATCGAGATAGGGGTCTGAAGGCTTTCCCGCCTTCGGGTCAGCGGCCGCGCTGTAGCGGTAGTTCGGCTGGACGGTCAGCGCCTTACCTGCCTTGTCCAGGATCTTCGCCGCCTTGACCTCATCTTTCGTCAGGTCCACCAGCACCATCTTCTGGTCCTCCAGGGATGTCACATCCGCGACAGAGCCAACTTTACTTACATCTCTTCGGATGGCCTTGCTGCTGGTGTCCTCGTCGTAGGTTACGATCAGCTGGTCCTCCGCATGCGGCGCTTCCTCCGACGCGATGATCTCGCTGAAGGACTGCCCTCCCTCTTCAGCTGCCGGCTGCGCGTACACATCCGCGCCTGTTCCCAGGCAGAACATGACCGCCACCAGCACTGACATCACACTGCTCAGGCATCTTCTCATAAGCTCGCTTCTCCTTCCTGTCACTTCCACTGCTGCTTCTTATTTTTTACTGCTCCTTATGATCCTCCATCCAGACGCGCCAGCTGCCCTTCTCCAAAGGCTCCCACGGGTCGTCCACACGGAGGCCCTTCAGATTGTTCTCCAGCGCCCGAAGCACACCGCTGTGCGCGACGATGATGATGTTCCGCGCATAGTCATCCGCCAGGATGTCCCGCAGGGCTGCTACCGCCCGGTACTGCATATCATAGAAATTCTCGGACCCGTTGCCGATCTTGAAGGTGAACAGGTCCTTGCCGCGCCGCTCATAGAGCTCCGGCTCTTCCTCCTGTATCTCCCGGATCGCCCGGCCGTCCCAGGATCCGAGGTGGATCTCACGCAGTCCCTCCACCGGGCTGACCTCCGCCCAGATCCGTTCCTTCCGGTAGGTATCGTTGATCTTATCCGCGATGATCTGCGCGGTCTCCTTGGCCCGGCACAGGTCGCTGCACCAGACGTGCTCGATGGCCGGCAGCGGCTGCTTGCCGAGGGAAACCCCTTCGACCCAGTTCGTCTCCGCATAGACATCATCCGCGATCAGCTGCGCGATCTCTTCACCGACAGCGGCTGCCTGCATCCGTCCGTCCTCGTCCAGGGCCACGTCATACTGGCCGATGAACATGGGCTCGGAGTGCTGCTGGGTCTGTCCATGCCGGACCAGAATGATCCGCTTCCTGGAAGAAAGCACTTCCAGTTTCTCTCGCTTAAAGCCCTTCTCCACAAAGTGGCGGATAGCCTCGTAGTTCTCCGGTGTATCCATGTCAAGCAGAACCTCTTCATCCGGCACCGGCACCCGGACCATCTTCTCCGGCTCCCGGTCGGTGATACCCTTCAGGCCGTCATCCCCTTCGTAACCGGCGATCTCATCGACGCGTCCTGCCGGGACAAGCAGCGGATGTCCTTTCTTACCTTCAAAGGTCGGCACGAAAAAGCAGGTCTTCCCTTCTTCACCCGCCTCATCCGAGGCCCGCATCAGTTCCCGCAGCGCGCGGATCGTGATCAGTGGGCAGTCCACCGGTACAAGGAAGAATCCCTTCTTGTCCTTAAAGGACTGGCCTGCCTTTGCGAGACCCGCCTGGATAGAGGTGAACATCCCCCCTTCGTATCTGTCGTTGTAGCACTCGTCCAGCCGCAGCCGGTCGAGTTCTTCCTTCAGGTCCTCCCTCTGGTGTCCGGTCACGACGAGAATGTCCGTGACGCCCGCGCTGCGCAGGCTCTCTACGAGTCCCGTGATCGCAGGTCTCCCGTCAACCGGGAGCATCGGCTTGAATGCGCTCATGCGCGAGGAAAGCCCCGCTGCCAGAATGACCGCCCCGTACTTTGCCGGGTCTGCGGCCCTGTTATATCCAATGTTCATACTATGCTTTCTCCTGTGGTTGTCTTTTATGCATGCAGCAGCGCTGTGCTGTCTGTTTTCTCTTCTTCTGGTGTGAGCTGCGACCGCACCTGAATGATCTCCGCCGCAATGCTGACGCCGATCTCCTCCGGGGTCTCCGATCCGATCTCAAGGCCGATCGGTGCGTGTACGTCCTGCAGCTGCTCCTCGCTGAATCCTTCTTCCCGCAGAGTCTCAAACAGCAGGTTGTTCTTCCTGCGGCTTCCGATCATCCCAAGATAAGCGTGGGGTTTCTTAAGCGCCTGCCGCAGCACCGTCAGGTCGCCCTTATGTCCCCGGGTCACGATGATCAGATAACTGTCCTCGTCGACCTCGATCTCATCGAAGCAGTGTTCAAAATCGCTGCAGACGATGGTCGCCGCTACCTCGGGGAAGCGCTCTGCATTCGCGTACTCCTCGCGGTCATCGATGATGTAGGTATCGAAATCCACGTGCCGCAGGACCGGTTCCAGCGCCTTGGCCACGTGGCCGCCGCCGAAGATGTAGGCCCGGCTCTGCTCTTTGAAATCCTCCACGAAGCTGCCCGGATCCGCCGCGCTTATGTAGTCGATCTGAATGGTCGCGTCGCCGCCGCAGCCCATCTCCAGCGCGCCCTTATCCTTCTGCTTCTCGTCCAGAATGAATTCGTAGGTCATGGTTTTTTCTTTGGTCTTCAGCATCTGCCGGCAGAGTTTCTCAGTCTCCGCCTCGAGCAGACCGCCGCCGACGGTCCCGACGGTGTGTCCGCCATCCCGCATCAGCATGACCGCCCCGCGGTGCCGCGGCGCCGACCCCTTCGTGCTGACCACTCTGGCCACGACGAAATCGTATCCTTCTTCAATGTATTTTCTCGCGATGTACGAAATCGGTTCTCCCATGATTCTCCTCCTCCAAAGGCAGGCCTGCCTTTGTCTATAATGGTTTCACGGCCTCGAGCAGGAAATAGCCAAACCGGCGCTGCTTACCGCCCGCTTCCGTCTTGATGTACTTGTTCAGCTGCCGCAGCGCCTCCTGCGGATCCGCTGCCTCCGTGAGGAGGCTGTCCAGTTCTTCTGAATGGTCCTCAAAAGTCTTGACCTGAAAACCGGTCTCTTCCAGCTGGCGGATGAGCAGATCCTTGTAGAAGGCTCCCTCAAAGCGGAAGTCGACGAACTTAAGGCCCCTGTCCTCGCAGTCGCCTTCCTGGTGCGGGATCCTGCTCTGCCGGTCCGCTTCAATCTGCACCGCCCTGACCTGCTTCGGATCCGGATCTTTCTCATAAAGGTCGCTGATGATCAGTCTGCCGCCCTTCTTCAGAACGCAGTAAGCTTCGTGCATGGCCTCGTCCGGCATGTTGATCAGGGAGAGCGTGCTCTCCATCATGATCCCGTCAAAGGTGTAGGACATGTAGCTGTCCAGGAATTCCCCGTCGCCGAACTTCACGTCGATGCCGGGGTGTTTCTCCTTGGCCTTCGATATGGCAGACAGGTTCATGTCGATGCCTTCGGCCTGCATGCCGCGCTCTGCCAGCAGGGCCACGGTATCTCCTTCTCCGCAGCCGATATCCAGGATCCGGCTGCCTTCCTTCCATGCGGCGAGGTCAATTCCTCTCTCGGTCAGTTTCTCTTGGCCGGGTATATTCGCGCTCATTCATTCTCCTCTCAAAACTGCTATTTTAAGATATGCTCTGACGTACGAAAACCTGACTCGGAAAGCTTGTTACTGTTCCGGAGTCAGGTCCTGCGTTCATCATGATTCTCTATTATTCCGCCATCACATAGTACTTGCCGGTCTCGGGATCCATATAAACGGTTCCCATTTCCTGCAGGTTGGTGTTGGCATCGATCTCCTGTGTGACCGTCCCGTCCATGCCGTTGATCTCATAGGTCGCGTTTGCTCCGCCTTTGCTGATCTCACCGGTCTCACTGACGTTAACATTCCAGCTGAGAATCAGCGCAAGGATCAGGCCGCAGGCGAAAACAAGCATCGCATCCGCCATGTTGCCAACGCCCTCCATCGGACTGAAATCCTCCGGCTTCCTGGATACTCTGAGACGTCCTCTTGTTCCTACGACTTTCATTGACTACTGCCTCCCATCTCTCGGCGCAAAGCTTTCGAGCAGGTCATCCAGTGACTGGATCTGCTCCATTTCTTTGGCCACTGCTGCCTCTGCCTGAGCTGCCTCCGCAGCTCTTACATCTGCCTGAAACTGCTGGGCGTCATATCCCGCGATCGTCTTGCTGTTTGCCTGTGCAAAAGTCGGCTTGGCCGTCACGCGCTGCGCTTCTGTCTGAGCGGGCGCTGTCTGGGCCGGACGAGCGGGTGCTGCCTGAGCCGGACGGGCCATCTGCTGCGCAGGCTGGGCTGCTGCCCGGACTGCCTGAACAGGCTGTCCTGCGCGAGCCGGCTGTGCCGGGGCCTGCTGTGCCTGAGCCGCCTGAGCTGCTCCTGCAGCTGCCGGTGCCGCCGTCTTGGCTGCACGCACTCCCGGATGCATTGCCGCTGCCTGGGCTGCCGCCTTGCGCGCTGTCCCCTGCGAAGGAGCCGCCGGACGGGCCGGAGCCGCATGTGCTGCCGCTGCAGTCAGTTCATCTTTCGCAATCGTGACGGTGTCTCTGGAAGCACCGGACGGAGCGGCTTCAGAACCAGTGTGACCTGCCTTTGCAGCATCGGCTGCCTTCTTCTGCTGCAGCGCCTTACGGCGTTCTGTGTTCTGTACATCCAGAACGGTCTCCATAACCGTTTCCAGACCGATCATATATTCCTCATACCATCCTTTACGGATGCCGGAAATGACAAAGCTGATGGCGCCGCTGATCAAGCCTGCGACCGTGGTGTCAAAGGCGGTCAGCATGGACTGGGACAGGGTCGCCGCATCGCCTTCACCGAGCGCGATGAGTCCGGGGCCGAGCGGAATCAAGGTTCCCATCAGACCGAACATCGGGGCGACTCTCGCCGTCAGGTCGGTGACCTTGACGATCTTGCTGTATCTGGCTTCTTCATCCGCGATCAGCTGCCGGGCCAGAGCCTCTCTGGTGTCGTCCGGATAGCTGACTCTGCTGATCAGTTCCTGAATCGCCGCTTTCTGGCGCATCAGCAGGGTGCTCCCCGCAATGACATCCTTCATCTCCGCAGTTGTCTTCCCCTGCAGTTCATCGACCAACTTCGGAATGTTCAGCTTCAGTGTCTTCCGTTCCGTCACGATCTCCGCAATGAAGGTTCCAAGCATGAGTATGGCCAGCAGAATCAAAAGGATCAAAATGATGATCGTCGGAATCTGCAACCCGCTGCTGACTGCCCTTAGTATGCCTCTGACTATTTCTCCCATGGTTTCCTCCTAGGTTAATGTGTTACTTGTTTATTTCTTTCTGAATTTCTTCAGTGGGTTTCTTGATTTATCTTCGTTCTGGGTCTTTGCGCCAGGCTTGGCGTTGGCCTGAGTCTTTGCGCCAGCCTGGTCGGCGGTTCCTCCGGTCGTCTTCTTACCGAACCGCTTCCTGCCGCCGTCCGCCGCCTTACCGGTCACTGCCGCTGCAGCGGCCTTGCCGATATCCAGATTGAACCTGCGGACTCTGCCGACTGCGCCCGCTCCGCACGCTGCGACTGCTACTGCTGCCGATCCAGCGGCTGCCGGGAACGAAACGCCGTCTTCATCATAATCTTCTTCTACGCCTTCTTCCCCTTCCATGAACTCTTCCTCGTCAATGGGATTTCCATTTTCATCGTAGTACTGCGGCTCCTCCGGAATCGTCTCCGTCAGATAAACTTCCTTCACCTTCATCGTCTGGAAGGATGGAGTCGCCGTCGACCCCGTCTGCGTCGGCCTCGTCGCCGTCGTCGTCACCGTCAGACCCGTACGGGTGGTCACGCCCGGCCGGGTGGTTGGCCGGTAGGGGCGGTAAGTATAGCCGGTGTACTTGCGGGTGGTGTACTTACGGGTGGTGTATTTGTTGGAAGAGGTTTTTTTCGTGCTTGTTTTTTTGGTACTGGTTTTTTTGGTGGTCTTTTTAGTTGTTGACTCAGTGGTCTTCTTAGTAGCTTTCCCTGTAAAAGAAACCTTTGCATCGTTATCCAGATAATCGAATGTGCTATCCGCGGCCTTAGCTGTTATGCTGATGCTTCCGCTCTTCTTTATGGTTGCCTTCAACTGACCGGACTCTCCCGAAGTGGTAGAACTGGCCAGCTTTACTCTGCTGTTTCCCGTCCATGTCAACTTGGTCATGTCACTGGAGTAGCCATCGCTGCCCTTGAAGAATTTATCAATGTCCAGTGAATATGAAATTGTGATGGTGTCTCCGACTTTCGGATTTGTTGGTTTGGCAGAAGGCTTATTCTTGAACTGAATTGGATTTCTATCAATTTTTGACTTGATCCGATAAACATCCGTCCCAAGCGGTCCCACCTCATCGAAAAGGTCCCAGCTCTCTCCATTTTTCACCAAGTAAACAGCGCCTGTATCAACCGGACTGCTGTCATCGTTGAGTGTAACCTCACTGTCTGAAAGGCCGGCTTTACTCAATATATTCGAGAGCTTTCTTGCCTTGACCGTTTCTGTGACCGGATTTCCCTCGTCATCAAACTCTCCGGTTTCATAGGTCAGATCCTCTGGATCAACACCTGTGATCCAACTGCTGCTATCCTTTTGTGCCGTAGATCCATTCGAGTATTCCGCAATAAATGTAACATCACCCGCCGCATGCACTCCATCCGACAATGCCGGCATTACAACAAAGCACTGCAGCACGGCAATGCATACAATACAAAGCACCGCCACGATGCGGCGGCCGGTTCTGGAATTCTTGATTGTAGATCTGTCTCGGCTCATATTATCCTTCGTGTCCTGTTTAGTCTCAAAACCATTACCCGATTCATTATATCGGATTTCACCTGTTCTTTCAATGAAGACTTGGTGAAGATTCACCGGGGGTATCGCTTTTGAGCGAAACAAAAAATATTCAGCATTCACCAAATTCCCGTCCCAAAGCTATACATTTGGTGAAATACGGTTATGGCCCTGGCCGCGGAGCGCGGATGCCATAAGGCCAGAGGATCCTGCTGCGATGCGGCGGCCTTTCAGGGCGGCCGCCGCAAGCAGCATCCCTCATTCTGAAGGCCTTGCCGGAGCAGATGACAAACTCACTCATCCGCGAGCGGAGTGGACTGGCGACGCTTTGACAGAAATCCCAGAAAAGAAGCGTTTTTATCAAAGGGATCCGTGATATTTTGATACATTTTGCGGAAAAAATTGTGATATGGAAATAGCCCGCACAAATGTCTGCCATGTATCGCGGGTCTGTGTAATTGTGACAGTTTATGTCCTGCCTTTACATCCCCTGACCGGGTGAGAGGAGGCGAAGTTAACGGTGCTTTGACAAAACTCCCTATATATCAGAATTTGTATCAATTATTGGTTTCGAGCCTTGATAAAACCGGATGAATAACGCGTTTTGTATCAATCGACGCCTTCTCGAGCTCGGACTCGGGCTCGAGCTCAGGCCCTGGCTCCGGCTTCCGAAACATGCACGCCGGCCCGGGCGGTCCACCCTGCCCTGACCGCGGAGAAGAAGCGGAGCGCCCTACCTGCCTTTGCGGTAGGCTGCGGCGAGGCAGCAGAAGGCGACTGCCAGCATCAGGGCAAATAAGCCATAGACCGGGACATAGCTGCCCATGTGGTCTGCGCTGATGCCGGGCATGGTGGCGAAGATCATGGCGCCGGCCGCGTAGATGAGCTGCAGGCGGCGCAGGGTATCCGCGTAGTGCTCCTGCGACACCAGGTCGCCGGCCCAGATTGGAATGCCAACTGTTGAAATCGGGCAGCCCATGCCAAACAGCACGGCCGCGAGCATGGCCAGGGGCACGCTCCGGAGGAAGGCCAGGCAGCACAGCAGATTGCTCAGACAGAAGATCCCGTAGAACAGGGCGGATGCCCGAAAGCCCCCGAGCCGGTCTGCTGCCTCGCCGCAGACCACTTTGAACGCGGTCATGACGATGCCCGCCACGCTGATCACAAGGGCGACGGTCATGGGGGCGAAGCCCTCGCTCGTATAGAGCACCGTCAGGTGCATGAAGCCCGGGTTGGCCAGGGCGCCCATGGTCACGCAGACGATGCCCATCAGGATCCATCCGCGCAGGGGAAGCGTTGCCGCCATGGCGGCGTCCACACCTCCAGCAGTTGAATTGTCCACACCTCCGGCAACTGAATTGTCCGGACCCTTCCCTGCCTCGCGCCTTGCCCGGTAGGCTGCCAGCACCGACGCCCGGTCCCCGCCCAGCGGCTCGAGGCCTTTGTCCGAAGGCTTTTCCCGAATCAGGGCGAAAATCAGAACCGAAGACAGCAGCACATACCCCGCCGTAACCAGGAAGGCCGCCCTAAGAGAAAAACGCAGAATGATTCCCGTCAGCATCGGCGGGAGCACGACGATTGCAAGGCTTGAGCCCGCGCTGCAGATTCCGATGGCCAGGGCCCGGTGACTGACAAACCAGCGATTCATCAGGATCGCGACCGGGATCATACTCCCGAGGCCGTAGCTGATGCCCGCCACACTGGCGCCGATGCAGAACTGCAGATAACTGCCCGCAAAACTATAGATCACATAGGCCGCGCAGCAGAGAAGCGCTGCAAGAGAGGTCCCCAGCCGGTAGCCCACCCTGTCGTAGTAGTGACCGATCAGGAGCATCGAAACAAAGGCAAACGTACACCGCAGCGTCACCAGCGATGACGTTTGTGCATTCGTCAGCCCGAAGTCCCTCATGATATATGGCATGAAGACGGACAGCCCGTTCGAGGCTGTCCCCATCGTGATAAACAGAAGCAGGGTGCATACGCCGCATACGACCCAGCCGTAAAACACTTTGCTGTCAGATTCCTTACCCATACATTTAGGATATACCCGCGCGGGGGCGAAATCAAGGCCGGGCCTGCTTTTGCAAAGGCAGGTCCATCCCTCTATTCCGCATCCTTCAAGGCGGTCGTCATCGGAATCTTCCGAATCCGGCGCGTGAGGATCAGGCTGACCAGGAAGTAGCAGACGATGCCGGTTCCGACCAGGACAGGAACGCCCCAGGGCGCGGCGTAGAAGGTCAGCCATCCGGTGAAGGACTGCATCATGGTGTAGTAGATCACCCGGATGAGCCTGAGGCCAAGTACGCCCGAAAGCACCAGGGAGATCACCACCACGATGCCCGTCGCGCTGTTATACAGATGCCCCGCCTCCCGGTTGGTGTAGCCCAGGATCTTCAGCATGGAAATGGCGTAGGCGTTGCGCTCGGCGACCATCTTGGCCAGCAGATAGACCATCAGGATGAACATGACGATCGAAAAGATCAGGAACAGCCGGAAGGCGCCGCCCATGGAATCCTCGAGCTGGTTTGACGTCGTCAGCAGGTCCTCCTCGGTAATGACCGCCGCCACCTTCGTCTCCGGAATGTCCGTCAGTTCCTCATTACTGAAATAGCCGGAGTAATAGTTGTCTTTCAGGTCGAAGACTTCCCGGAACTGGTCGATGTTCATGAAGACCGCGAGCGAAGCCGGATAATCGTACATGCCCTCCGCCGTGAAGGCGTACTTATCCGAGGTGAACTCCTCGGTGAGCACCAGGTCTGTTCCCGGCTCGATTCCGTATTTGTCAAAGTAGCTGTTGGAAAGGAGCACTTCAGTTCCCTCAAGCTCCCGGATCTTTGAAGTGTCCAGATACCGTGAATCGGGCTGTACCCCGTAGACCGTCAGACTCTCCCCGCGCTCGTTCTCCAGCGTTGTGACCGCGTACTTCTCGGCCCCGGATACCTCAGTGTCAACCTGCTCCTTCAGCATATACTGGTAAGTGCAGAATTCCGACTCCTGGATGGTGTCCTTGAACTGGTGCAGCAAAGGCAGGAATAACGAGCCGAACAGGAAGATGACGCTCGAAAGAAAGATGCCCGCAAACAAAAGCAGATACGTCGACTTGTTCTGCAGCATCACCCGCAGGCGAAAGCGCGTCACAAAGCGGAAAGCCGGCAGCTTTACCGCTCTTCCCTGTTTTCCGCGCTTCAGGTCCCGCCGCAGGAATTTGAGCGGCGGAAGCGACAGCGACCGCCCGATGACGAGCATCTCGACCAGGATCACGAGCGCGCAGGGGATCAGGGTCGTCTTGACAAAGGCCTCCGCGCTCCAGACGGTCGTATAGGTCGGCAGCGAATAGGAATGATAATACATATTCGCCATCACGTGCTTCAAGGCGGTGTAGCCCAGCACGTTGCCCACGAGGGCTGCTGCTCCCGTCACGAGCGCGGGCAGCAGGATGTAGTGCGCGAGCAGTTCTTCCCGGGTAAACCCGGAGGCCCGCAGGGTACCGATGGTCTTCGCCTCCTGCTCAATCGTACTCCTCGTTGTGATTGCGAAGGCGAAGGCGAGAACTATGGTCACGATGTACAGGAACCATTCGAACATGATCTTGTCGCTGCCCATATCCTCCCCGGTAAACTGAATCGCCTGGTTGTCCTGCCTTGACACAAATTCATCCAGCGGCGCATCCGCCTCGATCTCGTGCAATTCGCTGCCGTCATCAAAGGCATCCGCCGACAGCAGCATGTTCCAGACCATCGGGCTCCAGGAACTGTCCGCGCCTAGCATGGAGTTCTCATATACGACCTCCATCAGGTCGTTCGCCCGCCGCCGCTGCTCATCATCGGAGAGCGACTGATCCTTGTATCTCCAGGCGTAGCAGTAAACGAGCCCGCCGCTTCCCAGCTTCTGATACTGGGCGTCCGTCACGAGGGCGATACTGAAGGCGCTCGCATTGAACATCATGTCGGAGTTGCTTTTGAACATGGAACTGTAGTCGCCAAGCGATACGAAGCCGGTGACCTTCAGATCCTGGTCTTCGATCCTCATGACATCGCCGACCTCGACCCCGTTGTTCTCCGCAAAGAGCCGGTCGATGACGATCTCGCCCTCCCTCTCCGGAAGCCGTCCCTCCATGACATCAGCGCCGTTGATCTTCACCTCGCCGCCTTCCGAACCAGCGTCACCACCGCTGTACCGGTCCTCCTGCCGGTAGATCCGGATGGTCTTCTGCTCGCCGGCAAGTTCCGTCTGCTTATCCTTGTAGAACAGCTCGTGGAGGGTCACACCCTCATCCTCGATGTTGCGGATCGCCCGCTTGGTCAGTTTCAGGTCGCAGTTAAAATGGCCGTTTTCAATCTTGAATTTCTCGAAACTGTTGTCATAGGCCTTGATCATGCTCCCGTCCGCAACGATAAAGCCCGAAACCAGGCCGATCATCATGGCCATAAACAAAAACAGCGCGATGTATTTCCCCAGGTCCTTTCTCAGTTCTCTGGGGATTCGCTTCATCAGCGGGTTCTTCCGGGATGTCCTGCCTTTGCCTCTCATGCTACCACTCCAGATCTGCCGCCGGCGTCTTCGTCTCGTTGTTGTATTCCCTGCGGATCTGGCCGTCCTTTAAGATCACGACCTTGTCGGCCATCTCCTTGATCGCGTCGTTGTGGGTCACCAGGACCACGGTGCTCCCGTACTTGCGGTTGACCTCCTCGATCAGGGCCAGGATCTCCTTCGACGTCTTGTAGTCCAGCGCGCCCGTCGGCTCATCGCAGAGCAGAATGTCCGGGTTCTTGATGATAGCCCGCCCGATGGCGGTCCGCTGCTGCTGCCCGCCGGAGATCTGATTGGGCAGCTTGTTCCTGTGCTCTGCGAGGCCCAGCGTCTCGATCAGGTCATCGAGCTGCAAAGGCTGGTCAGACAGGTACGCCCCCACTTCGATGTTCTCCTGGACGGTGAGGTTCGGGATCAGGTTATAGGACTGGAACACGTAGCCGAGGTGCTGCCGCCGGTACCTGGAAAGCGCTTTCTCGTTCATGTGCTCGATGGTGTCGCCGCCGATGCTGACGCTGCCGCTGTCTACGGTCTCGATCCCGCCCAGAATGTTGAGCAGCGTGGACTTGCCCGAGCCGGACGGCCCCAGCAGTACGCAGATCTTCCCCCGGTCCAGCCCCAGTGAAATCCCCTTCAGCACTTGCGTGCGACTGCCGCTCTCCCCGTAGGATTTCGTGATGTCTTTCAGTTCCAGATACATGTGCCTAGTCCTCTTCCCGTGGTTAGTTTGCCTTAACTAACCACATTCTACAGGAGGACCTGCTTTTTGTCAACTTTTGAACGCCCGAACTTGACATTAAACCCCTTTATTGGTAAAATATGTCTGCTTTGGAGGCGCTTGCAGGGACTAGCAGGCATCCCGGAGACCTTAAAAGCATGGGGCATGGGGCTGCTCCTGTATTTCCTTGGGTCTTTAGTCCCATGCCTTTTCCTAAAGCAGCCCCATAGCTCGGGTCAGCAAGCCTCCGGTTCTGGGTCTGATATTAGCAAACCCATGGGTCTTTAGACCCATACGTTTCAGGGAATAAGACCCAGAGGCGAAATCGGCAATTTCAGAAAGGGGAAAAGCAAATGGCAAGCAGGTTCATGGAAGAGATAAAAATCGAACAGAAGCGAATTCAGAGGCTCATCTCAATTAGCGCCCAGAAGGATTTCTCTGGTCTTGGATCACTTTCTCTGTCCGAACGTGGGAACCAAACCTATGCCTATGAGAGGTGGCAGAGAAAGGGAAGAAACAAGACCAAGGAATACCTTGGCAATGTACATTCCCAGAAGGTGCGCCAGCATATCGCTGATAAAATAACCTCTGTCCGGCTGCCCATTCTCCTGCAGAATCAGAAACTGCTCCAGAAACTGGAGCAGAAATACAAAGATGATAGCTGTCAGGCTATCCTTTCTGGCTTGTCTAAGGACTACCGCAAGGCAGCCAGGGAGAACAGTTTCAATGAGCGTTACGAAAAAATCAAGGCATGGGCCAATGAGCCATATGAGAAGAACCCCTACCCTTTCCCCGACTCCAAGAACTATGCGAAGGATGGGACGCTCATCATCATCGAGCATCTGGGAAAGCTGGGCAATCTGGGATACGCGATCGACTTCGGTGAGCGCTGCCACTGGTTTCTTCAGGAGGATTTCATCCTCGGCAAAAACTTTTTCGTTACCAGCGATGATAAGAACTTCGGCACCGACAGCGCCATGATCGCGAAGCTCGTCGACCGGATCGAGCGGATGTTCTACGGCTACTGAGCCCGCCTACAGTCTACGGCCTACACAGCAGCCTACAGCCCTACATACTCTGCGTACACTGCCCGGGCCTTGGCCTCGTCCGAGGTTCCGCCGATGATGGCGCGGCCATCGGCAAAGAGTTTGATCTGGTAGGCCCCGGTGTCCAGGTCCACCGTAAAACGACCCCGCTTCAAAGAGCCGAGTTTCTCCCAGCGCGAGGCGACCTCATCAAAATCCACAGCGGAAGGCGTTTCCGGCGAAATCTGCACCGCATCCCTTCCGCAAAGGCTGGCTGCCTGGCTTCCGCCGCCCTTGCCGTAGTACCTGTATTCCCCGCGCCCGCAGACCGGACACTCAGGATTGCGGACCACTTCCATCTCGTCGAACTCGTTGTTCCAGATATCAAAGGCGAGCAGGGTCCGCCGTACATCGGGAGATCCGATCAGAATCTTAACCGCCTCCGTGCACTGAATCGAGGAGACGATCGAAGTAAGCATTCCCAGAACGCCCGCCGTGGCGCAGGTCTCCCCGTCCGGAACCGATTCTCCGAACATGCAGTGATAACAGGGGGCATCCTCTCCCGGCAGGATATTCATGGTCATCCCGTAGGAGGCCAGCGCTCCGCCGTAGATCCAGGGCTTTCCCAGCGCGTGACAGGCCTCGTTCAGGAGCAGGCGCACTTCCACATTGTCCGTGGCGTCGATCACCAGGTCAACGTCCTCGATCAACCCCCTGATATTGCCGCCGTTCACATGGGCGATCACCGGCTCCAGCTCGATCTCCGAGTTGATCTCCGCCAGGTGCTCCGCACAGGCAATCGCCTTCGGTGCGGCTTCCAACGCATCCTGCTCCGTATAGAGCATCTGCCGCTGCAGATTGGAACACTCCACATAGTCGCGGTCGACAAGGCGCAGGAAACCAACGCCGGCGCGCGCCAAAAGATTGGCCGAGGCGCTCCCCAAAGCGCCGAGGCCGACCACGCACACACGGCTTGCCAGCAGTTTTTCCTGCCCGGCTTCACCTACTCCGAAAAATGCTTCCTGCCTGGAATAGCGTTCCATAGAATCTCCTCCCAATGCCGGTCCCGCATCGTCTGACGCAGCTACCGGCTTATTTCTCCCGGATCTCGATCGTTACGTCCATGCCCTCTTCGTAGCCCTTCAGGGTCTTCACGAGGCCGAGCACGGTCTCCTTCACGATCGCTTCCACAAACGGAACCATGGGGACGTCTTCCCCGTCAAACTTCAGGACCAGATCCTTTTCTCCGGCTTCTTTCATAGCTGCGTGCTCCTTTCTTCAATCAGGTCGACCAGTGCCGCCACATCCTTCGTGGCATCGATCACCGGCAGCCCGTCATACTTGCTCATTTCCCCTGAGATGATCCCGGAAAAGCCGATGGTGTTTTCGTCCCTGCGCTCATCCAGCTGCTCAGGACTCTTCCCACACACGATATTGGCAAACCCCATCCCGTCTTCTCCCTCGGATACCAGGAAGTCTTCCTCGTACAGGTGGATCACATCCGCGAGCTCCACCCGGCGCTGGAACAGCACATCCGTCTCCCCGTTTCCGATGATGATGACCGTGGATGCGCCTGCCTTTGCATGGCGGTAGCTGTCCGTGCCCGGGGTGTCAATGGCAAACTCCGGGAAGTGCGTGTTCTTCAGGCTTCCGACCGAATATCCGCGCCGCGCCAGTTCCTCGATGACCAGCGTGCAGGTGGTCGTCTTGCCGGTCTTCTTGAATCCTTTGATCGTGATGGCTCTCATATTTTAGCCCCCCGACACCTGCGACCAGGCCTTCAGCTCATCGCCCTCCTCCAGGCGGTCGTAGATGAAACAGCGCTTGCCGTTGCGCACGACAAATCCGAACCGCGGAATCTCCCGGTAGTTCATGCCGATGCACTGCAGCGCCTCATCGCACGTGCAGTTGTCCGGCACCTCGACGATGCGGAATTCCTCGCCGGGCATGTATTTTTTCAGCGTTCCGCGCATTGTGATCTTGATTTTCATATTCGTAGCCCTCCCGGCTTCATTTTATCACATCCCGCAAAAGCAGGAAAGGCTGCAGAGAATCTCCCTGCAGCCGTTTCGTCTCATGTGATCAGCTCACTTTTACAGCTCGTCGAGCATAGCCTGCGGCAGGCATCCGTTCTCATCCCAGCCCATGATCTCATAGTACTGGCTGAGCATATCCTGGAAGCCTTCCTTGGTCATAACCTGACCGTCTGCCGGACCGCCCTTCAGCGGATCCTTGAAGAGTCTCTCCGGAACCACGTCATGCTCGCGGGTGAAGCCCTCTCTCTGGTTGAAGGCACGGCCGATGTTGAGGACTCTGCGTCCGACAACGCCCATCTCCTCCTCGGTCCACTCGCGGCCGGTGATCAGCGTCAGCAGCTCTGCCATGATGGCATAATCTACTGTACCCCAAAGGTCGCACAGGCAGCAGGAGAACTTGATGGCGTTGAATTCGCCCAGATCATAGAGGACCTGGCCCTTGCCTTCGTGGGTGTACGGCGGGCAGGATGCTTCGAAGACTTCCTCGTTCGCCGTGTAGGACCGCATGTGGCAGGCGCCGCGGTCGGATACAGCGTAGGAAGCTGCCATGCCGAAGGAGCCACGCGGCTCATACTGCGGGAATTCCAGTCCCTTGGAGTGCATCGCGAAGTCGGTGCCGCCCCACTTCTCGGAAGCGACCTTGACGCCGTCCGCCAGTTCCGCGCCCTCGCCTCTTCTGTAGGCCATATCCTTCAGAATGGCGATCATTTCTTCTTCGTTGCCGAAGTGGACGCCGAAGTCGTGGATGCCCTTCTCGGCCATCTCCATCGCCCATGCTACGGTGACGCCGGCACTGATGGAGTCCATACCCAGATCATCGACGACCTGGTTGAACCGGACGTTGTGCTCGATGCTGACGATGTCGCACTGCGGGCCGGATGCCGCCGTGGTCTCGTATTCCGGACCCTCGACGATCGCATCGCCGACCTTCATGAAGTTGCCGCAGCCGAGGCCGCAGGATCCGCAGCCACGCTTGCCCAGGCGGTATTTCTTCATGACCGCGCCGTTGTACTTATCCCAGTTGACGTCGGTCGCCGCGCTGAAGTTGTGCGCCGGCAGGATGCCGCCGTCGTTACAGGCCTCGAGGAAGGCGTAGGTACCTTCGTCGAAGACGAACTCGTTGTCTTCGGAGAGGCAGTTCTCATGGAAGATCTCCAGGATTCTGTCGGTCGTCTCCTTGATATTCGGAACCTTGACGCCCTGGGTGCCCTTGATCAGGATCGCCTTGAGCTTCTTGCTTCCCATGACAGCGCCGATGCCTCCGCGGCCGGCCTGTCTGTAGTAGTCACTGTTGATGCAGGAGATGTAGTTCAGATTCTCTCCCGCAGGTCCGATGGAAAGGCAGCTGTACTCAGTGCCGTACTCTTCGATCAGGGCCTTCTCCGCCTCGTGGGAGGTCTTGCCCCAGAGGTCCGAAGCATCGTGGAAGGTGATCTTGTCATCCTCGATCACGATGTAGGACGGCTTGTCCATCTGTCCCTCGAATACGACCATGTCGTATCCTGCGAACTTGAGCCGGATGCCGGCGTGACCGCCGATGGAGCAGTCGTTCATGGTTCCCGTTGCCGGGGACTTGGCCGCTACGGACAGTTTGCCGGAGCATGGAATCGGGGTACCTGTCATCGGTCCCGTGGTCAGATAGAGGTTGTTCTCCGGTCCGAGCGGGTCGATGCCGGGCTTCATGTCTTCGTACATGTAGCGGATGGCCAGGCCCTTGGATCCAACGTATTTCTCAGCGAACTCCATGTTCAGGGGTTCGGTTCTCGTTTCCTGTTTCGTGCAGTCGATGCGCAGCACCTTGTTCTGATATGCAGACATAATCATTCCAAGCCACCTCCTATTCAAACGTCAGGGCGCCGTGCGGGCAAGCCTTGACACAGTTCGGATCGCCTTCGCAGGTGTCGCAGATGTAAGCAAACTTCTCGCGGATCTGGACCACATGCTTCGGGCACTTCTTAGCGCAGAGACCGCAGCCCTTGCACTTCTCCGGATCAACGTGGATCCAGCCATTGTCCATATCGATGGCATCGAACGGGCACGCCTTCATGCACATCCCGCACAGGATGCAGTAATTGTCGATGTACTTCAGTGAGCCGTCATCATAGCATGTCTCGATCGCGATCCGCGCCTTGGAAGGAATGTACTCACCCTCCTTGTAAGCGGAGCAGACCTGCGAACACAGCTGGCACCCGATACAAAGCGCCTTCTTGAATTTCAAACGTTTCGTCGCCATAGCTTCCTCTCCCTTATTAAAAAACATTGTCCTTTTGCTCTGCCTCGTGCCCCCTGCCAGTAAACAAAAAAGCAAAGGGAACCAGACGGTCTCCTTTGCGCACTGGCGGGCTCCGGAATCACTCCCGAAACCTATCGCTCTGACCGGCACGCCGCGCGTGTCGAGAAAGAGTCGGAGTCTTTTAATACATTATAAGATATTTTTATGATAATGGCAAAACTTTTTTGCCTTCTCAGTCCTCGAGTTCGATCTTTTCCACCATCCGGATCCAGTAAGCGGAGTCCGATTCCGGAATGATGATCCGCACCGGGGCTTCCTCCTCCCCCAGCGGCTGCCCGTCGATTCCGAAGGCCAGGATGATGTCCTCGCTTCCAAGCACATCCGGTCCCAGTTTCACATCGTACTCGTCCTTAGCATAGATATGAATCTTCTTCACATCCGCCTGGCTCATCCCGAACTGGCTCAGCACCGTGTCCAGTGTCGGCCCGGTCGCCCGGACCACCCCGATCTTATCGCTCGTGCTCTCGGTCTTCTTCGTCACGCAGTCCATGGCCTTCAGGTCGGCGATGGTCAGCGTAATGTCATCGTCCGTAATCCCCGTCAGGGTGATCGTCTCGTTCTCATATCCCGAGATGTCGATGTCATCCGTGCCGCAGCCGCTCATGCAAAGGCAGGCCACCCCCAGCAGGACCGCCAGGATCAGTTTATTCCTCAACCACATAGTACTTCCCCGTCTTCGGGTCCTGATAGACCCGTCCCATATCCTTGAGATCTTCGGTCACCTCGGCGTCCTCTTCCACAGACTGGCCGATGTTATCAACCTCGTATTTCACTTCCTGCTTCTGAATCTCTCCGGTCTCGCTCACGTTCACATTCCAGCTGATGATCAGTGCCAGGAGCAGCCCGCATGCGAAAACCAGCATGGCGTCCGCCATGTTGCCCACGCCCTCCATGGGGGAGAAGTCCTCACCGAGTTCCTTCATACGGAAGCTTTTATTGCTGTCCATCTTCATCTCGGAAGCACCCCCTCCGGAGCAGCGGTCCCCTGCACCGCCCCCTGCGCTGCGGCGGCATCCTGCTCCGCCTTCTTCTTCTGCAGCTGTTTGTAGATCTTCTTGCGCTCCGCCTGCTGCACGGTCAGAATCGTTTCCATGATGGTCTGCGTCCAGGACATGTACTGCTCGTACCAGCCTTTGCGTATGCCGGAGATGAAGTAGGAGACTGCGCCGCTGACCAGGCCCGCGATGGTCGTATCAAAGGCGATCATCAGGGAGTCCGACAGGGTCTTGGTGTCGCCCTGGCCGAGGGCGATGAGTCCCGGCCCCAGCGGGATCAGGGTTCCCATCAGGCCGAACATCGGAGCGATCCGGGCGATGAGGTCTGTGATCTTGACCGTCCTCCTGTAGCGGTATTCTTCGTCCGCCGCGATCTGCCGCGCCAGGGCTTCCCGCAGGTCATCCGGAAGGGCCGTGCGCTTCACGACCTCCTGGTAGCCCTGCTTTTGCCTGGGCAGAAGGCCGCTGCCGTCGATGATCTTCTCCACGTCTGCGATGGATTTGCCATGCAGACTGTCGACCAGTTCCGGTATGCTCACCTTCAGCAGCCGCCGCTCGGTCACCGCCTCCACCACGAAACTGCCGAGCATGACGATGGTCGCCAGAATCAGCAAAAGCAGTATGATGACGGTCGGGATCTGCAGCGATTCCGCAACCACCCTTAATGTGTCAATTAATGTGCTGGACATCTATGATTACCTCCCAAGTATTATCGTTTCCATCCCTTCAGAATCGTGCGGTATCTGCGGAAGCGGATGATCCCTCCCGCGCCGGCCGCCGCAAGCGCCGCAGCGGATGCGCCGGCCGCAGTGCCCTGATGGTGGGTATCCTGCTCCTTCAGGGCTGCTTCGTTTTCTTCCATGGCGTGCTGGCCCACGCTCTGCTCCTGCGGCTTTGCTTCATCCACTCTGCCGCCGAGACTCAGCTCGCGCAGATGGACCTTCGCCTTCGTCTGCTCCGGTGCTTTTGTCGTTGTCGTCGTTGTTGTCGCCTGCTGTGTCTGCTCCTTCTCGTCGGAGGAAGTCTTCTGCGTCGCAGCCGCCCGGGTCCTTTCCTGTGTCGTCGTTTCCCTGCTCGCCTTCGCCTCCTGCTCTGTCCGCTTCGCCTTGCCCGTGCCGTTGATGGTCACAGAGGCGCTCATCCCATTCTCGGCAGTGACGGTGATGGTCACCGTGCCGGCCTTCAGAATCGTGACGTTACCGCTTTGATCAACCTTAGCGATGGACGGGTCGCTGGACGTCCACTTCAGCCTGCCCAGCGCCTTGCCGAAGTCCTTCGCAAAGAGCTCGTCTCCCGCAATGCTGATCTGCAGCTTCGTCACGCTGCCCACCTTCAGCTTCGAGTCCACCGGGTCGATCCCGATGCCGGTGACCGGCGAGCCTGCCAGGGTGACGTCGATGCCGTAGATGCTGTGGACGGAGTCCATTGAGGAAACGTCTCCTCCCCCGTAGCCGGCTCTGGTCTGAACGCCCTCGTTTAGAGGCGTCTGTCCCATACAGAAACGGTATGTTTTCTTCGTTTCCATCAGATCCGTCAGGTCGGGCGCATAAACGTATTTCCCCTTCTTTTCCGCAAACCTCAGTGCAAGTATGGATGGCACCGGCTGTGCATCGGCCAATGCTCCTTCCTTCGGTATCAGGGTTCCGTTTTCTCCGCTACTATATAGCGAAGATAGATATGGATAAAAGAATCTGTTCCCTTCTGTCAGGTGCTGGTCAATGGTAAAGTCCTTGGTGTACCCCGAATAGTTGTCGGTCGTTCGGAATGTTACGTAATTGACCGAATCCAGTTCTATACCCGATGCTGCGATAATATCGGTTACCGCCGGCCCGTATGCCGCCATGGACATGACATCACCCACATTCGTAATGTTGGAATAATAGCATGTCTGTATCCCACTTTCAGCCGCTATGGCCTCCAGGTCGCTTCGGCTGAATCTGGCCTTCTCCCGGATCATATCCCCGCGCTCGCCGAAGTACTGGACCCGCACGCTCAGGGTCTGTCCTGCTGTTTCCGCGTGGGCTTCCTGCACGAAGGCAGGCCAAAGCAGCACGCATTGTGCGATTGCAATGGCCACGGCGCAGACTGCCGCCGCAATTCTGTACCAGGCGGATATGCAGTTGTCAGATCTGCCTTTGCTCATCCTCAATATCCCAGTTCATCCCTCGTGAACGTCCTGCCGTAGGACAGTTCATAAAAAGCATCCACGTGTTCCTCCAGCGTCTTCCCGTCCATAAACTGCGGATGCATCACGTGCATCATATAGTCGATGCCCAGCGTGCTGACGACCCCGGGGAATTCCCAGGAGTCCGCCTCGGCCGGCATTTGATAAACGTGCTTGTTCTTCACCGCGCTGATCTCGGACCAGGAGGGGTCCTGAAGGATATCCTCCGCGGTGTAGACCGCGCTCTCGCTGTTCGTGATAAAGATGTAGTCCGGGTTCCAGGCGAAGATCTGTTCTGCGCCCGCCGTCGGCCAGAGCTCCGTGGCCTTCAGGTCTGCCGCGCAGTTGACCGCCCCGGCCTGCTCCAGCATGATGCCCTGCAGCATGGAGCCGTCCGCGACCTTTCCAATGGAGGAGCCCATGACAATGGCCTTCGGTTTATCCGCATCGTCTATCTGCGATACAAGATTTCTTGATGCCTCGATCCGGGACTCGTAGTAGTCGATCAGCTCACCCGCCTTGTCGCGGGCGCCGCAGACCTTGCCCAGAAGATCCAGCGCTGCGACCATATCCTCCGGGGTCTCGACCTCGATGCCGATGGCGGGAATGCCGATGTTTTCCACCGCGTCGAGCGTCTTCACATCGCTGGCCTTGTGAATGAAAAGGTCCGGCTTCAGCTCGGCCAGTGCTTCGATGTCCGCCACGCCTTTGCCGACGTCCATGCAGTCCGCAAGCGACGGCTGCAGTTCTTCCAGGAAAGGCTCGCTCTTGCCGATGCCTTTGATCTTGTCGCCCTGATCGAGCGAGAGCAGAAAGCGAATGGCAACGCGGTAGCAGAGAGCGATGGTCTCGGGGTTCTTCTTCACTGTAACCTCACGGCCGGCCTGGTCGACGATGGTCATTTGGGCGTCATCTTCGGACAGGATGGTTCCGGCCGGCTCACCGCTTTCGGAGACAGCCGGGCTGCTTTGATCGGCACCCTCTTCTCCGCCCGCACTGCAGGCGGTCATGCAAAGGCAGGCCAGCCCCAGGATCGCGCACAGAATCAGCGCCAGCATTTTTATTCGGTTTATTGACTGCTTTGTTGACTCTTTCATTGACTCTCTTACCATCGTGCCGATTTACTCCTTCAGCCCCGGCATCAGGCAGGCCGTCCGGCCCAACTGCTCCACCCACATCAGGTACAGTTCTACTCCATAGATTTCCCGCAGGTTTTCCTCGGTGATAATCTGCCGGCTCTCTCCCTGCATGATTTTCCCGTCCCTTCCGACGATGGCCGCCTGGTCTCCGAGGAGCAGGGTGTGGTCCGGGTTATGCGTGGTGATGATGACCGAGAAGCCCTCCGACGCCATCTGCTTTACCCGCTGCAGCACCCGCTGCTGGTTACCGTAGTCCAGGTGAGCGGTCGGCTCATCGAAGAGGACCGCCTTCGGCTGCTGGGCGATGGCCCGGGCGATCAGGACCTGCTGGCGCTCTCCGCCGCTGATGTTCTGATAGGATTTCTCCGCCAGGTGTCCGATGCCCATGCTCTCCAGGGCCTGCAGGGCAAACCACTCGTCCTCCTTCTTCGGCCGGGCGAACATGCCCATCTGGGGCGTGCGTCCCATCAGGACGAAATCCAGCACCCGGTAGTCGAAGGCCGGCGTGTGCACCTGCGGAACGTAGCCGATGAGCCGGGCGATCTCCCGCTCGCTCATCTCGTGCAAATCCCTGCCGCAGAGCCGGATGCTCCCGCCCTCCGGCTGCAAAAGCCCCGCCATGCAATTCAGCAGTGTAGTCTTACCCGCTCCGTTCGGGCCCAGGATGCAGAGGATCTCTCCCTCGCGCAGCTGCAGGTTCGCCTCGTCCAGGACCTTCCTGCCGCCCCGCTCATATGAAAATGTCAGATCTTTTACTTCGTAGATCATGTTCTTTTCCTTAATTATGCCCTACCTCAGCGTCCGCCGCTGCCGATACAAAAGCCATGCGAAGACCGGCGCCCCGATGATGCCGGTCAGGATGCTCACCGGCATTTCCGCGGGTCCGATGATCCGCGTCACGGTATCCACGAGCAGCATGAAAATCCCGCCCATCAGGATGGAAGCCGGAAGCAGGATCCGGTTGTCGGAGCCGACCAGCATCCGCCCGAAGTGGGGAATCACAAGGCCTACCCAGCCGATGGTTCCTGCGATGCAGACCGCCCCTGCCGTCAGCACCGTCGCGCACACGATGCAGACGCCCCGCAGCAGGCTCACCTTCGCCCCCAGGCTCCTGGCCTCCTGCTCTCCGAGCGAGAGCACGTTGATCCACCAGGAAAGGAGCAGCAGAATGACCCCCGCCGCAATGCTGAGCGGGAGCACGCTGAGCACAGCCCGGTTATCCACATAGGCGAAGCTTCCAAGCTGCCAGTAGGTAATGGCCGCCAGCTGCGTCTGCGGATCTGCGATGTATTTGATGAAGCCCAGGATCGAAGTCATGGCTCCGCTCACTATGATCCCGGCGAGCACCAGCATGATATTGGAATCAGACCGGAGCATCCGCGGAATCAGAACGGTCAGACTGACCGCAAGCACGCCGCCGATGAAGGCAAACCCCTGCACCAGGACTGCCGCGCAGGACAGCAGAATGGCGATGGCCGCCCCCACGCAGGCCCCGGCTGAAACTCCCAGGAAATCCGGCGATACAAGCGGGTTCTTGAAGATGCTCTGGTAGACCGCTCCGGACAGGGCCAGTGCCGCTCCGACGAGCACCGTCGCCAGCGTCCTGGGCAGGCGTACCCCGAGCAGAAGATTGGCGTCCATCGGATCTGCCTTTGCACCAAAGAGAATCGCAAAGACCTCTCCCGGGGACAGTGAGTACTTCCCCACGCAAAGGCCGGCCAGGCACAACCCCAGCAGCACCACAAGAAGGCCGGCGATGACCGGCCATCTTCTGGATTTCTGTTGTTTCCCGAACATTTTCATGTCTTGATTATATCTGATTTCAAAACAGCATTCAATGATACGGATTTGACCCGTTGTGTCTGCAGGAGTAGATGAGGACCAGCATTATGCTGATCCTCACTGCGTTTTACCTTACTTCTTCGCCTTGATCTTCTTTTTAGCTGAATACTTACCGTATACCTTCACCATCTTTCCTGCCGGGTTTTTCACCAACTTGTATGGACGAATCTTGTAGTAGTACTTTTTCTTTGCCTTAAGTCCTCTGTTCGTGAATTTCACTCTTTTAGCATTGGGGATGGTCTTGATCAGTTTATACTTACCATTCTTCTTTGTAGCACGGTAGATCGCATATCCGTCAGCATTTTTCACCTTTTTCCAAGACAGTTTTGCCTTCTTGCCCTTCAAGGCTTTCACCTTGAATCCCTTGATTTTCATCATTTTGGCCTTGGCTGCCTTGACCGCCGCCACGTATGCGGCCTGCGCTTCTGCAGCCTTTTTCTTCGCAGCAGCTTTTTCATCCGCAGCTTTCTTGTCCGCCGCTGCCTTTTCATCTGCCGCGGCTTTCTGCTCAACCAGTGTGTCGATCGATCCCTTGGCCTGAGTGACAGCTGTATCAATGGCATCAGCATCTGCTGAGTTTGTGATTGCAACAACTGCATCCAGTGCAGCCTTCGTTGCTGCCGCAATATCAGCCTTGCCTTTATTCTCCTCCAGATACTCCATGACAGCCTGGATTGCCTGTGCACGTTTCTCTGCCAACGCCTTCTCCGCAGCCTTCTCAAGGACTTCGGATGCAATGTCATTGATGCTCTGAACCGCTTCTGCAGTAATCGGAGCTACGTTTTCAATTTTTCCGATCTCATCGATCTTCGCCTTGGCAGCGTCTGCAATTTTGTCGATCTTGTTTTCTGCCGCCTTCTTTGCATCTTTGTCCTCAAGATCCTTCAAACTGTCTTTGGCAGTCCTGGACGCTGTATCAACGGCTTTTTCCGCTTCCGTTTTAGCTTCGGCCAGTTCCTGTGCCTTCTGCTCAGAGGTTTTGATCTGATCGATTACCGCCTTGGCCGCCGCAAGGGCTTCCTCGACTTTATTCAACTTGTCTGCCTCGTAGATTGCTTTGGAGGCATTTGCTATCGCTGCGCCCAGTTCCTTCTGCTCAGGCTTATCGTAGTCCGCAGGGTCTGCGTAGGTCATAATCTCCTCGACCGCCGCATCCTGAGCCAGTTCGACTTCAGTCGGAAGGTCGATCCGGATTTCCTTAACATCGCTTACCCAATTCTCGACGTTAACATCCTCCGCATCGCTCTGCCCGATGACCAACTGCAACGGAAGCTTCGCGTTCTCACTGGATGACCATGCTATGATCGGCAGGTAGTTATCTTTATCCGCCGTCTCAATTATGCTAAGGTCAAACTTCTTCTCCGTGTTATCAGTAGAGATCACTGTGAAGGATCTTGCATTCTTCGTCATGCCGATGATGCTGAACAGAACCTTCAGGGTCACACCTGTAAATTCGGTCGTGCCGGTCTGTCCTTCTGCGTCTTTCCAGCTGTAGGACTCTACTGTGTTGTTATCTTTGATACCTTCTGTGTTCTTTAGCGATTTAATCGTGAAGTATCCATTCTTCACTGCCCCGTCACCATATACGGTAAAGGCTGTATCATCGGTCTTCTCTCCGATGGTTTCCTTCTTCGGCACCGCATCAATCTCTGCCAATGTTTCTGTCTTAACCGCACTGATCGCAGCCGAAGTCTTAGCGCTCTTGATCGATGCCTTTGCTGTTTTGATTGCAGACTTGATCGTCACCTTGTTCTCCGCTGTGTACTCAGTCAGATCAGCGCTTTCCTTGAGTTCCTCAATCGCTTCATACTGCTCAGTTTCCAAGGCAGTCGGCAGGTCGACGCGAATCTCGACCACATCGCTTAGCCAACTTCCCTTATTTGGCGTCTCACGATCCGTCTGACCGATGACAAGCTTCGGATTGATCTTCTTGTTGTCAGGATCTTCGTCTGACTGCCAAGCGATCATCGGCTTATTGCCATCAAGATCGACTTCCTCGATGTCGTCAAGATCCAGTTGTTTTTCTTTTCCATCGCTGGCGATGACCGTGATATATTTCACTTCATTCTCGATTTCCACGACATCCTTCAACAGGTTGTCCAGGCAGACGCCTTGGAAATCATTATAACCTATGGTTCCGCTCTTGTTCATCCAACGATAAGTCGCATCGACCTTCGTCACGCCTTCTGCGTTCTTAAGTGTCTTGACTGAGAAATATCCATTTTTCTTCACTCCTCTGCCATCGACGACCAGGGCTGCCGAATCCACGGTCTCACCTCCGACGGACTCTTTCGAGGATGCCGGTTCTTCTCCCAGCACCTGCAGGCCGCCGGAAGAACCGACATAGGCTGTTCCATCGTTCATAAAGGACAGGAAGTAAACGTTATTTCTGTTTTCGCTGCTCCAGGAGCCTGTCTCCTTAGCATACTGAGCGGAAACATTAAATGTTCCGTCCGCATTCGGCTTCGGATTGTCTACCTTGAGCACGCCGTCTGCTGAGGTACCAAACCAGAGTGCGCCGTCCTTATCCACGGCTACAACTCTGACCTCGGCTGTGTCCTTTCCGTCCAGGTAATCTCCGAAGACCTGATCGCCGGTGTACTTCGTCGGCTCACCTGTACCGTCCTTAATCTTCCAGATCGTTCCACCTTCATTCTCCTGCAGGTTGGTGCCGCTGGCAACGACCCAGACGGTTCCCCTCTGATCGATGGCAATGCTGCGTACCCATGCCTGGGCCAGTTTGCTGGTCGATCCATCTTTCGTCATTTCTCCGGTCACGACCGTCTTCTCGCTGACAACGCCATCCTTATCGATGTGGCAGAAGCCTCCGGTATACGGATCCGCTTCTGTTCCCGCGCCGTCCGGATAGAATCCAAGCCATGCGCCGCCTTCATCGTCCAGCGTGATCGTATTGATCGAGGTCGCCGGGAAGTCCTTGTTCTCTTTGTTATACGTCGTCCAGGTGTCCGTCTGCGGATCGTAGATGGTCAGTCCACCGAAAGATCCAAACCAGACCTTGCCGTCCGTGCCGACCTTGATCGCCTGTACGTAGTTATCTGCAATCGTTGCCGGATTATCCTCCGCCTTATAGTGCGTGACCTTGCCGTCCTTGATGTACATGACGCCCTGGTTTCCGGACGGATCCGTGTAGGACGCATTCTGGCTGACCCAGATGCCGCCATCCGCATCCGCTGCTGCTCCGGAGGTGAAATCCGTCTGCAGAGCAGGATCGCTCTTCGTGTTCAGCACACGGAAGGACCGGTTGCCGGCATCCTTGTAGAAGAGGCCGCCGCCGTAGGTTCCTACCCACAGGGTGTTGTCCGGATCCAGAACTGCCGAACGCACGCTGGAGGTCGCATATTCCTTAAACTTCGTTACCTCAGGCAGTTCAAGCGTAATCCCGTTGATATTGGTGCAGCGGTTGCGCCAGTCGGCCGTAGGGTCTTTGCCCAAAGCTTCGTTATAGTTTCTGTAGATTCTGATCACGGAGATATTCTTTGCCTCGGTCTTATCGACATCTTCGATATTCTCCCAAGCTTTGGTCTCCTCATTCCAGATCTGGTAAGCAACGAAATAGTTCTGCTTCGCAGCATCCTTCAGGGTGATATCCTTATAGGAAGCCTCCTCGTTCTCATATCCGTCTGTCGCATTCAACGTAATCTTCGTATTCTCAAGTTCTACGCCTTTAGCTGCAAGCAGAGCCTGCAGGAATATACCCTTGACTTTATCCGTTCCCTTCTTGTGAGTGAACGTCGCCTCAGCCTGTCCGATCTTATCTCCAGCTGCATTCTCCAGTTTGGAGATGTCGTCCGCCGACAGCTGGATATCCTCTTCCAGACCCTTAATCGTAAAGGCCGCCGTATCCTGAGCAGCGCCGGCCTCTCCCACGGTGATCTTGATCTTCTTCACGTAGGTCAAAGACGCGCCCTGGTTGTTATGAGTCACAAGACGGATCGGGCCGCCGTTATTTCCAATCGTAGCGTCGTATCCTTCTGTGTTCCCATGAGACTTATCTCCGATGACCAGCGGAGCACCATTAACTCCGTAAGCCAGAATGATTGGAACATAGGACTCGCCATCCTTGACGCCATCCTGCAGCGCATCCATTCCGAAGATGGAACGCAGTTCCTTACTGAAACCGTCTGCAGCCGTGACATCGACAGTGATTGGATCATCGATTCCCTCGATACCGGCTGTTTCCTGCTTAATAAACTTCCAGAAGTTGATGCCTTCCCAGGTATCCATCTGGGTCGTCTTTGCCTTGATCTGCTCGATTAGGGATGTCTGTTCCTCGATGTCTCCAACGGTATAATCCTTATTTAACAGTTCCTTCCCCTGCTTGTCGACAACCTGCAGGTTAATATTCTCAGTCAGGTACTGTTTGTAAATCTCACTGACGCTGTGGTTCCAGCTGGTGATCTCGGATGCGGTCACTTCAATCGACTTGACCATCTTCATGTTTTTGCCGCTGTTGACATCACCGGCCTCCGTCTGTCCAACTGCCAGACGAATCGGTCCTCCGTTGTTGCCGTAGTCTGCATTATATCCTTCACTGGATTCTTCCGCGACCAAAGGCAGGCCATCTTCCTTATCTTCATCTCCTGCCTTTCCGGCTCCGTAGGCCAGAATCACCGGAAGATCCTCATCTCCGGTCCGCGTGTTCTTATATTTCTTGCGGATCTCAGACAAAGTGAATTCCTTCTTCTCATTGTCAGTCGTCGTGATGATGACCTTGTCTGCATTGCTCTTAAGGCCGACCGCTGTCGAGGTCAAAAGCGCATACAGATCGATTCCGCGATATCTGGTCTGAGTAGCTTCCGTCGCTCCGTCCTTCAGGATACTGTAATCTCCTGTAAAGGCGATCGTCTGCTTACCCTCCAGTTCGGAAACGGTGAAGTCTTTTCCCTCTGCCAGTCTGGTTCCTTCCCCGAAGATGTTGATTGTGTTGTCCTTATACGCATCGTATGGTGCCTTGGTGTGCGCGTATTTATCGGCGGACAGGTTCACCGTGATGGAATTGATTCCCGTGATCGTCTTCTCCGACATCTCCGTATTGCCTTCTACGGTAGGGAAGGTCAGCTGCAGCGGACCGCCACTGTTCTTGATGGTTACGGTATTCTCGTAATCGGTTCCGGCAGCCAGCGTGACACTGTCCTCATAGCCGTCGGCTTGTTCCTTGCTTGCGACCATGGGAGATCCGTTCTTGCCGAAGGCGAGAACCGGCTTCAGTCCGCTCTTGCCGGTATCGGCGTTGCTTCCGGATGCTTTCAGGACATCCTCCAAGTTGAGGGAAATCGCATTCTTTCCATTGCTGAACGTGATGGTGCCCTTGTAGCCCGGAATTTCGACCACATCGGTCAGGAAATACTGCAGATCAACTCCCTCATAGAGGTCACTGTATACGATGTTGTTTTTTGATACACCGTAGAAATCTTTGATTTTTGCCTTTTTGAGCTGCGTTGCCGTCAGCTTGCCCCCGTAGATCAGGTCCTCCAGGTCGCCGACTGCGTAATCTTTCTCTTTCATTACAGCCGCGTCCGCGTCGGGTCCGTTCAGAACCTTAACACTCAGCTTGCTATCTGCCAGATTCTTATATACATCCTTATCGGAATACTTGTGCGTGCTGTAGTGGTACTTGTCCTCACCGACCAGAACCTTGTCCAGGAGCTTCGCCTGGTTGGACCCGTTGGCGTGGTTGTACTTTATCTTGCCGGAAATGATCCGCAGCGGACCTCCGTCATTCTGCAGTCCGGAAAGGTAGCCTTCCTGAGAGTCCTTCTCCACATACGGGTATCCGTTGACTCCATAGGCCACGAGGACCGGGTATCCAACGCGGAGCTTGTCTCCAGTGCTAACATCATTGTTCGTTCTGATGTTTTCATTTCCGACATACTTGCCGTCATTCAGATCTGCAGGATTTTTCTCATAGAATCCAAAGCTATCAGGATCCGCCACCTGCTTGGTTGTGAACTTATCCGTTGCCGCATAGCCATCCGTTGCGGTCGAGCTGACGATTGTTTCATCGTCGCTGGCAAAGCTTGCCGGAAGACCTGATTTCAAAAGCAGTTTCCACAGCTGTACGCCCTCATATTCGTTGACGTACCAGTAGGTAGAGTTGGCCAGACTGTACTCGTCCCGATAGCCCATCCCGTTGTTGTCCGGTTTGCCATCGGCATCGTAGGCGACCATATCCTCCAGTTGCTTCACAGTATAGTTGACTTCCCGTCCGATTTTCTCACCGGTAACCGTCAGCACATAGTTTGAAATGTCGGCTGACTGGTACGGATCTTTATCGTGCTTGTATCCGGGAGTTTCCGCTTCGGCCACATAAATGTATGCCATGTTTCCAAAGGTCGTATATCCGGTATTGGTATCTCCCGTAATAGCGCTCTTGTTATAGACAAGCTTAATGCAGCCGTCCTCATTACCCAGCGTTTTGTCCGCTCCTTCGCCGTTGTCGAAGACAAACGGCCGGATGTTCGTTCCGTCCTTATAGGACGTTCCGTAGGCGACCATGATTGGCGTATCAGTCTTGCTCGCCTCCTTAACCTGGTTAATGGAAAATTCAGCGATGGTGTTTCGGTTCCTGTTCTTAATCTGGACCTTCGCCGCTTTATCCGTCATTTTGATTCCGTTGTCCCCGGAAGTCATTTTGGTTAGTATGTAATTCAGGTCAATCCCTTCGTATTTTCTCGTTGTATCGACCCCGCTCCTCTTATCGGTATACTCCGCTCTCTTCACCCCGGCATCTCTGCCTTCCAAATCGCGAACGGATACCGGCACGCTCTTCTCAACGCCGGGGCCCTCTACGGTCAGAGTCGCGCCTGTGATTGCATCGATGTTGTACGGCGCGCTTCCTCCCTGTCCGCCGTTGGTGATGTGCTTATAAGGGCTGCTTGAAAAGTCCTCTCCAGAGGCCTTCGTGACGGTAATCTTATTAACCATCTTAGCCGGCTTTCCGTTCTCATCGCTTCCGTAAAGAGAGAACACGCCCCACTTCGTCTTGTCCTTTTTAGCTGTCTCGTAAATGCCGGCCAGATCCCCCGAGCTCGTGCCCTTCTCGTAGCCCAGCATGTAGTCATTGTCGATGAGTTGCTTTACGGTATAGCCGCTCGCCGCCACTTCATAGCCGTCTGCAGATTCGAATGTAACAACATCGCTGTCATCATATCCGGCCAGCAGCTCAGCCATCGGTACGCCGCGGACGTACTCTGTGATGTCTGTACCACTTGAATTAGTAAAGGTGTACGCCTTCTCTGCATACTTCATCAACAGGACATCAGCTCTGGTATATCCGGTGCTTCCTACCGTGAGGACCGGATCCGTTACCTTAAACTTGCTGTCCTTGCCAATCGGATTTCCTACCTGAACGCGATTGACAGACTTACTTTTGCTCTTCCCGTTAAACAGCGGGTAATTTCGGTCATCCGGGCTACTGTATTGTCCAACCATGAGCCGCAGATAATCCTGCTCAACCGTCGCGGCCGGCATTTGCGGCAGTCCCGCCGCCGGATCATTCTCATCGATTTCATCTGTTTCGAAGGCCCAGCTGATCAGCGCAGGAACTTCCACTCCCTTTGCCGGGTCGAAACTGTCAAAATAGTATCTTGGCTCATTCAGGCCTGGTTTCGGCGTTTGGGCACTGTCATCCTCGACATCATAAGTCTGTCCTTTAACAAACGTGCTGCTGTAATTATCCGATGCCAGAATGGCGATCGGATCCGTGATGTCTGATACCGACATCTGGCTTCTCTGGAGCAACACATCCACCGGGATGCCATCCGCAATAGCATAGGCCATATGCCTGTTGCCGTTGCTTTCTGATTTCCTTGCGGAATATTTCACCCCGGAAAGGGCTCCTTCCATTGCCTTGAGTTCGTCCAAAGAATAGGACTTTTCTTTTGATACATTGTCGGCTGAATAGGCGCCGCCTATCAGGCCCGTACCGGTCACAACTACAGCCGGACTCCCCTGTACATCAAATCCGCCGCTTGCAGCATAGGAAATATTCCTGCTGCCCAGAGGCATCATAGTGAACACGAGAGCGACCGCCAGTATTGCTACCAGCAGCCTCGCCGCCGCAGTCTTGCATGCACTCGCTGTATGCATCTTTCATCCTCCTTCTGCTTGCTAAAAGATAATGATTATTTGACTTTTTTATATTTCACAGCACTGTAACTGCTATATACGATACGTCCGGGAATCTTCCGGAATGCCTTGATTTTATAGTAGTATGTCTTTTTCTTTTTAAGTTTTTTATTCTTCCAACTGACTGTTGACCCCTTGGAAATGGTCTTAACCAACTTGTAGCCGCTTTTCTTTTTAGTAGAACGGTAAATCCGGTACCCTGAGGCGCCTTTTACCCTGTTCCATCTTAGAGTTGCAGTCCTTTTCTTGAGAGTGATTTTTTTTAGAACCGGTTTTGCAAGCGTTGGCGGTGTTATAGTTAGCTGTAGATCTTTGACCGACACATTTCTGATTGTGTATGCTTCATTTTTTACAGTTATTTCAAAACTGCTCTGGTTGAGTCCCGCCCCATACTTCCCTGGATTCGTCGCGGTAATCACCGTCGGCTTCTTCAGAGCAACTTCAACCAGATCATTGTGGGTTGACGACCAACTAAATCCACTGACGGTATGAGGTTTTCCATCATATACCGCAGTTCCTGTTCTTCCCGTTATCTTAAGGTCGATGGGATTCCTGACCTGATACCTGAATTCTGTCACCTCACTGTCGCGCTTCCCATCTCCAATCACCTTTGCTTTGATTACGTACTCCCCGGCTTCCATCGGTTTCGGCCGGTTCATCTTCTCTATGTCAGAAAAATCGTCGTCCTGATGTCCGTTGTTGTTATAGTTGTACTGCGTTGATGACAGCGTTGGTTCGGACCCATCTGTAGTATAGTAGATCCAATATCTGGAGCCCCTCTTCTGGTATTCGTTCACCCCTCTCCGGAAGGTAATCTCGTCTCCGGTAAAAATGATTCCTGCCTTGGGGCTGGTTTCTTCCAGCGCATTCCATTGCGGAGCCTGTCCACTGCGAATAATAATGCAACTTCTCCAGGATGTCTCTGCGATAGGGTCGCTGATTGTTCTGGGCGGGTCTTTCAGCATATTCTGAACCCACTCAGGTTTGTTCTGTTCGCTTGGCACAATCTGTCCGCAGAGGAACCTTCCTCCCTTTTTCTCATTTGTAGTGATGACCGGCGGGACCTTCTCTCTGTCCTCGTATAGCGGACTGGTTTCCGGCACTGCCTCTCCATACCAGTTGATTTCAGCGATTGCCTTCGGATAGTAATATCTGTCACAGAAAAGCTGACCTTTAGTGAACACGGCACGGTATGGCTCATCTTCGGAGTGTTCCCTGATCTCGATTACCTGATCCTCTGCGATCTCCGCGACCGATTTCGGAAGTCCTTCCCCCGTATCCTTCAGCGAAATATCCAGTATCCCCTCCACTGTCGCGCCTTCAATCCCTGTGACCTCTTCATAAGAAGGATGCAGATTTGTGTTCAGTCCGGAATACTTATACTCCCTTGGAGTCCCATTATTTTCTGCCTCTGCCAGTGCCTCAATTTCTGCTTTTGTAAATGACTTTAGAAGTTGATCATCGTAGTACACATCCAGAGCCGGAATTTCCGCAGTCGGTTCTTCTGCAAAGGCAGGTCCCGCCTTCGCCTGGCTCACGCCGGCGACAAGCAACAGAGTCGCCATGACCAGTATCGTTATGAACGTGTGCGTTTTGACCTTTGTCATCTGCTTTCCTCCAAAATGAAAAAGCCCCACACCGAAAACAAGCGCAGCCCTATTGAAAAACCGGTTTCCGAAAGGAAACCGGCTCATCATCAAATCATCACTTCGACGCCACGATCTGAGTCATGGCATCCGCTGCCGCTTTTCTTTCCAAGTGTGGGAGGCATGGCCGTTTCCCGCCATACCCTAAACGCCTGTAGGCCGTAGACCGCTGCTGATCCGTAGGCCGTCGAGGTCGAAAAGGCATGTTATTCTGTTTGTTGTTTTATTATACAAAAATTTTGATGTTATGACAACAAAAAAGCCTATACCCTGTTGCCGAAACAATGGTACAGGCTTGCGGTATTTTCTTCGGTGCAACTCCGCTGCGATCCTCATCTCTGCCTGGCGCCCCTGTGTGTAAACGGTGCCGCCGGTTTAAAGTCGACCTCATGATTTTCCTTCCAACGGAGAATGATCTGCCGTGCTTCTTCCTCGCCCGCGCCGCGCCGGTAGGCATCCATGAGTTCGGGCGCGAGTTCGGATGCGTTGATCAGCAGGATCCCGGCGATGATGCCGTCCTGCAGGGAGACCCGGATGTACCGTTCCCTCTGGTAGTCGAAGATCTCCACGTCGGCATGGCGGATGTAGACGCCGTCGGTTCCCGCGCCGGAGCTGTCGGCCATGGTGAAGACTTCGGTATCGAAGCCCGTGAAAACATGTTCTGCAGTGACTGGGTGGTAGGCTCGTACTACCTCTCCCAGCGCCGCATTGGTTCCGGCCACCCTACCCATCTCCCGGGCTTCATCCCAGATGGCGTCATTGCGCCCGTTCACGGCAGCGCAGTCTCCAGCCGCGTAGATGTCCGGATCGCTGGTCCGGCAGTATTCGTCTACAGCGATCCAGCGAGGGCCGCTGAATGCGGGACAATTCTGGACCCCGGCTGCCGGGCAGCCCTGGCTATTCGATGCGGGGCAGCCTTGGCTATTCGATGCGGGACAGCCCTGGCCGCATGCTGCATCACAGGATTCACCGGGTAGTATGTCTGTACTACCGACAAGTGCCGGGCCGGTGACCTCCAGGCTGGCGGCCTCTCCCAGCGCGGAATTCGGGGTGACTCCCGTCGACAGGATCACCAGGTCCGCAGGGATCGTAACCAGTTCGGCCGAAGCAGTGTCCGCCCCGGTTTTTCCCTCCGCGGCATCCTGCGCTGAGGTCTCCTGCAGGAAACTCACGTACCCGTCTCCGATCTCGGTCACGGTCGCGTTGACATAGACGGGAACGCCCAAGCGCTCGATCCGCTTTTTCATCAGGTTGCCTGCGGACTGGTCGATCTGGCCGAAGGCGACGCGCTGCTTTTGCTCGACGATTGCTACGTCCAGCTTTTCTTCGCGCAGAGCCCAGGCGTCCTCGAGGCCGAGCATGCCGCCGCCGATCACGACCGCATTCCGCGCTTGACGCATCGCCGCGCGGATCTTCTGCATATCCTCGCGGGTGCGCACCACGAAAACCTGGTCTCCGTCCGCGCCCGGGATAGGCGGGATCGTGACCTCAGCGCCGAGCGCGTAGATCAGTTTATCATAGGACTCCCTTTCGCAGCCGCTGCTTGCCGTACCTGCACTGCCCCCTGCGCCGCCTGCCATGGCCAGCAGCACTTCCTTCTTCTCCCGGTCGATTGCCTCTGCCTGCACTCCGAGGCGAACTTCCACGCCGTGCTGGGCAGGCCAGGTCTGCTGCTGCTCAAAGAGCGCTGCCCCGGAGCCGTCCAGGGCGAACTCGCCGATCAGCATCGGCCGGTTAAAGCATAGCTCCTTCTCCGCGGAGATCATCAGAATCTCTGCGCCCGGTTCCGTCTCCCGGATCGCTTCCGCAGCGGCCATGCCTGCGATGCCGCTTCCCAAAATGATGTATTTCATAAACAAGTTGCTCCTTTTCGTAGTTACTGTTCCAGTTTAACAGATTCAAAGCCGCTTAGGAAGTTTTGATTGACAAACCTGCGGGCCTGCCTTTAGAATAAGACCAGAACAACTGAATATCTCCGACCCTCATGCGACACCCGCTGCCGGTGAGGGCGATAGGGTAGGAAGAGCGATCCTCCTGCCTGCCATTGTGCGAAGGAGACTCCAGACAGCATCACATTGCTGGGAGGCCTGCCTGCGCACTTTTTTATTTAGAAGTCTTTTCGATTCTAAAAAAGATCATCTTTTTTAAGTTCGTTTTGCTTGCTTGATTTCAGATAAAAAAGTGCGCAGACAGGCTTTTTAATTACTGAGTCTGCCTGATCCCGCAGCCTTAAAATCAGGCCCCTTGTTGCCCCGCAAACATCGGGCTTTTCGTTTTTTTGTTTTCAACAACATAGTTGTCGCAACCCGGCAAGTCAGTCCCGTTTCGGACCTGCCTTTTCTTGACACTTGACAGCAAAAACTGATAAAATATTGTCAGAATTTTTTATTCTATTTCAAGCAAGCAAAACGTTACAGTCCACAAGTTAATAATCAAACGGAGGAAAAAATGAACTTAAAAAAGATGACGTTGAACATCAACGGCGCTGACCGGATGTTCATCTGTGACCCTGCCAAGGATACCCTGGCAGATGTTTTGCGTCGTATTGGTCTGACCGGAACCAAGGTCGGATGCGGCATGGGTGCCTGCGGCGCATGCTCTGTCATCGTAGATGGCAAAGTGGTCCGCTCCTGTATGCAGAAGATGTCCAAGATGGAAGAGTATCAGAAGATCACGACCATCGAAGGCCTCGGAAGCGTCAACTATCCTCATCCACTGCAGTCCATGTGGGTCGCTCTCGGCGCAGTCCAGTGCGGATTCTGCGTACCGGGCTTTATTGTCTCGGCATACCAGCTTTTGCAGGAGAATCCGGATCCGACCAGAGAAGAGGTCAGAGACTGGTTCCAGAAGCACCGCAACGTCTGCCGCTGCACAGGCTATAAGCAGATCGTAGACGCTGTTATGGCAGCTGCCGCCATCATGCGCGGCGAGAAGACAGTCGAAGACTACAGATACGACTGGAAGAAGGACATCGGCAACTTCTACGGCAAGCCGCTGGAGCGTCCGAACGCTCTGCCGAAGGCCTGCGGTGTCTGTGACTACGGCGATGACGTCGAACTGCACATGCCGGCTGAGACCCTGAAGGTCGAGATGGTAATGCCGAGAATCACCCACCACGCTAAGATCAAGAAGATCGACTTCGAAGAAGCTGAGAAGATGCCTGGCGTCGTCAAGGTCATCACGGCCAAGGACGTGAAAGCACTGGGCTGCAAGAACAACTTCATGGCCTTCGGTTTCTCCGAGAGAACCGTTGAGCTGCAGGAGCACCACCACATCCTGGCAGAGGATGAGATCGTATGGTACGGCGATGTCGTCGCACTGGTCGTCGCTGACACCAGAGACCACGCCAAGGCTGCTGCTGACAAGGTCAAGGTAGAGATCGAAGAAGAAGAAGCATACATGAACTTCCTGCAGGCGGTTGCACCGGATGCCAAGCAGCTGTACGATTGGATGCCGGACACCTATGCACCGAACACCTACTGCCACCTGCCGGTTCTGAAGGGTGATGACGAGCACGTTGCCGAGATGATCGACAAGGCTCCGTATTCCGTAGAAGGTTCCTTCTACTCCTCCAGAGAACCGCACATGTCCATCGAGGGCGATGTGGCACAGACCTACTATGACGAAGATAATAAGCTGTGCGTCCACTGCAAGACCATGACCCTGTACTGGGATAAGGACGAGATGGCAAACGCTCTGGGCCTGGATTCCGAGAACGACATCCGTCTGATCGAGAACCCGACCGGCGGTTCCTTCGGCTGGGCAATGAACGCTCACAACTGGACCCTGTGCGCATATGCGACCATGGTCACCAAGATGCCGTGTTCCCTGTCCATGGATTACAAGCAGTTCATGGCAGTTACCGGTAAGCGTTCCCCGTCCTACTGGAATGCACGTCTTGCGTGCGACGAGAAGGGCAGATTCATCGCCGGCGAATGGGACGGCGGACTGGATGCCGGCTGCTTCGCTGACTTCGGCGATGACAAGCTGACCAAGTTCTCCCGGTTCATGTTCTATCCTTACTACATGCCAAATGCAGTCGGTATGAACAGAGCGGCTCTGTCCAACCACGTCTGGACAACAGCATACAGAGGCTACGGCGCGCCGCAGGCTTACACCTGCTCTGAAGCGATCGTCGACATGCTGGCTGAGAAGGCCGGAATCGACCCGTTCGAATTCAGATACATCAACATCGCCCGTACTCCGGAAGAAACCAACATCAACCAGCTGCCTTACCTCCACTATCCGATGGAAGAGATGATGGACAAGCTCCGTCCGATCTACGACGAGAAGAAGGCAGAGGCGGATGCATGGAATAAGGATCACGAAGACATCAAGAAGGGTGTCGGAATCGCATGGGGCGGCTACAACGTCGGCCTGGGCGGCATCGACGAAGCCCACGTTGCCATCGAGCTGATGCCGGACGGCACATTCAGAAAGTATGACACTTGGCAGGATCAGGGCCAGGGCGGCGACCAGGGTTCCCTGATCTGCACGCTGGAAGCTCTGAAGCCGTACTTCCCGAACATCACTCCGGATGACATCAAGCTGATCCAGGATGACTCCAAGTACTGCCCGAACACGGGTGAGTCCGCTGGTTCCAGATCCCATTATGCGAATGGTAAGGCTTCCATCGTAGCAGCGAAGAACATCGCAGACGCTATGAGAAAGGAAGACGGAACCTACAGAACATACGATGAAATGGTAGCGGAAGGCCTGCCGACAAGATATGACGGCGATTGGGCAACCATCGACGAGTACAACTACTTCTATGACCTCGATCCGAACGATGGAACCGGTAACCCGACCTACACCTACACCTACGCTCTGTTCCTGGCAACAGTCGATGTAGAAGTTGCGACAGGTAAGACCGAGTGCACAGGCATGACCTGCGTTGAGTGGATCGGTAAGCCTGGTAACATTCAGGCGGTCGAAGGCCAGATCTACGGCGGCATGTCCCACGCGATCGGCTTCGCTCTCTCCGAGCAGTACGAAGACGTCAAGAAGCACTGGAACATGGCAGCAGCCGGTATGCCGTACATCAAGGACATCCCGGACTATCCGAACTTCAACTACATTCACATTGACGGCGAAGATCCGCGTGGACCGTTCGGTTCCTCCGGCGCTTCCGAGGCATTCCAGTCCTCCGACCACATGGCCGTCATCAATGCGATCAATAACGCTGTCGGCGTCCGTATCTACGAACTGCCGGCAACCAAGGATAAAGTTCTCGCCGGAATCAAGGCCAAGGCCGCTGGCGAACCGAATCCGAACAAGCCTGAGAAGTACTTCCTTGGCTCTGACCTGTATGACGCAGTCAAGCAGATCAAGGACAACCCGATGCAGCCGACCAATCCGGAAGACATCGAATTCGGTGAACTCGGTGCTGAGGGCGTACGCTGGAAGCCGGGCCAGGCAGATCAGTATCTGAACTACAGAGACAAGATCCGCAAATAAAAACAAGACAGGGGACGGTTCTCTGTCCTACTGAAAAAGAGTTAAAAAAGAGGGTTCCTCGATGGACCCTCTTTTTATGTTCTGGTGCTTTTTATGTTCTGGTACTGCTGCAGGGGGTAAGACAGAGAACCGTCCCCTGTCTTACTTGACCTTGATCCTGACGACAACCGTGCGGGTGGCCGGCATATAGTTGCCATTGCCCGATGCCTTCACCCTGATCGTCATCTTATAGGTGCCCTTCTTCACACCCTTCTTGACGGTGATCTTGCCGGTCTTCTTGTTGATGGTGAACTTCTTGGCGATTTTCTTCTTCTTGTTCACCTTCACCTTAGTGTAGGTCAGCTTGCCCTGCACGCCGGAAACAACCATTGCCTTCTTCCGGGTGATGTTCTGTTTCTTCTTCTTCAGCTTCTTGGCCTTGAGCTTAGGCGCCTTGGCCTTGACTTTCAGCGTGCCCGCTGCTTTGCCGATGGTGTAGCTGACGCTGGCCTGGCCTGTATAGTTTGCAAGGCCGGTCACGGTCACCTTGTAAGTGCCCGCGTTGGTGCTGTTCTTGTTGGACCAGGTTGCCTTGTAATCCGTTCCTTCTTTCAGGACCGATCCGCCCGCCGTCACCTTCAGGGCCGGCCGCTGAGCCTTTCTGTTGTAGATGAATTTGGCTTTGGAAAGCGTGACCTTGCTGTTCTTAAGGTCTCCCTTCACGATGGCGTAGTCCACACTGACCTGACCCTCGCAGTTTCCTTTGCCCTGAATGGACGCGGTATAGTCTCCGATGTCCACGGATTTCTCCGGCCAAACGACAGTATAGTCCCTGTCTTCCGTCAGAGCATTTCCTTCAGACATAACTTTGAGCGCCGGTCTCTGCTCACTTCCGTTATAAGGAACCTGTTTTGAGAATTCGATATCTTCGGCCGTGATTTCCTTCGTCGCTATGGTGTAGTTCTTGGTGACAGGATCGGTGGTGAACCCTTCTCCTTCTTTCATCTTTACTGTGACAGTATACGTTCCCACGTTCATACTGCCTTCGTCCGAATAGGTCACCTCATACTGTCTCGGAGGAATCGTTTCTCCCTGGAACTTGACCTCTACCTCCGGCTTCTGCACGTTTCCGTTATAGACGAACGCTTTTCTGCTCAAATTGACCAGATCACCGGTAAACGGAACTGCTTCTTCCGGGTCGATTTTGTCAATTGATTCTGTTCTCGTCGCATGACAGACCTCGCAGGTAAACGTTCTGACGCCCTCACTCGTAGGAGTCGGCCAGACCGTCACTTCCCCGTCATTCCATTCATGTGCCTTTGTCTCGGTATGGGCCGGATCATTCTGGCACACTCTCTGATGCTGATCACCGTCGAGTTTCATCCAGTCGCCCCACTTATGGCCGAGTTTGCTGATCGGGGCCTCTCTGATATCAGTGTAGGTCTGTTTCTGACTGCCTTCACCATACGAAGCAACTGCCGTGTACACGATTTTACCATCTTCCTCACAGGTCGCCTCTATTTTGGTTGCCGTTACTTTTGCCTCCAGCGATGGATGCTCACAGCCTTCATTCTGGCAGTTCAGACTTGCAGACTGGCAGTCATTGCTCCAGTTCCACTGATAGGCGTGTCCTGTTGCCGGAATGATCGGCGCTTCGATTTCATTTGCTGTCTCCGCATCTGCTCCATCAAAGCACCTGCCACATCCGAACTCTCCCTGGCAGACCCAGTAGGCCTCACAGCCATCAGCTTCACAGGTTGCTACCTGTGCTTCGACCGGAACCAGTGTGTGTACGTGATCTTTTTTCGGGATCGGACGGGTGTCTTTCTCCCCGCATCCTTCCCGCTGACATGTACGGACCTCCTGACCTTCTGTGGTCTCCGTAACAGGGGTTACGGTCTCCCATTCACCCCAGTCGTGTCCCAGGGCAGGAATGTCATTCACTACAACGGAATCCGACGCAAAGTCCTGATTTTCGAACACTGCCGTATAGGTGGTTTCTCCATTTTCTGTGCAGGTCGGCTGCTTCGTTACCTCGTGGGTCACATTTGCCAACTCTGTATCAAAGTGATGCGCTCCGTCCTTCGTGCAGGCCCTCTTAGCCAGCACCTGTGTCCTATCATCCGTCCATGTGAGGCCTGGTTCACTCCACTCGTGTTCCCCGGTTTTAGGCACCCTCTGTACAAGAGTATTCGTATAGGGACCCTCGCCCTGGAACATGACGGCTGCTGTATAGTTGATGACACCTTCCTGATTGTGGGTTGCTTCCTGCTGCACTACTTTATCGATCTCATCGTCCGCCACCTGAACCTTGTGCGGCTCACCTGCCTTGCAGGTGAAGGTTGCCGTAGCCGACTCGTATCCGTTCCACTCCCAGGTCGGAGTTGGGTCCTCTCCGCAGTCATGCACCACATCTACACTAATGACTGACCTCAGCATCAGTTCGAGCGCAGTCACACTGTCTTTTTCTCCAGGTGCCGTCCCGTTTACCGCGACCTTCACGTCAGGCGGGAAATAATATCCAAAAGCAGGTGCGACAAAGCTGAATGCTTCGCAACTTCCGCCCCCGGTCATAACTCCCTCAAAGTATCCGAGGCCGCCATTGATCGTCCAGCAGTCTCTCTGTATGGTGACAACGTCATCTGACGGCAGCGCGGTGACCTTGAGGCCCGGCGTGTGGTCGGGCTTTCCGTCCTCGCCCAGCTTGACTTCAGTTCCGCAGACCGGTTTTTCAATGGTCAGAGCCACTTCCTCAATGGGTTTGTACCAGTGAACATAGAAGGTCCTGCCGAGCTTATCGATGCGTTCTCCGCCATGACCTTCTGTATCCTGCCGCTCCGCCTGCCGGTAGGCTTCTATGCTTTCGTAGTCTTTCAGCTGCTTCAGGCCGACGGTCTTCGTCCATTTGTTTCCGTACTCGCCGTCTTCGCCATCGTACTGGATCCCCGCTTTCTTAAGAGTCGCGCAGATTCTTTCTTCGGCCTTGGCTACCGGCACGTCCTCAAACATCTGGGTCGTGACAACGGTGCCCTCTGCGGTCGCGCTGTCCGCTTCCGCTTTGTTCAGTTCTTCTGCGATCTTCTGAGCGATCGCTTCGTGGCCTTTACCCGCGTCGATCCTAACCGTCACCGTTTCCGGTGCGTATTCATAGACCGCGATCAGTTTCATGTCTTTGGAGACTTTGATCTTCTCGCCTGCCTTCCTGGCGGCGTCATCTTCTTCGCCTTCGGCCTTCCAGCCTTTGAAGGTATAATCCCGCGGCGCTATGAAAGAGCACTGGGGAAGCTTATAGACTGCTCCACAGACCGCGTCAGCAGCTTCCATGCTGTGTTCCTCGTCTTCGCGTCCTTCGCCTTTATCAAAACTGATCTTCGTCGGTACGCCGAGAATCGCTTCGCCCTCCTCATTCTCTCCAATCGCGTACCTATCTTTCTTATCCGCACTGGAGAAGCACTTCACTTCTCCCTTGCCCTCAAGGCCTGAAGTGATAACGACCGGCATTTCCGCCGTCGGCACCGGACTTGCAGTAACGCTTATATCCGAATCTGCGCTGAGGAAGTCGGAGGCCAAGCG
>JAZNNY010000038.1:0-4955 GCA_045580505.1 Lentihominibacter sp.
CGGAGGCGTCCTGCGTCTGAAGGACGATCTTCGGGTTCTTTTTTGTCGCCAGCTGGACGATCTTCTTCGCTTCCTCCTCCACCATCAGGATCTGCCGATTCTTGCTGCCTCTTGAGATGAGGAGCATGGCGGTGGGCTTCATGGTCTCGTAGTCGGCGATGATCCGTGTAACCTCCTCCCAGGGCCAGATGTCGTGCGTCTTGTAGACGATGAAGACGCGCCGGAAATCGACGCCCTGATCAGAGAGAGCCTGTTCCTTGCGGTAAAAGGCGACGACGACCAGAGCCAGGGCAAAGGGGATGTAATACCAGAGTCCCGCCTGCACGCCGCGAATCCCCATGTAGACCGCAACGGCGGCAACAAACCATTTAGTGACTTTTGAAAGCCGGCTGCTCTGGCCGGGTATCATTCCGAAATATTCCATATCCACTGGCCTCCTGTATCACAGTATACCATTGAATCTTCACAAGGGCTACATTGTATTTACCCTGCCGTGTGATGTATAATACGCTTGTTGGAACAGAGAAAAGGAGAATTGGGAAGATGGCGCTTGATTTCAAAAAGAACACATACATCCTCGACGGCGCGATGGGAACCCAGCTGCAGCAGGCGGGGATGCGTTCGGACGAGGATCAGAACGATTACCTGCTGGCGCATCCGGAGATGATCGAGCGGATTCACCGCCGCTATGCCGAGGCGGGCTCTGACATCCTCTATGCGCCGGTGTTCACGGTCAACCGGCACCGGATCGCTCAGCGGGGCGAGCTGATCGAGGAGGACATCCGCAGGCTCATCGCTCCCGGCAAAAAGGTCCGGGAGGAAATGGCCGGCTGGGGCAGAGAACTCTTCGTGGCTCTTGACATGGGGCCGCTCGGGGAGATGGTAGAACCGCTGGGAACGGTCACGTTTGAAGAGGCCTATGATACCTACCGGCTGCTTGTAAAGGCAGGCGTTCAGGCCGGAGCCGACCTGGTCGTGATCGAGACGATGACCGACCTCTACGAGACGAAGGCGGCGGTACTGGCCGCGAAGGAGAATTCAGATCTGCCGGTGATGGTCTCCATGTCCTTTGATGAAGGCGGGCGGACCTTTACCGGAACGAGCCTTGAGACGATGGCGCTGTGCCTCGAAGGACTCGGGGTGGATGCGATGGGCATCAACTGCTCCCTCGGACCGGAGCAGATCTATCCGATGATCTGCGAACTGAGAAACTATACCGACCTGCCTTTGTTCGCCAAACCGAATGCTGGCCTGCCGGATCCCGCGACGGGAGAATATACAATCAGCGCGGACCAGTTTGCAGAGATGATGCTGCCATTTGTCCGTGCCGGGATCAACATGCTCGGGGGTTGCTGCGGGACGGATCCGGATTACATTCGGAAATTAAAGGAGATCACAGAGGTATACGGAGGGTATGAACCTGCCGGAGGCAGATATTATGGAAGCACTTCGGGCTTCGGCGACGGCATCCAGTATATGACTTCGTTTAAGGATATCGCAGGAGCGCAGCTGAAGCTCTCAAGCCGCAGCAGAGTCGTGACGGTCGATCACGTGACCGTCATTGGAGAGAGGCTCAACCCCACCGGGAAAAAGCGCATGAAGCAGGCCCTGCTGGATGGCGACTACGACTATATCCTGTCGCAGGCGATCGCGCAGATCGATGCCGGGGCAGAGATCCTGGATGTGAATGTGGGCGTTCCGGGACTCGATGAAGTGAAGGTAATGCCGAAGGTGATCAAACTGCTGCAGTCGATCACCGATCTGCCGCTGCAGATCGATTCATCGAACCCTGAGGCCATCGAAGCGGCACTTAGAGTGTACAACGGGAAAGCGATCGTGAACTCCGTAAACGGAGAGGCGAAGTCGCTGGAGCAGGTTCTGCCGCTCGTGAAAAAATATGGGGCGGCGGTCATTGGACTCACACTGGATGAGGGAGGAATCCCGGATACGGCAGAGCAGAGATTCGCCATTGCGGAGCGCATTATGCGCCGGGCGATGGAGTATGGAATCAATCGTCAGGATGTGATCATCGACTGCCTGACGCTGACAGCCTCTGCACAGCAGAAGGAAGTGGGCGAGACGCTGCGCGCAGTCCGGATGGTGAAGGACCGGCTCGGTCTTGCGACCGCGCTTGGAGTTTCCAACGTCAGCTTCGGTCTCCCGCTGCGACCGGTAGTCAACCGGACTTTCCTCACAATGGCACTTGAAAACGGGCTGGATCTTCCAATCATCAATCCGAACGATGAGGACATGATGGCGTCCATCTATGCCTTCAACGTGCTGAAGAACCGGGATGAGACAGCCCAGGCTTTCATCGGCAGATATACTGACAAGAAGGCGATCGGGAGCATCGTGGACAGCGATGCAGAACTTCAGATTTCGGCTGGAGCACCGGGAGACGGAGCACCGGGAGGCGGAGCACGGGCTGCGGGAGCATCCGGCGGCGGGCAGCGGGCCGGCCTGTCCGGCGACATTTTCGCCAGCATAGAAAAGGGCCTGGAGGCGGAGACAGTTGCCGCTGTACAGAGCCTCCTGCAGGAGCGGCCCGAGATGGAGGTCGTAAACAGTTTCATGATCCCGGCGCTTGACCGGGTCGGTAAGAAGTTCGAGGCGGGGACCCTGTTCCTGCCCCAGATGCTGCAGGCGGCCCAGGCGGCCCAGGCCGGCTTCGAGGTCATCAAAGAACGGCTTGCGGGGTCCGGAACGGATGCGGCAAGCCTCGGTGATGTTGTGATCGCCACCGTCCACGGAGATATCCACGACATCGGTAAGAACATCGTCAAGGTCATCATGGACAACTACGGATATCACATGATCGACCTGGGCAAGAACGTTCCGGCGCAGGAGATCGTGGAGACGGTGAAAGAGAAAAAGATCCAGCTGGTCGGCCTGTCCGCGCTCATGACGACCACGCTGAAGAGCATGGAAGAGACCATTGCTGCAGTGAAGGCTGCTGCGCCGGACTGCCGGATCATGGTGGGAGGTGCGGTGCTCACGGAGGACTATGCGAAGAAGATCGGCGCGGACTACTACTGCAAGGATGCGATGAAATCAGTTGAGGCGGCGCAGGAAGTATTCGGATAGATAACGGAGGACATTATGAACGGATTCAGGAACTGGTTTTCAAGGTATATGTACGGGAGGTACGGAACAGATGAGTTGAATCGATTTCTTCTGATTCTGGGGGCGATCCTGATCGTGATCGGTATTTTCGTGCCGAAGCACTTCCTCAACGTGCTGGTGGTGCTGATCCTGATTTTCGTCTATTGCAGGATGTTTTCACGGAACATAGCCAAACGGCAGCAGGAGAATATGAAGTACCTCGAGTTAAAAAGCAGGTTCACCGGGGGAAGGGGATCCCGCGGCAGCTCCGGTCCGGGTGCCGGTTTCAGCAAGAGAAAACAGAAGCCTGCCCCGGGCAAGCGCATTTTTATCTGCCCCAACTGCAAGGGCAGCCTGCAGGTGCCGGTCGGTGCCGGCAGAATCCGGATTCGGTGCCCGCACTGCGGCAGCGAGTTCGAAGAGACGGTGTAAGTATAGTCTTAAGATAAAAAGTGGAGAAGAAGAATGTTTAAGTCAGTAGCAGATGTAAAGAAGGTAATCGAAGAAAAGAACATTGAAATGATCGACTTCAAGATGGTCGATCTGGAGGGCAGGTGGAGGCACCTGTCGATTCCCGCGGACCGGTTCACCGAGAAGACCATGACGGAAGGGATCGGTTTTGACGGTTCCAACTACGGCTACGCGCCGATCGAGAAGTCGGATATGGTGTTCATCCCGAACCTGACGACGGCCATCGTTGACAACTTCGTCGAGGTGCCGACCATCACCATGATGGGGGATGTCTTCGTGATCGATGAGCCGGAGAACCGGCCATTCAACCAGTATCCGAGAAATGTGTCTCTGGCGGCGGAGCAGTACATGAGGGAGCAGGGAATCGCGGATCAGATGATCGTGGGACCGGAATACGAGTTCTATCTCTTCGATCAGGTGGCCTACGCGGCCAGGCCGGATGCTGTTTTCTGTCAGGTGGACACCGCCCAGGCGGAGTGGAATACCGCGATCGAGGATGACATCAGAAACAAGGGCTATCAGGTCGGCCGCAAGAAAGGGTATCATGCGGATATCCCTCAGGACATTACCTACAACACCAGATCCAAGATCTGCATGACCATGGAGGACTGGGGCGTCAAGGTCAAGTACCACCACCATGAAGTCGGCGGCCCCGGCCAGGTGGAGGTAGAAGTTGAACTCGGCGAGATGACTGAAATGGCAGACGCGACCATGATCGCTAAATACGTCATCAAGAACACTGCCATCGAGGACAACCGGACGGCGACCTTCCTGCCCAAGCCGATCTACGATGAAGCGGGTTCGGGCCTGCACGTACACATGCATCTGTTCAAGGATGGCAAGCCGCTCTTCTACGGAGACGAGTACTCGCATCTGTCAAAGACCGCCATGCACTTCATGGGCGGACTGCTGAAGCACGCAGCCAGCCTTTGCGCATTCACGAATCCCTCGACCAACTCCTATAAGCGGCTGGTGCCGGGCTTTGAGGCACCGGTTACGATCGGCTTCGCGACAGCCAACCGCAGCTCCGTCATCCGGATCCCGGCCTACGCCAAATCTCCTGAGACCAAGCGGTTCGAACTCAGAAATCCGGACGGGACCTGCAATCCGTACTATGCGTTCGCCGCGATCCTGATGGCAGGCATCGACGGGATAAAGAATGAGATCGATCCGATCAAGGAAGGCTGGGGCCCGTACGACTTCAACCTGTACACGCTGAACGAGGAGCAGAAGAAGCTGATCCAGTCGCTTCCGACCAATCTGCTCGAGGCGTGCCTGGCGCTGGAGGCTGACCACGAGTATCTGACTGCCGGCGGCGTATTCCCGCAGGAACTGATCGACCTGTGGATCGTCCGGCGTAAGAAGGATTTCGAGAAGGTGAA
>JAZNNY010000039.1:0-20564 GCA_045580505.1 Lentihominibacter sp.
CCCGATAAGGTAGATGCCGCCATCCCTGTCTCCATCATTATCTCTGGTCCCGATCAGACAGACACGTCCGGCGATACTCACACTGCCTTCCGCATTCACACCGGCATAGCCTGCCGCAGAGACCGTGCAGTCCTGCAGGAATAGGCTGGAGCCCTCGTGTACCCCGATGGCCGGGCCTAGGCCTGCGATCACAGTTCCGTTCATCAGGGTCAGATTGCCGATTCCGCTGCTGCCGCTGCCTTGTATAGCCAAGGCAGATCCTTTCTGCCCGTTCCTGTCCAGGGTATATCCGTTCAGATCTAAGGTGACGGTTCTGATCACTTCCAGAACATCGGATTGAGACGTCGCCTTTACATCGTCGTCGAGCGTGATCAGGGCATCGGCTCCCTTCTCTAACTTGCTCTCCAGATCGTTCCAGACATTTCCTCCCGCTTCTTTCCAGTCCGCGGTGACATTAACGTCCTTCGTTACCTCGATTTTCGCTCCCGGTTTCAGTTCCTTTCCATCGACCTTCCAGCTGGCAAATTCATATTCTGCTGATGCCGGTTCAAACCCGCAGTTCGGCAGGGCATACTTCTCGCCGTCATATGCCATATGAGGATCCATGGTTCCGGTTCCGTGCTCACCCGCAGCGAAACTGACCGTAATTGTGCGAGGCTGCTCATATCCACAGATCGTGCACAGGCCCTCGCTGTACTCATGGGCTTCCTTCTCACCTTGATTCAGCCCGCAGTAGGTACATCCCTGAATCCTATGTCCGCTCTCATCTTTAACAAAGGTCGTCGCTCCTTCATGAGTACAAGGCACAATCTGGGCGCAGTTTCTCCAGTGAAGATCGCTTTTGCGCGCATCCGCCTTTACCGGCTGTACGCCGGAAACGTTGTCTCCGACCTTGACCATGGCATTATCGCTAAGCGTCAGCTTACCGAAAATCGCGCTCTCCGCATCGCTGCTCGCTTTGTTTACACCCTGGCCGCAGCCGATGGAACTGCCACCATTTTCTTTGACCGCGTTGCAGTCGTCACCCGCAACCGCCGTGACAATGCCGCCGCTGACGGTCAGATCGCCTCCATTGGAATCCTCGCCGCCACCGATTCCGGCGCCATAGCTTTTGCCTTCCGCGTATACTGTACCGCCGGTGATGGTTGCCTTGATTCCGCTCATGGTCTCACCGCCGCCGATTCCGGCCGCATCAGTCCCGCCGTAAGCGTTCACCTGACCTCCGTTCACGACTAGAGATCCGTCGCCCCGGCGCTCGTCCGCGGGATCCTGCCCTGTTCCGATGCCCGCGGCATATTTACCGCCGTAGGCGTATACGGTTCCGCCGTCAATCACGACATTTCCGGCGCCGCCGTCGTCACCGCCGCCGATTCCGGCTGACTCGTTGCCACCCTTTGCTGTCACGGTTCCGCCGCTGATCCTGATGGTCTCTCCTGCCGCGCTTCCGCTGGCAGCATCGCCGCCGCCGATTCCGGAGCCGCTCCAGCTGTTATGAGCGCCACCCGTCGCCTCTACAGTTCCGCCGGTGATGGTGATGTTGCCGCTGGTCTGGGCTTCACCGCCGCCGATTCCGGCGCCGCCGATCTTTCCTGTTGCCGTCACATTTCCGCCGGCGATCAGGATCTCACCGCCCTTAGCGTGGTCACCGCCGCCAATCCCGGCGCCATCGTAACCGCCGGTGGCCTTGACCGTTCCGCCATAGATTTCGGTTCTACCGCCGCTGCCATTATCGCCGCCGCCAATCCCGGCGCCGCCGTTGCTGGCAGACATCATGAGCACATTATAACCGGCGCCTTGCGCTGTAACATTTCCTCCTGTAATTCTCACGTAGCATCCATCGGCTTCATTGGATCCACCAATACCGGCAGACTCAGCGCCCGAAGCAGCTTCTGCAATAACGGTTCCTCCATTGATATATATGTAGCCTGTATATCCTTCCGAATCAGACTCGCAGTCTTCTCCGCATCCCATGCCTGCAACGGCCGAACTTGTATCCACATAGCCGCCGTCGATTATGATTGTTCCGGCGTTTGCTTCGTTACCTCCGCCGATTCCTGCTCCGCAGTCAATCCAGCTGTTCCTGGCCGACGATGCGGTGACCTTGCCCCCTGTGATTTTAATCGTTCCCCCCGGGGTGTGGTCACCGCCGCCCATTCCAGCTCCGCCTGAATGGGCTATAGCTGTGACGTCTCCTCCGCTAATAAGAATATGACTGTTGTTGTTCTTGTCCCCTGCGTCAGAGCCGCTGCCGATGCCTGCGCCATAATTGCCGGCTCTGGCCGTGACAGTTCCCCCGGAGATCTGGATGTCGCCCGCAGCCCCGTAATGGCCACCGCCAATTCCTGTCCCGGAAGATTTGTTTCGGGCGTCTACATTTCCGCCGTATATATAGATCTGTCCGCCGTCTCCATCTTTACCTCCTCCGATGGCAGCTCCACCATGGAGCATGGCCATTCCTTCACGATAGGCCTTTACCTTGCCGCTGTAGATCTCGATCTTACCGCACGAGCGGTTTTCGGCGCCGCCCAGTGCGGCAGCCCCTGAGACCCACCCTCCGTAGACATCCAGCGTTCCGCTTTCTTTCTCTTCACCATAGATGGCAAGTTCGGAAACTATTTCCTCGTTAAGTCTGCTGACGGTCAGCCGATTCTCGCACTTCATGGTCACACCCTTGCAGATAAGGATCTTTGCCTTTTTCCCGTCCGTCACATTCAGAGTATTCTCAAAGGTGGTATCTTTATTGACCACATACCACGCGCCCTCATCGGTGCCGATCTCCTTCTCAGTGCCTTTCAGAACGGTGTAGTCTTTGATCTGATGGGGCGTTCCTCCCTGGTCCACATAAGTGACCGGATCCTGCGCCGCATAGGCCTCTTCCGCCGCGGGCAGCGCAAAAAAAGCCGCCATGGCCACCAGCAAAAAAACAAGTGTCCCGATGTGTTTGCAGTTCATCATAATTCCCTTCTTCATCTAGTTTCTTTAATCCCTTTTCCTAGTCTTATCCAGAATATATTTTATCATCCACCAGCCTGCCCGTCTACCGAAGAAAGGCAGATCAAAATAAAAATCAGCCCACAAAAAGAAGGCTCATTAAGCTGAGCCCTCTTTCGTCTTTCCGGTATGATTCCCGCCGATTATTTCTTTACCTTGATCACGACCGTGACCGTTTTCTTTGCCGGTTCGTACTTCGAGCTGCCGGCTGCGGTGATGGTGACCCTCATCTTGTAGGTGCCCCTTTTGGTCTTTTTCTTCACCTTGATCTTGCCGGTCTTCTTGTTGATCTTCAGCGCCTTCTTCGACTTCTTATTGAGGCCGACGCCCTTGTATCTGACCTTGGTCTTAACTCCCTTCACAGTCAGTGGTTTCACGGTCCGCGCCTTTTTCTTCAGCTTCTTCGCCTTGATCTTGATGGTCTTCTTCTTGACGGTGAGCTTCTGATCCCTCTTCAGCGCCTTGACGGCTTTGTCCAGCTTTTGGGTCGCCGCCTTGATCTGGGCAGCACTCGCAGTCTGATCTGCAAGGATGGTTTCCAGCCCCTTCAGCGCGCTCTTCACCGCTGCATAGGACCTGGCCGACCAGACTTTAGGATTCAAGGCCCGCACTTTTCCAATCAGCGCCTCCGCTTCCGCCGCAGCGGCGACCTCTTCGGGGCCTCCCGTGGCAGGAATCCACAGTGTTTTCGTATGGGACGAATCGTGCAGGCAGGTGAGGGTCTTTGTGCCGGGTTCTAAGCGGGTCGCTGCCTTAGTCACCACCCCGTTGTCCCACTCATGTCCGAGCGGGTCCGTCGTATAAGTCAGCGGCGTTGGATCGGCTTCCCCGCAGATGGTGCATTTTCTCTGGACGGTCAGGGATCCGTGGTCCGTGCAGGTGGCCGGAGTTTCACCGATCGTCTCGTAATCACCCATGACATGCCCTTTTGCAGGGATTTTCCACGCATCTTCCGTGACTTCCTGGACTCCGCCTTCATCCGCATACCACTTGCCGCAGTCCTTACATGCCCAGTACTCCTTCATTCCGGAGTCCGTGCAGGTCGGCAGGATCGCTTCATGGTGCTCCCAGTCGTGTTCGTGGCCTTTCTCCTTTTCCTCGGTCGCTCCGCAGACCTGGCAGGTTCGAATCAGCATGCTCTCATCATCGGCTTTCGGGATCCAGCCCTCGCCATCATCGCCTTCACCCCATGTATGGGGAGCTTTGTCCGTCGTTACATTCTTCGGCTTTTCCTCGAATCCATCGGTCGTAAATTCCCTTGGTACATACATTCCGCTGCCGTTTTCCGTACAGGTAGCCTTCTTCGTCTCGACAAAGTCTGTCTTTACCGTTTCTTCTATGACATGCGTATTGTCCCAAAGGCAGGTCCGCTTCGCCGTCACCTCACTGTTGTCATCCGACCAGATGTACGCCGTCTCGCCCCAGTAATGGCCCCGTGCCGGAATCTCCGTCTGAGCCTCTCTGATTTCTCTCGTGCAGGCCTTATCCAGGAAGCAGCGATGACAGGTTTCACACTTCCAATAATTACCGTTGCCTCTCTCTTCGCAGGTCGGAAGTTTCTTTTCATAATAGACCAGGTCATGCGTATGATCTACCCAGACTGCAGCGCATTCCAGGATTCCGAAGTCATTTTCGCACCTCGTGATCTTGTACTCAGATCCAGCCGGGTAGTTCTTCCCGTCGATCATCCATGAGTCAAAGGCTTTTCCTTCCGGAGCAGTAAAGACCTCGCCCTCCGGCAGAGTAACCGTCGAGAACATCTTTTCGTTTTGAAGGATGGAACTGCCGTCCCCCTGATTCGGGGTAATTCTCAAAATGACTTTCTTCGTGTACAGGGCAACGTAGGTCAGCCCCTGCTGCTCCTCGATTTCCTTGCCCGGCTTCGAGATATCCCGGATCACAGCCTCTATCTTCTCTATTTCCTCTTCTGTCTTCGGAGCATCCAGGTTGATGCCCTCGATTGACTCCATCTGCTCCGGAGTTGCCCAGCCGATGAATTCCCTGTAGGATGGGATAAAATCCTTCATGCAGTCCGGTAAGATTGCTTTATTCCCTTTGGCAATTTTGATATCGTGGTTATATCCTCCGTTCCTTCCCTCCTTCAGCTGGATCGTCCAGACTTCTCCTGCGTAATTACATTGTTTACAGGGCTTCGTTTCGTCGAACGTATGTGTCTGTTCCTCTTCATATGCGCAGTAACTGCAGCGCAGCATGTGTCTCTGCTCATCGATATAGGAATATTTGGGAATAGTATGCCTGCATTTTTCAATCAGCGCTGTCCGATTCCCCTGACAGTCTTCGGCGCGCGCGGACATCAGGCTCAGGGACCAGTCAGACTTTTTCAGATCTTCAATGCTGGCCGCCCCGGGATCCGTCCTGACCACGCTCCCGACGCCAATATCAAGGTCGCCGGAATACGATTCTCCGTCTCCGTGTCCGATGGCCGAGCAGCCCTCAGCCCCCACGGCATGGACGAAGCTGTCATCGTCACTGTTTTTGAGGTTGACCTCCACGTCTCCGCCTCTGCCGCCGCCGCTCCAGAAGGTATAGTTGCCGCCGCCGATTCCGGCAGCCTGCTTGCCTGCCTTTGCAGTAACCTGGCCGCCTGCGATGTACACCCGGGATTTCATATTCCCTGTATCACCTGCGCCGATGCCCGCTCCGTAATCGCCGCCCTGCGCATTGACCGTACCGCCGCGGATGGAAATGCCGCTGCAGACGAGCTTGCAGTCATCACCGCTGCCGATGCCCGGGCCGCCGGAGCCGCCGGTAGCATTGACGGTTCCGCCGTTGATCTGGATCGTCGCATTGGCTCCCTGGTCTCCTCCGCCGATGCCCGCTCCGTAAAGGCCTCCCTGCGCAGTAACATCCGCATTCCCGGAAATCATAATCATTCCGCTTCTGCCGGCGCCTTCATTGCCGGATCCGATGCCGGCTGCTTCCGGTCCGCCGGTCGCTACGACCTTCGCGCTTCCGTCGATTTCGATATGGTACAGGTCGCGGTAAGCCGCAGTTGCGGAAGAAGTGTTCGGGTTATTGCCCGTACCGATGGCAGCTGCGTAACGACCGGAATCCGCCTCGATCCAGCCGCCGAAAAAGAGCAGTTTCCCGCAGTTTCCTTTAGCGTCGGCGTCCGAATCTTCATCTCCGCCGATGCCTGCATTCTCAGAGCTGCCCGAAGCGATCAGTTTACCGGCCTTGGCCGGATCCGCATTCTGCCCGTATACAGTCAGCGCATTGCTGCCGGAAACGTGGATTCCATCCTTACACTCCAGCCTCGCCCCGTCCATCAGAACCAGCTTGACATCCCCCTTGACTTCCACGCGAGATTCAATCTTAACCGAATCCTTCACGACATACCACTCGCCGTCGAGACGGCTGGTGCCGCTGGTGATGGTCGTGTACTCGCTCACGGTCTGCCTGTTCCCATCCTGGTCCAGGTAGTTCACAGCTTCCTGCTCTGCAAAAGCAGGCCCCCCGCTGCATGCGATCACTATGGTAAGCAATGCTGCTGCAACCAGCGCTGACCTGCCTTTGCTCCATGTCATCCGAATGAACTGCATTCTCTTCCCCTTTCGTTTTTCCTGATAGTGCGGGTCGGAACGAACATTCGAGGTTTGACCCCCTTAAACCGGCCCAAACCTCGAAAAGTCGTTCTTGCCAGGCTGGATATCTGCTGTATGCCCGCTCCATTTTCGAGGTTTTGGCCTTCTGAGACCGGTCTGACCTCGAATTTAGAATTCTGACCTGCCTTTTTACGATTATTTATGAAGGAACTTTCGAGGTTTGACCCCCTTAAAATGGCCTAAACCTCGAAAAGTCGTTTCGGCATATTGAGGAAAAAGCTGATGCGCAGCCTTTGCCGGCCATGCATCAGCTTCTCTTAAATCACTTCTTGACCTTGATGGTTACGGTCACCGTCCTCTTCGCCGGTTCATACTTAGCGCTGCCGGCTGCAGTTACAGTAACTTTCATCTTATAGGTGCCCTTCTTGGTCTTTTTCTTGACCGTGATCTTGCCGGTCTTCTTGTTGATTTTCAAGGCCTTCTTCGACTTCTTGTTGAGCCCGACGCCCTTGTAGGTAACCTTGGTCTTGGCTCCCTTGACGGTCAGCGGCTTCACTTTTCTGGCCTTTTTCTTAAGCTTCTTGGCCTTGATCTTAATGGTCTTCTTCTTGATGTTCAGCTTCTGGTTCATCTTCAGGGCCTTGATGGCCTTGTCCAGATTCTGGGTGGCTGTTTTGACTTGGCCATCCGTAGCTTCCTTGTCCGCAAGGATTTTTTCCAAGGCCTTGATGGCATTTGTCACTGCTGCGTAGGACTTGTTCGAGTAGTTTCCTTTCTTGATGGCCTTGGCCTTGGCAATCATAGCCTCGGCATCTTCCTGAGCATCCGTCTTCAAACCATCGATCGCACTCTGCAGAGCCTGTGTCGCTGTTTTGATCTCTTCCGCGGTGCATGCATCATCATTCAGCACCTTGTTCAGTTCTTTCATAGCAGTCCTGACCGCAGCATACGTCTTGGCCGAGAAATCTTTCGGGTTGATCTCGTTTGCCGTAGCAAGTAATGTTTCAGCATCCGCTGCAGCTGCGATCACATCCTCCTCACCGGTAGCCGGAATACGCTCCTTCTTGATCTGAGTTTCAAAGAGGTCTTCATTAAACTGGGCAATGTACTGCATCTCCCCGTCCTTGAACCGGGTCGCAGGCTTCTCCGTCTTCGTAACTTCTGCGGTTTCGGTCAACGGGTCGCTGCTGCAGCCACTGCGCCGGCAGGTGCAAGTTGCCTTGACAGTAGTGTTATCATCAGCCCAAACGTAAGATGGAGTGCCCCAGTCGTGTCCCAAAGGCCGAATTGTCTGGTCTGAAATGTACTCCTCATAATCCGCGGCTGTAACCATTGTGTAATTGCCGTCCTCTCCCTTGATGAGATAGGCTCCGCATTCCTCACACTGGTACTGGTCTTTCAGACCGCTCTCAGTACAGGTTGCCGGTGTTCCTTCTTTAATCGTCACTTGCTCGTGAGCGCATCCGGCATCCCCCTTTGGCACCTGTTCTTTCGCGACACATCGTGTACAGTGACGCACCTCATATATCATGCCATCCTGTCCGGTTTCTATAATCCAGTCACCCCAGTCATGGCCGAGGGCCCGGATGGTCTCTTTCTTCGTGTGCTCCGCGTCGTTGAGACATGTGTAAGTCTTCTCTCCGGCTTCCTCGCAGGAGGCGGCCGTTGTCACAATGCCGGAATCCCATCTGTGCCCAAGCGCCGGTGTATTTGGATGCTCATCCTTAGCAAAGTTGCAGCGCTCACAACTGTATCTGACTCTGACGACACCTTCCTCATTACAGGAAGCTTCTTTAATGACCGCGCTCACAGGCTCACCAAACTTATGACCTGTTGCCGAAATTCCAAGAGACCCCTCATCGGTTATTTCCTGATTGCCAGTCTCATCTGTATATAGTTTTTCGCAGATTTCACACTTCCAATACTCCTTCTTACCCTGCTCTTCGCACTTTGGCTCGACTCTGTTGTAATGTATCATGGAGTGGACATGATCCTTATCCTGAGTCTCTGTTGCACCGCATCCTTCATTGAGGCAGCTACGTGTCTCTGTTCCGTTCCCGTTATCTATCCAATCACTCCAGTTATGTCCTACTCTATCGAGTACGATGGTATTCGTCTGCTTCTTAAAGGCTGGGTTGTCAAACTGGGCCGTGAACACAGTCTGTCCTTCCTTAAAGCAGGTCGGTTTTGTTGTCTCTTCTACTGTATTTGCGATCTCTATTTCAGTATGATCCCCGGCTGCATCGTTCAAGCAGACACGTGATGCCGTTACTGTTTCGAAGTCATCGGACCAGGTGTAGGTCGGCTCATCCCACTGGTGGCCTTTAGCAGGAATTGCGATATCAGCTCTGGAAATCTCCAGCTTACCTTCTGCATCCCGGTAACATCTTTTGCACAACTTACATTCCCAGTATTCATTGCTGCCCGGCTCCGTACAGGTCGCTGCTTTACCCTCATGGTGCGCACCGTCCCAGCTAAAGTCATGATCGTTCCAGACAGCAGTAAAGACCGCATCTTTAGTGCCAACTTCATAAGAGCCGTCTGGGTAATAAATCTCACCATCTAATTCCCAATGATCGAACTCCTTACCTTCAGGGGCTGTGAACTTGCATTCCGGAAGCCGATATATATATCCCTCATACGAATCGACAGTGGGCATAACCCCGCTTCCCCCATTCGAATCAAAGCTAATGACCACCTTATCGGTATAAACTGCAGACCACATTTCATTTCCTGCTGGCCTTCTTGTCTTACCCGGCTCCATTGTATATGTACCATTTCCCCATCCAGCAAAGGCCATTCCTTCGGGGATCAGGGATTCATTACAATCAGGGAAGACAAAGCTCTTTCCAGGCTCAACGGATATATAATGCTCTTTCCGCATTTCCTTGCCTTCCTTAAATGTCACGATATAATTGTTGTTCTTGCATTTTTTGCAAGTGATCTCGTTGGGGTCGTGCTGCTCCTGATACGACTCATTGCAGTAACTGCACTGTGCTGTATGTTGGAATACATCCCGATAAGTGTAGGACATCTTGTGTGCGCAATTCTGGATCAGCACCTCTGTAGTATTGGTGCTCTGACAGGTCGATATACGCTTGTCTGTGCTTACAGGATCTTTTTCTGCGAGAACACTTTGACTGGTCTCGCTGTCATTGCTCTTTACAGAAAGACGCGATTTGAAATTAAGGTTCCCGTCGCTGTCTCCATCATCGCCGCGGCCAATCGGAGAAGCGTCCTCTCCGGAAATGGCATATACATAGTTGTCCGCAGTAATGTCTTCCGGATACTTGATGGTGACATCACCGCCGTTACCGCCGCCGCTCCAAAAGGTATGGTTGCCGCCGCCGATTCCAGCTGCTTCCTTGCCTGCCTTTGCAGTGATCCTGCCTCCGGTGATATCAAGGGCGCACAGCATATTCGAGGTGTCGCCGCCGCCGATGCCGGCTCCGTACTCACCTCCGTTGGCATTCACTGTACCACCGCTGATGGTAATCTTGCCGGCATAGGACTCTTTATCGGGATTATCGCCCAGACCGATTCCGGCACCGCCATATCCACCGGTAGCTGTGACTTCCGCGTTTCCTGAAATATTGACGCTGCCATTGACATTCTGGTCGCCGCCGCCGATGCCGGCGCCATATTTGCCGCCCTTAGCCGTGACCTTAGCATTCTCGGAGATTACAAGGTCTCCGTGGGCTCCTGCCGACCGAAGGCCTTCATTGCCGCAACCGATTCCGGCTCCTTCCTTACCGCCGGTCGCTGTCACATCGGCATTACCTCTAATTTCTATATTGTAGAGTTTCTCCCAGCGAGAATTCACTGCAAGCCTGTGCGGGTCATTTCCCGTACCGATACCGGCCGCATAATCACCGCCCTGGGCTACAACTTTGCCGCCGGTGATGATAGTGTCTCCGCTGCCCTCCATTTCGCATCTGGTCGATCCGATTCCGGCAGCCTGCGCTCCGCCATAGGCGTAGACTTCCCCTCCGGTGATCTCGACATTGGCACCAGCGCCATTATCATACCAGTCGTTGATGGAATGCATGCCGCCGCCGATCCCGGCTCCGCCGTTATCGGCGCCTCTGGCCTCGACCTTGCCCCCGGTGATCCGGATCTTGTTCTCATTTCCGCTCTTGCCGGTAGAACTATTTTTATCGTAAGACCCTTTGGTTCCGTTGGCACCCTTGCCGCCGCCGATCCCGGCTCCACCGCCATAGCCGTCCTTGTCGTCTGCGCCATATGCCCTAACGTCTCCGCCATTAATGGTAATCTTGTTAGTGCAGCCTCCTGTCTCAAAAGACGCGGTACTGGCACTGCCCTCGCCGCCGCCGATTCCGGCTCCGCCGGCGCCGGCAGTCGCTGTAATCATTCCTTTATTGATGGTAATTGTCCCGCTGTCACCTCTGCGGCCGCCGCCGATTCCGGCCCCGGCTTCACCTCCCTGGGCTATGAGCGTGCCCTCCTGCATCAGGAACGTTCCGCCGTCTCCGCCGAATTCCTCATCATAATAGATTCTGCCGTATCCGCCGCCGACGCCCGCTGCATACTGACCTCCGGTCGCTTTGATCCAGCCGCCGTAAATATTGATCGTGCCGCACTCCGGGTTATCATCGTTGATGGCTCCGTTGCTGCCGATGCCAGCGTTCATTTTAGTACCGGTCGCAATGAGCCGGCCCCATGGACCGCTCGACCCATAGGAGTAGATGCTCAGGGAGCTTCCCTTCGGCACCTCGATACCGCTTTTAGCCTCCGTATCTGTGTCATCTACAAGAACCAGCCTGACATCCCCCTGGACCTTGATCCTCTGCATCAGGGTCCCTCCGTAGGAAACATACCAACGTGTCTGTCCCGAAACCCCCATGGTGCCTGTCCGATCTACAGTTTCGTCCACCAGGTAATAATCATCCACCTGCAGGGTCTGTGTCTCGCCCTTTTCATCGGTGTAATTGACCGGCTCAAAGCCTTTGGTTTGAACCTGCTCCTCCTCAGCAAAACTGACTGCGCTCATCGCTATGATTGCCACAAAAGCGCACAGCGCGATTCCAAACGTTCGCAGAAATTTCCCAATGCTCTTCATCCTTGTCTTCCCTTCTTCTTTTATCTCAGTTTAAACTTTATTCAAAGATGCGGTTATTTCACTACGACCCTGACGGTCTTCGCGATACCGTTCTGCGCGTAAACGTAGATTTTAGCCGTTCCTTTCTTAACCGCCTTCACCTTACCCTTGGACGTTACCGTTGCGACTCCTGGGTTGGAGGACTCATAACGGATGGCCGAAAGTTTCTTAACCCTGGTCTTTTTCTTTTTGGTCAGGCTGCTCTTCAGTTTGGTCGTTTTACCGACTTTCATCCTGATGGCAGAAGTCTTCTTGTACTTCTTCAGAGTCTTTCCTGCCTTTGTAAGCTTGGCCTTCACGACGACCTTCTTGCTGTTGGCTGCCTTCTTGCTGCCCGCGGTGGACACGAAGATGATCTTGGACGCCTTTACAACATTGCTGTTTCTGTCGATTGCGATGACCATGAACTTGTAGTATTTGCCCTTCTTGAGTTTCTTGCCCGCCGCCTTCTTGACGTTAAACGTCTTCTTGCCGGCGGGGAGGGTTGTGATTTTCTTCATCTTGTTGGCCTTGCCGGTCAGGTTGCCGTACACGACGTATTTAGCCGTTCCGCGGGCCACCTTCCAGGTGAGCTTGACGCTGGTCTTCGTCTGCTTCGTGCTCTTGACCATGAGCGGAGCGAATTTGGTCCCGGCCGGGTCCTTGTCGGAAGTCATCTTTGCCAACGCGGCTTCAGCCGCTTCTATGGATGCGCCCGGTCCAAAGGCAGTGCCGTCCTTACCCTTCTGTGCCTTGCGGTCCGTTGGGGTCGGAGTCGGCTTCGGAGTTGGAGTCGGTTCCGGCTGAGGAGTCGGTTCCGGCTGAGGATCTGCCTCCTTGGTGCCCGGCTTCCCCGCGCGCTCGAAGTCCTCAGCTGCATCCTCCAGGACCTTGGCCGCCTTGTTTACATCTTCCTGGGTGGCGTCGCCATTGGTCAGAACCTCCGTTGCCGCGCTGATTGCCGTATCGATTGCACCGCCGAGGGTATCCTTCTCTTCCTGCGTCATCCACTGTTCGCTCGGAAGGACGTCGCTTCCATCCTCTGAGATCTTGATGTCCCCGATGACCTTGTGGGCTTCGCCGATGGCAACGGCGAGCCGCTGCAGGGAAACCTTCGGAATCGTCTGCTCCTGAGACTTGTCGCACCTGGAGCACTTCCTGGTCATTTTGCCATCTTTGCCGATGGTCGATGGCGTGATCTCCCATGCGCCCCAGTCATGGCCGGCCGCCGGGATGGAAATTCCGTATTCGCTGATCTCGTCCTCGCCGGCCGCGTCAGCGAAGTATTTATCGCAGTTCTCGCACAGGTAGTATTCCTGATTGCCCTTCTCCTCACAGGTCGGTGCCTGGTGGGCGAAGTGCTGCAACTTGTGCTGCACTGTAATCTCGCATTCCGCTTTGATATCAGGCGCCGCGGCTGAAGCAGCCGTGATCACGGCTGTTCCGCCCTTGACCGCGGAGACCTTACCGCCTTCTACGGTGGCGATGCTTTCATCGGAACTGGTCCAGTTAATGTTCTGGTTCAGAACCTCCGACGGAAAGACCTGGGCGGTCAGCTGCCCGCTCTCACCTTCCGTAAGGCGCAGGCTCTCCTGGTTCAGTTTGACCTTCTCTACGGAGACCTCACTGAAGTTTGCCCTGATCGTGACGTCGCTTTCTCCCATGGTCAGCGTTGCTTCTGCGGATTCCGGATGATCGATCTTGCTGCCTCCGGCTTCGCCTGTGATCTCCCACTTGTCGAAGCTGTATCCGACCGCAGGCGCCGCAGTCAGCAGGACTGTGTCATCCTTCTTGGCCGACTGTGCCTCTGCCGATGCAGTTCCGTTTCCGCCGCTCTCGACCATGATCAGGTGCTCCTCAGCCGGAATGTCCTTATAGGAGGCATTCAGGGTGATGCTCCTGCTGACCGTGATCGCCTTGTCTTCGATCGACTGGCCATCGAGCACCCATCTGTCGAATACCTGTCCGGCCGGCGGCGTAAAGCTGCAGGACGGAAGCTCGTAGCTTGCGCCCTTGATCAGTCCGACCGGGTTCATCTCGCCGCTGCCCTCTTCACCTGCATTGAAGGAGACCATGACCGCAGCGGGTCCGATGATGGCTTCACCGTCCGCATCCATTCCGGCGATGTACTTCTCCTCATCGCAGCGGAAGCAGTTCGTGTCTGATCCTGCAAGGCCGGAAGTGATGACTGTATAATCGTCTCCCTCCGGAATTTCCTTCATTACGCCGATTACCGCATCGGAACCGAAGCCTCCCTCAGCAGGGGTGACCACTTTATCCCCTTTGAGGTATACGTTGCTGACGAACAGGCCTGCGGAAGTGTTGTCAGAAATGACCGTGTTTCCGCCGATCTTCAAGGTTCCTCCCTCCGCATAAACTCCGCCGCCGTAGTCGCCGGTGGAATTGTTTTCTCTGATTTTAGTACCGCTCAGGGTGACGTCGGACTGATTGTCTGTGTCCGTGATATAGATGCCGCCGCCCTTATATGCATAGTTGTTTTCGATCTTCACGTCCCCGGACAGGTTGACGGTTCCGCCTCTCACCGTGATACCGCCGCCATTTCCGGTGGTTCTGTTCCCGCTGATGGTTCCCTTCTCCATGGTGAGCTTTCCGCGGGGACCTACGTAGATGCCGGCGCTCAACGCCTTGTCATTGCCGTATCCTCCGGTAATGAGACCGCCGTCCTTGATCACCAGTTCTCCCTTGACCTGCATCACGTAGCCGAACTGGTCTGCTTGCTTCAGGTTACGGTCCAGCCTATGCTTATTGAGATCCAGGACGACCTTGAGTCCGGCCGGGATGTCGAGAGGCTTGTCGTTCGTCTTCTCCGAAGCATATAGATCTTCCGACAGAATGAACGTCTTCTCTGTAACGCTCGGATCCGCCTGCGCCTTATAGATCTCCTCCTGCAGTCCGTTCCAAGTCAGACCCCGCATGGCCGTGATGGTCACATCCCGGCTCAGCTTGATCGTGTCTCCGGCCAGCATGGGCGTTCCGGATCCCTCTTCATCACCGTCAAAGTTCACAAGCCAGCCGATGAAATCTTCCTGTGTTTCCGGGAAGAGATCCTCCGGCAGGGTATAGGTCTGGCCTCTCAGGTATTCTTCTTTTATCTGATGTGCGTAATCCGTGTTCCTCAGGGTCACGACGGCCATTTTCTCACCGCAAAGGCAGGTCTCCTCGTCCTGATCCGCTATGGCGTGATCTTCTTTGTCGGTTTCCTGTCCGCAGACGCTGCATTTCTGCCAGTGCTGCTCTTCATCGTGCAGCCAGTCGTACTTATGCTCTTCATATCCTGCCTTTTCCTGCAGGCAGTAGCCGCAATCATGCCAGTGACCGGTCTCATCCTTTAAGACCTGCGTTCCCTCGTGATCGCAGGGGGAAACCTTGGCGTAGGACGCCCAGTGGCACCTGTTCCCGCGATTGTCCGCCGCCGCTTTCTCGCAGTCGGAAGCGCTGTTTCCGGCCTGGACCATGGCCTCGTCATAAAGCTCTACAGTCCCTACCGTGTCCTCATGCGCTCCGTCTCCGCCGCCGATGGCGTTGGCATAGCCATCCATGCCGTGGATCGCTTCGACCGTGCCGCCGCTGATCTTAACGTCCGCGCCAGCTCCGTCTTCGCCGCCGCCGATGCCGGCGCCGCAGCTTTTTCCTGCCGCGGTCACGATGCCGCCCTTGATGGTGATTTTACCGCCGGCTCCATCTTCACCGCCGCCGATGCCGGCGCCGTCTGTGCCGCCGGTCGCGGTAACGACAGTCTCGGAAGGATGATCCGTGTCATCTTCGATGATCACCTCCGGACCCGTCCGGTTCTGTCCGCCGCCGATGCCGCCCGCATAGGCGCCGCCGACCGCGTTCACTGTGCCGCCGTAAATATGGACTGTGCCGCCGTCCTTGCCGTTTCTGCCGCTTCCGATGCCGGCGCCGTACTTGCCGCCGGTTGCGGTCACGCTGCCGTTATATATATTGACTTTCCCTGCAGCGGCCTCTCTTCCGCCGCCGATCCCGGCTGCGGAGTGTCCGCCTTCTGCCTGGATCCTGCCTCCATAGATATTGATGACGCCGCCATTTTCTCCGTCATCACCGCCGATGCCGGCCATGTAGTCGCCGTCCGCGTCCTCATCCGCGCCGGCGCCTGCATAGAGGTATCCGCTCTGCCCGGCCTGTCCGTAGATGGACAGCTGCGGATTGGAGTCCTTCATCGCCATGCGGATCCCGTCGCGGCAGGACAGCCTGGATCCGTCGGTCAGGAGTATTTTGACATCACCGACGATCATGATCCTCTTCAGATAGGACATCGTTCCGCGCACGACATACCATCCGTCATCCAGTACCAGACCGTCCGGTCCGAGGTCCTGCAGATCCGTGTACCTGCCCTGCAGGAGCACCTCTTCCTCTCCGTTTTCGTCGATGTACTTAGGATCACCGTTCCTGATGCCGCATGCGGTGCACACACCGCTGTCGGCGTAATCGTGCTCCTCCGCAGATGCCCGGTATCCGCAGTACTTGCACGTCTGCTCGTGCTTGTCCGGTTCACTGCCCTGATAACATACGTATTCATGTGCTTCGCAGGGGGAAATCTTCACATTGATCTGACGGCAGGGGGCCTTCTTCAGGTCCATATCCTTCATCGGATAGATTTTCGCATCCCCGTCGGTACGGACCGGAACAACCTCAACCGTGCCGTTGAAGGTATCGCCCACTCCCGGGGCGTAATCCACCCTGGCCAGATCATAGACCGAGATCGTTCCCGAAGACAGTTCATCGTCGTTACCGCCGCAGCCGATGGCCTGCGCGCCGTCCGCGTCCTCTTCCGTAACGCTGGCGGTGGCCCAGACCGTTCCTCCGTTGATCTTAACATCGCCGCCGTTTCCTCCACCGCCGGAATACTGGCCGCCGCCGATGCCGGCCGCTTCTTCGCCGCCGCAGGCTGTCACTACGCCATCATTTACCACGACCGCGCCGCCCTGGCTTCCGCCTTCGCCGCCGCCGATGCCGGCCGCGTACTCTCCTCCGGTTGCCGCTACGGTTCCGCCGCTGATCACGACCTTGCCGCCGTTCGCGTCTTCACCGCCGCCAATACCGGCAGCCTTTTCTCCGCCGGTGGCAGTAACTGTACCGCCGGTGATGGTGACAGCCGCGCCGGTTCCGTACTGGCCGCCGCCAATACCGGCAGCGTAGTCCCCTCCGGTCGCGGTCAGCTCGCCGCCATAAACGTATACTTTGCCTCCATTGGCCTCCTCGCCGCCGCCGACGCCGGCTGCGTATTCGCCGCCCGTCGCTTCAACGGCTCCGCCGTGCAGGTAGAATTCTCCGTTGTTTTCTTCGTCATTACCGCCAATGCCCGCATTGCTGCTGTCATCTGCCTCTGCAATCAGACGGCCCGGACGATCGCTGCCCTCCAGGGTCTGGCCCCAGATATGGAGCTCCGGCGTATAGTTGTAAGTGGCCATCCGGATGCCGCCGTTCAGCGTCAGGATGCAGTTGTTGCAGAGAATGATATTCGACGTATCCGTCACCGTCAGACGGTTCTCATAGCTCAGATTCCCTGTGACTACATAAAAACCCTTGCCGAAGCCCGAACCGATCTGGTCCGGTACGGTAGTCTTATCAACTACTGTGTACTCGCCGCTGCGCAGTTTATGCTCTTCGCCCCGATCATCGACATAGGTGATGCATTCTTCAAAGTCCGCGGAAAGCTCCACGTCGCTGTCCGGCATCTTAAAGGAATAGGTCGTCTCGTCGACGGTCCTGACCGGCACGGCCGCGCCGCCCGGTGTCTCTTTCGCGACAAGCTTTATGACCTGGTCTTTGGCGGTCTTTGCCTTCGCTGTGACCGTGTCACCGTAGGAGATGAGCCCGTCTGCCGGCGAGATCTGCCCATTCACCGAGATCCCTTCGAAATGCTCATCAAAACCTTCGCTCAGTATGTATTTATGCTTCACCAGCTCCATGCCTATCCTGACCTGGACGTTCGAGCTTGGCATTGTGAAGGCGAACGTATTCTCCTCGCCTTCCACCGGCTCCGCCGTTTTCTGGCTCGCCTGCTGGTGGTATTTTCCCTTCATGATGACATAGGTGCAGCCCGTGCACAGATAGTGCGCATCCGGCTCCACCGTCACGGTGACCGCATCTCCAAAGTGAGGGGTGTCCGTTGTGTCGTTATGCGTGTCCGGATCCTCCGCTTTGAGGGTAACCTTGCAGTTCGCCGTGGCCGCGCTGAGGGTAATCTGCAGGGTTTCCTTCTTGAACGTCGGCGCTATTCTGAGGTCATGCTCCGGCATGATGAAGGTGTACTCCTCATCTGACCAGGATGACTTGCCGGTCTTCCTGGAAGGCGTATAGGTCCCTCCGATCGTCTCCGGATCCACCGGATTCTCGGCCCGATCGTAGAAGAATATATTCTCATCATCAAGAACATATCCCTCGTCCGGTTTCGCCACCAGTTTGACCTTTTCTCCCGGCTGGAACGTCTCCATTTTAGCATCGCTCGACGCAAAAAAAACGCTGCCATCGGTCGTATCTGTCCGATCGATGGTAACAGCGTATTTCGTCTCTTCTTCATCTGCGTGGGTCAGCGCCGCGCTCATCGCAGTCAGCGCCATCCCCATCATAATGATCCCAATAATGATTCCGGTCCGCTTCAAAGCACGCATAGTCTTCTCCTTTTCCCCTGAAATATCTCTGCCGTTTTTCCCGGCGCATCAACCCCCTGATGTCTTGCCGTTTACTTTGATTGTCTCTCCGTCATGGAGTTCTTCTTCTTCTTTGATCTTTTTCCCGTCACGAATCAGAAATCCATACAGCCGGGTCTTGCCCGGAACGATGTTGAAGTAATCGCACAGGTCATAGCCTGTGGATCCGTCGGGAAGTTCGATGTTGGCCACGTTCTTCCAGCCGTTGAGCTGGCGGACGGGACCGTTGAACAGTATTTTGATTTTCATGCTTGCTCCTTATCTGTCAATATACTTTGCAAACACTGCCTGGGCCGCTTCACTGCCCTGCACATGGTTTATTATAGCACGTCCGTCCGGGAAAAATTTGAAATCCGCTTCTTCGTTCACGAAAGTAGTGAAGAATTTTTTCTTTTCGACCTTTCCCTCAGCCTGCAAGGCCTCTACAACTGCATCGTAATTAAACGATCCGTCGTCTTCCGGCGTGATCTGATAGGCGTCGTGGCCGCAGAGGGAGGCGGAATACGTCTTCTGCCTGCACTCCAGACGGGTGTACTGGTGTTTGCCGCAGACCGGGCAGTCGGGATCCTGGTCCACATCGAAGAATTCCGTGTAGCTGTCCCAGGCGTCCACCGAGATGGCCTGCCGCAGCAGGGACTCCGACCCGATCAGGATCTTCATCGCCTCAGCCGCTTCATAAGAGGCTACGATGTTGGTGATCGGGCTGATGACGCCGACGGTATCACAGGTGTCGTAACTGCCTTCCTCCGGCAGCGGGCCCAGCAGACATTCCAGGCAGGGGCCTTCTCCCGGCAGCACGTTCATCACCATGCCGCCGCTTCCCACCACGCCGCCGTAGACGTATTTGATTCCGTGCTTGTGGCAGGCCTCATTGAGCAGATACCTGGTCTCCAGATTATCGAGGCCATCAATGACCACATCGACATCCGTGATGAGTTTCTCCACATTGTATGGATTGACGTCTACGATCATGGCCTCAAGTTCCACTTCCGAGTTCATCTGCGAGAGATGCTCCCTGGCTGCCTCCGCCTTCGGCACCTGGTCCTCCACGTCTTTCTCGGTGAAGAGCACCTGCCGCTGCAGATTGGTGAGTTCCACGATGTCCCGGTCGATCAGACGCAGATAGCCTACGCCCGCCTGGGCAAGCATGGCTGCCACCGAACCGCCCAGCGCGCCGATGCCGATGATACAGACCCGGCCGGCCGCCAGCTTCTCCTGGCCTTCTTTGCCGATCGGATAAAAAATCTCCTGTCTGTGATACCTTCCGACTTGCATTCTTTCCTTCTTTCTACTGCAAAGGCAGGGAAACCAAGACCGGCTTCCCTGCCACTTATTTTACAATATTTCCTGCCTTTGCAAAAGACTATTCCTCGTCCGTGATGCACGGGTGCAGCCGGATGTCTTCCATGGTCTCCTGGAAGTCGGAGCCGAGGAAGTACTTCTCCGGTACGTTCGGGTTCGGCTCACCCTTAGCCAGTGCTTCGATACCAGCCTTGACCTTCTCCGGACGAGCCGGCAGTTCGTGGATTCTCACGCCGGTCGCGTTGTTGATGGCGTTGATGACTGCCATGTGGTCACCGGACTGGAACGCCTCGGAGCCGCCGGAGGAACCAAACGGGTTGGTGTCTCTCGGTGTGCACATGTGGATCAGTTCGATGTTGTCCGGCAGCATGTTAGCTGTCGCGATGCCCATGCCGGCCAGGTTGTTCTGCTTCTTGACATCGTCGTAATCCTCATACAGCGCGTAGCCGATGGAGTGAGCGATGCCGCCGTAAGCCTGTCCGTCGAGGCAGACCGGGTTACCGATCACACCGACGTCATCGACGCCGACGAATCTGTCGATCGTAGTCTTGCCTGTCTTCATGTCGACGCTGACGACTGCCAGGTACAGGGAGTAGGTGAAGGCCGGGGTCGGCTCGCCTACGCCGGTATCCGGGTTCAGGTCGGACAGGGTAGCATCATCGGAGTTGGTGTACTGCGCATCATATCTCGTCGGGATGCCTTCAGCGACCATCTCTTCGTAGGTTCTGTAGGTACCGTCCGGCTTTCTCATCGCGTTCTTCAGTTTCTCAACTGCCATGACCGTGGTCTTGGAGTTCATGTAGTGCTGACGTGAGGATGCGGAGGAACCGGAGTCAACGCCGTAGATGCTGTCGTTCTGGCGGAGGATGATGTCATCCGCAGTTACGCCGAATTCCTTCAGCGCTTCCAGGG
>JAZNNY010000040.1:0-4028 GCA_045580505.1 Lentihominibacter sp.
GACCGCTTGGCCTCCGACTTGACGATAGGGATGATGGGTACCATGTGTTCTGCAGAGATGAAGGCGGGAGAGTCACGGCCTATATGCGGATCTATGAGATCGACAGGGAGCCGGACGTGATCGTGATCGACGGGAAGGCGATCTGGTCGGGAAATCTTACGGAGGAGCAGATCAAAGCCGGGCAGAAAATGGCGGACTATCATGATGCGGCGCGCCGAGGTCGTGGTGCGTCCGGGCGCCAGGCTGAAGCGGATGACGTGCGCACCGTGCAGATGGGAAGGGTGCTCACGCTTGAACACGGAAAGGGGCTGGGCAGGCTCCTGCTCGAGGAAGGGATTCGCACCGCCTGGGAGCAGATGGACGCAGACCGGATCTTTATCGAGGCGGAAGACTATGTAGAAGGATACTATACGAAGGCCGGGTTTGTGAGGACGTCGGATGTGTTCCTGAAGGATGATATTCCGCATGTGCATATGGAGTTGTGGAAGTGAGAAGAAAAGACAGAGAAGTAACAGACCGGCAGGAAATCCTGGACATCATGAGAAGATGCGATGTATGCAGGCTGGCGCTGCATGACGGGGATTACCCCTATATTGTGCCGCTGAATTTCGGCTTGATGGAGCATGGAGAACGGTTAGACCTGGTTTTTCACAGTGCTCTGGAAGGGCATAAGGTCGATCTGATGAAAGCGGATGGCCGGGCTTCGTTTGAGATGGACTGCAGTCATCAGTTGCAGTATTTCGAGGAGAGAGGATACTGTACCTATTCCTACGAAAGTGTCATGGGATACGGGCATATAACGATTCTGGATGAGCAGGAAAAGATGGATGCGCTGCGGGCGATCATGGATCAGTACCATCCGGGGGAGAATGCATGGTTTGATACGGCCGCGACGGCGCGCACGCTGGTGTATAAGCTGACGGTGGAAGGGATGACGGGGAAGAGGAAGGAATTGAAGAAGTAATTCCGTGATATTACTGCGAGACAAAGAATTGAATAAGGAAGGGGCATGATTATGGGGAAATCTGAAGTTCATAATCATGACCTTTCCTTTTCAGTTTGGCGGTTATTGAAGTGAAGCGGGTCAAAATGTCATGATAATAGGGGAAAGGGATTTGTAGAAATCATGACCTTTTTAAGGCAAGCCTGCTTTTGGAAATGGAAAAGTCATGAATATAGAATTCTAAAGGAAACGAAATCATGACTTTTCGAAAACAAAGGGGGCGCGCGTTCATGTGGACAAGTCTGATGGATAAGTCGCTGACCCGGCCGCTGGGCCTGACCGGACGGCCCGCGGCCTGCGACTTACCCACAGCCGTTGCCCACAGGAAGCGCAGGAAGGTGGTACGTTAAAACCAAATGTATGGGGCGATTCTGGTTTCAATGATGCGTGACAGGGTTGATCGGTCGTTGGCCTGGAATTCTTCGGTTTCGATGATCCGCCAGCCAGGGACGCCGGATTGTTTGATGAGGTGGATGCGTTCCAGAGCGTTTGTGCGGTAGTTGAAATGGATGAGGAGGCCTTCGTGCTCCCAGTAGAGCAGGCTGCCGTCTGCGAGCATGATGGTGTAATCCGGGTGCAGGGTGATGCAGCCGGTCCGTGGGTCGTAACTGCGCCAGACGGAACTGGGTGCGTTCATCCAGGCTAGTTCTTTGGGTACGTTCCAGACGCAGGTATAGCCGTAGTGGGTGAAGAGGGCTCCGTGGAGCAGGTTGTCTTTTCGGAGATCGGCTTCTAACGTTCTGACCTGGTTTTGGACGTTGAGCTGGAGTCGGAGTTCGTAGATGCAAGGCACGGCAAACAGGTGCAGTTCGATGCCGATTTGCTGTTCGGATTTGGTACGGACAGAATCGCCCTGGGGGATGCGGAGGTTGTCGTAGTCTGGGGGCGTCTTTTTTATGTGGCGGCCGTGGAGCCATTTGTATTGTTGGTTGGAGAACAGGATTCGGTCGAGCTGGAGGTGGCCAGCTGAGTAATCGCGGATGAGTTTTTCGAGTTTGGCGAAGGCCTCATCGCATTTTTTCTTGTATTGCTGCGGGGTCGGAGATCGCGTTTCGAAGGCGTCGATTGTCTTGAGGAGCGTGAGGCAGTAACGCTTTCGGGCGAGGGCGTAGAGAAGGTCGGAGCGTTTGGAAAGGTATTTCTTGTTCATATAGAAAAGGACCTTCTTCTTTGGGTGACAGATCTGAAGGGAACCCTCCGGCAGTCGGTTGATGGCATTCAGTAAACGCGTACGGGAAGCGGAAAAGTCTCTTCTGGTGGTTAATGCAACGTGAAGAGAACGGATGACGGCATCGGTGTCGAATTGATAGTTCATATGTACCCCTTTCTTTAACGACCATTATATGGGTAAGATACCATAAAATGGGATATTGCGCAAGGGGATTAAGGAACCGCTTAGGGAAAGTCATGAATATGGGGCAGGCTGACGTTCATAATCATGACCCGTCCTTTTCAGTTCGGCGGTTATTGATGTGGAGCGGGTCAAAATGTAATGATTAAAGGGAAAAGGATTTGTGATAATCATGACTTTTTTAAGGTTGTCCTGCCTTTGGAAAAGGGGAAGTCATGAAATCGGCATGTCGGAACGGGCTTAATCATGCCCTGGAGATTGTTGTTTTAGCATCGGGTTAATCTGTTAGGAGCATTTCACTGCCTGTAGTAAATAGTGTATAATTAGGGCATGGATATGAAGTACGATATAAGCGACCCTAAAATCCGTCTCAAGTTCGATCACAGTCTGCGCGTGGCGGGGCTGTGCGAGCAGATCGCGGCTACGGTGCCCGGCGCTGATGAGGGGCTGGCCCGAAGGATAGGGCTGTTCCACGATATAGGAAGGTTCGAACAGGTGCGGCGGTATCATACCTTCATCGACGCGAAGTCGGTGGATCATGCAGGCCTCGGAGCGGACCTGCTTTTTCGTGAGGGGCTGGTCGAACAGATTGAAGGGCCTGAGCTGACGGCGCGGGAGCGGAGAATCTTCGAACTGAGCGTGCGTTATCACAGCGCGTACCGGCTGCCGGAGGGGCTGAGCGCGGAGGAGAAGATGTATTGCGAGATTCTGCGGGACGCCGACAAGGTGGACATTTTTCGGGTGCTGTGCGATACGCCGCCGGAGGAGATTTATGATGTGCCGGCGGAGAGGATGAGGCAGGCGGCGGTGACGGAGGAAGTGAAGGAGTGTTTCCGGGAGAGGCACGCGGTGCTGCGGAGTCTGAAGAAGACGCCGGTGGACAACATCGTGGGGCATATCTGCCTTTACTTCGAGCTGGTCTATCCGGAGAGTCAGAGGCTGGCGCGGGAGCAGGGGTATCTGGACCGGCTGCTCGCATTCCGCTCGGAGGAGGCGGAGACGGCCAGGTGGTTTGAGTTTATGCGGGAGAAGATTTACGAATAGATGAAAGTTGACACTAGGGATAAGAAGCCAAAGGTATACAGCATCGCGGTGATATCAGCGATTGCGGTTGCGCTCTTCGCCGGTCTGTCCCTGCGCGGAGGGGAGCGGGCCAGCCTTTATATTTGTGTGCTGCTCGTTGTGTACCTGGCGGCGGTGGCGGGGATTCTGATCAGCAGTTTTTTTCGGCAGGTGCAGTACAATCCCTATTCCTATAACACGATCTATTATGCAGGGATCAGCCTATTCGTGCTGGTTCTATTGATTCTGCAGGTCTATCTTCTGAGTCAGGCGGCGTACTGGCCGGAGCGGTTCGGGGCAGATGATTTCATGCGGGATCTGACGTTTTCGGCGAGGGGGTATATCTATATCACTTCGCCGCTGATCATTCTGTTTTCGCTCGCCCTGGTGGTATCCAACATCATCCTGGTTCGCCGGGAGGGCCGCGCGTTCGTCAATGAGCTGGGGATTCTGCTGGCCATTGTGCTGGCGGTGGGCCTTGTGGTCCTGTTCCTGCTAGATGTTTACTTCATAAAGACACTGACCATGGACCTGGTTGCGTCGTTTCTGGCGGCGGTCTATCTGTATGCGGAGTGCATGCTGAGCGGGGCAGTGGTTGCCTGCCTGCTGGTG
>JAZNNY010000041.1:0-5683 GCA_045580505.1 Lentihominibacter sp.
GGGAAGCGGGAATATCGCTCTGAACTCTGCAGGATCTGCCTCTCAGAAGGCATTCTGCAGAGTTCTGCCAGGATATGGAATTTATCTCATCCATAACTCTGCAGAGATCGGCCTTTTATGGGCTTTCTGCAGAGTTTATCCATTTTCTGGAAATCGAGTCGGCAAATGGGGCCAGAAAATACCAGCCCGAAACCGCCACCTCGAAACCGCCCCGCAACCGCCGCCCCTCAAACCTACTCAATCACCTCATACATCCCTGCCGCGTCTTCCTTACGAACGGTCTCAGGGACGCCGAGCACCCGGGCTCTGAGGCTGCCGTTTCCGAACTGGATGTAGATCTCATCTCCGGGTTCGACATCCGTGCCTGGCTTAGCCACTTTCCCGTTGACCATGATGCGGCCCTGGTCGCAGGCGTCCTTTGCAACCGTGCGTCTTTTAATTATTCTGGAGTTCTTCAAGAACTTATCTATTCTCATGTGCTGTGCTCCCTCAACAAAAGAAAAAAGCGGGCAACCCACAAAGTCACCCGCCGTAAGTGTCGCCTTCTTATTTATTGACAGCGTCCTTCAGAGCCTTGCCTGCCTTGAATACAGGAGCCTTGGAAGCCGCGATCTTGATAACTTCGCCCGGCTTTCTCGGGTTTCTTCCCTGTCTGGCCTTTCTCTGACGAACTTCGAATGTTCCAAAACCAATCAGCTGAACCTTCTCGCCCTTCTTAAGAGCTTCTTCAATGCTTGCTACGAATGCATTGACTGACAGTTCTGCTTCCTTCTTAGTTGATCCAGTCTTCTCAGCGACTGCAGTGATTAATTCCGCCTTATTCATTAATAAATCCTCCTTATAATCTGCTAGTGGCCTATGCCACTTATTTGACCGCCTCAGCTGTCGAATATTGCAAGTTCATTTTCCCATTTTTACATGCTGTTGTCAACAGGTTTTGTTGTTTTTTCGCGGTATTACAGGTTTTCACAACTATATACTACCAAAGCCTGAGCCTGTCGCAGACCGCCACCAGTTTCCGTCCAATCGACAGATCCATCATCTCATCACGCTGGATTGTCCTGGTTTTGATGATCATCAGGCCGTAGACCACGACACCGATGAGAATCGCTGCCAGGGTTGCGACCGTGTTGCTCCCGATCAGCAAAAGCAGGCCTTTATATGCTCCGAAAACGCAGGCGCCCATCACTGCGGATGAAATAAACGGTTTCACGACCATCTGCCGCAGCGAAAGCTTCACGCCCGTAAACCGGAGCACGCAGAAGAGGTCCAGCGCTGCTGCGATCAGATAGGCCGCCATGGTACCGAGCGGTGCTCCCACGACATTGACCGCCTTGGTTCCGACGAGAACCCAGGTGAGGACAACCTTGACCAAAAGCCCGATGAACAGGTTGATCACCGGGAAGACCTGCTTGTCGATGCTCTGGAGCACGCCGGTCAGGATCGTGATGACCGCCAGCAGGACAAAGCTGGCCGCGAGCACCTGCAGGGACGGAGCCGCATTGGCTGCGCTGTCCTTCTGGGTGAAGAAGAGCATCATCAGCGCCGGCTTCGCCAGGATGATCAGACCGACCGCGCAGGGGAATGCGATGATGGTCGCCATGCGAAGGCCGAGAGAGATCGTTCCATGCAGTTTCTCCGTGTCGTTCACCTTGTTGGCTGCAGCAGCCATCGGGACGATGCTCATGACGATGGCCGACATCAGCACCTGCGGCAGAGCGACGATCGGCTCACAGAAACCGGTCAGCTGCCCGTAGAGGGCCTTGGCCACCTGAGGCTCGAATCCCGCATGCAGCAGCCGCACATTGACCACGGTCGCATCGACCGTATTGACCAGCGGCATCAATGTCGCTCCTATGGTGATCGGCACGGCAATGACGATGATCGATTTCAGGATCGAAGCGGCGCTCTCCCGATCTCCGCTCGCGCTCTTTCTGATCCTTTTCTTCAGGCCTTTGCTGGCAAGAAGGTAGATAAAGATCATGACTGCAAGTCCGCCGACTGCGCCCGCAGATGCTCCGAAGCAGCCGCCTGCCGCGCCCTTCTGCAGGTCGGTGAACCCTCCGAACATGGTCCCGCGCATCAGGACCAGCGCCAGGAGTAGTCCGAACACCACGCGGAAGATCTGCTCCACCGTCTGAGACAGGGCCGTCGGCGCCATCAGCTGCTGGCCCTGGAAGTATCCTCGGTAGGATGACATGATCGGAACGAGCAGAAGCGCCGGCGCGGTTGCCTGCATGGCGAGCTCCGACCCTTCCAGATGGATCGCCGTAGCGATCGGTCCCGCAAAAAAGAACAATGTAATAAAGCCTGCCAGTCCGAGTCCGATCATCAGATAGCGGGAGATATGGAAGACCCTGTCCGCTTCATCGTAACGCCCGATGGCATATCGCTCGGACACCATCCTTGAGATCGCGATCGGGATGCCCGAGGTCGATACGACCAGCAGCACCGCATAGATATAGTAGGCAGGCGAATAATAGGCCATGCCTTCATCGGTGATCAGACCTGCGAGCAGGATCCGGAAGGCTGCGCCGAATACCTTGACAATAATACCTGCAGCGGCCAGTACCGCTGCTCCTTTTACCAGTGATTTTTCAGTCATATAGTCTGTTCTTTCTCAGTTACATTACATCAGCGGAGCCACGATCCGCAGGGCCCGGCCGGCCGCACGAGCCGCAGGATTAAACTTCCTGCAGTTCTCCAGTGTGATTCGCTGGCATTTCATCAGCGTTTCCTGATAGTCCCTCTCCACGTCCTCAACGACCGGATTGTCATAGATGTAGGCCGCGCACTCAAAATGCAGATACAGGCTCCTGTAGTCCAGGTTGATGGTGCCGACGACGGCCTTGCGGTCATCGCTCGTGAATACCTTGGCGTGGACAAATCCCGGCGTGTATTCATAGATCTTCACACCGCCCTGGATCAGTTCGCTGTAATAGGTCCTGGCAAGCCAATAGGCGTACTTTTTATCTGGAATGTGGGGCAGGATCAGCTTCACTTCGATCCCCCTCTGCGCCGCGAAGATCAGCGAATGGATCATCGTCTCGGTCAGGATCAGATAAGGCGTCATGATATGCACGTACTTCTCCGCCCGGTTGATGATATCCAGATAGACCTTTTCCCCGACCTCCTCATCATCCATGGGGCTATCTCCATATGGGGCGATCAGGCCGCCGCGTTTCATCCCCGGATCGATGTTGTCATTGCTCGCTATAATGTATTTATGGTAGGACTCCCGCCGGTTTTCGTCGAGGTTCCACATCTGCAGGAACATCAGCGTAAAACTGTCGACCGCCTTGCCCTCCACCATGATCGAGGTATCCTTCCAGTGGCCGAAGCGTTCCCTTCGGTTGATGTACTCATCGGCGAGATTGATGCCCCCGGTAAAGGCTACCCTTCCGTCGATCACCAGGATCTTGCGGTGGTCCCGGTTGTTCTGGTGGGTCGACAGGAACGGCACCATGGGAGAAAATACCTTGCATCGGATCCCGAATTTCTTCATTTCCTTAGGGTAATTGCGCGGCAGAAGGGACAGCATACAGGTTCCGTCGTACATCATGCGCACCTCCACCCCCTCGGCTGCCTTCCGCTTCAGGATATCGAGCACAGCATTCCACATCTCGCCTTTGTCGATGATAAAATATTCGAGGAAAATGAACTTCTCCGCCCGCTCGAGCTGAACCAGAAGTTCCCTGAACTTATCCTCCCCGATCGGCAGGTACTTCACACCCGGATTCTCGTAGGACGGGTAATGGCCCTCCTCATAGATATACTTGAAAATCCCGTATTCCTGACGGGCCTCGACCAGTTCCCTCTCGATCGTGCTCCGCCTCGGCGCCAGATAGGCCGACTGCTCATCCAGGAGTTCTGCGAGTCTGGTTCTGATGGCGGCCGTTCCCGGCTGCACCCTCGTATAGAAGAACAGCGGCACGCCAAACAGGGGTACCGATGCGATCAGGATGATCCACATCAGTTTGAAGTTGGCGTCCGACCTCATGTTCAGCAGATAGATCAAAAGCAGGACTGCCAGGATACCGACGCCATAGTTGATGGCAATGATCTTCGTGCCGAGGAAAAAGGATCCCCCGAGAAGCGTAAGAGCCTGTATCAGCAGCAGCAGAACGAACATTGTCGTTCTGCCGAATAACAGCTTCCACAGACCCTTCAGCCGTCTCAGCAGAGAATCATCTATTCTGTTTTTCAGAGCTTTCTCAGTCATCAACGATTTCCCATGTCAGGCAGATCGGTTCGCCCGCTTCGTGGTTCGGCTGCGGTGGAATGCTCAGGTAGGCCCTGGCCTCGTATACGCCTGGCGCCTTCGCCGAGTTGTCTTCATAGCGCACGCTCGTTCCTTCGGGAAGTCCCAGATAATCCTGCGGCTTCCCCCTGCCGAACATCTTGCCGAGGGCTCCCTGTTCCGGTCCGCTCGTCTTCAGTGTGACCGTGCGCATCTTTCCGTTCGCGCGGAATGGCCCATCGTAGTTCCACTGAACCTCGCTTGTATCGATCGGTGCCTTGCGGATCTCCCATGTGCAGGAAAGTTCCTGCGGCGGGTTATAATTATTTTCATCGTAGAGGAATCTGGCGCTGGCCTCATAGACGCCCGCGTCGACTGCGATATTGTTCTGGTAGATCGGCTCCAGTCCGTCTTCCAGCCCCGTCAGTTCTACACTCTTGGCCGTGCCGTCGTAAACAAAGCCTTCCGCTCCGGTCCAGACCGCATTGCTCATGTCATAGTCGCGCTTTCCGATCTTCCAGGTGAGCGGCGAAACAGCCGGCGCTTCATAGTTCATGGAATCTTCCATGATCAGCGTCGCTTCCGCGACATACTCTCCCGCTTCGATGGCAGCATTGCCGCGATATTCCGCCCGCATCCCTTTCGGCAGATCGAGTAGTTCCACGCTCTTCTCGTAGCCGTCATAGGTGAATTCAAAGGCGTAGGACCAGGTGATTCCGGAAATGTCCGGCACTGCCTTTGCAATGGTCCAGGTGCAGCCGTCGATCTCCGGCGCCGTGTAGTTTGTATTCGTGGTTGAGAGCACAGCAGACGCGTGGTAGGTCCCGGCGTCGGTTGCGACATTGTTCTCGTATTCTACCGAGACTTCATCCGTGAGTCCGGTCAGACCAACGACCTTCAGGGTTCCGTCATAAACCAGTTCTCCCGAGGATGCCCACATAACATCCGACAGGTCGATCTCCGCCTTCTCGATTTCCCACCGGTAAGGCTCGATCACATACGGGAGATAGTTGGCGTAATCTTCCGGCTCAAGAACCGCGCTCGCGATGTACTGTCCGGCATCGACCGCGGTATTCCCCTTGCAGACGGCTTTCACGCCCTGCGGAAGTCCTGCCAGCCAGATCCCATGCTCATTTCCATCGTACACAAGGTCATCACCGCCGCTCGTCCAGTAAGCGTTCTGTGCGGCGAGCTGCCCCTTGGCAACGGACCACTCGTACTGCATCCTGCGAGGCGCATTGTAGTTGACTTCATCCATCGGCACAAAGTCGGCCGTCGCGATATAGTTGCCCGCGCCCTCTGCGGCGTTGCCCTCATAAATCGCCTCGACCTGCTCCGGCAGATTCTTCAGAATCACCTTGTGGGTGGTCCCGTCGTAGACAAAGGTCTCATAGCCGGACCACGATACTCCGCTCATATCGATATCCGCTTTGGCGATCTGCC
>JAZNNY010000042.1:0-2282 GCA_045580505.1 Lentihominibacter sp.
AGAGGTGAAGATCAACAATCCCAACGATGCCAATGCCCTGGGCATCGGAATGGTCCACCAGCACTTCATGCTCGTGCAGTGCTTCACCGTTCTCGACAACATCATCCTTGGCGCTGAGACCACCAAGTACGGCGTCCTGCAGAAAGACGAGGCGCGCAAGAAGGTGACCGAGCTGTCTGAGAAGTATGGCCTCAAGGTCGACCTCGATGCCAAAATAGAGGATATCACCGTCGGTATGCAGCAGCGCACAGAGATCCTCAAGATGCTCTACAGAGACAACGAGATCCTCATCTTCGACGAGCCCACCGCCGTGCTGACCCCCGCCGAGATCGACGATCTCATGGTGATCATGAAGAACCTTGCGGCAGAAGGCAAGTCTATCCTGTTCATCTCCCACAAGCTCAATGAGATCATGACTGTCGCGGACCGCTGCTCCGTTCTTCGCCGCGGCAAATATATCGGCACAGTCGATATCAAGAACACCACTCAGGAAGAACTGAGCCGCATGATGGTAGGCCGTGATGTCAGCCTCAAGGTTGACAAGGCTCCCGCGCATCCCGGCGAAATAGTCCTTCAGGTGGAGAACATGTCCGTCGCCTCCAAGAGAGGCTCCAAGATGGCTGTCAACAACGTCACCTTCAACGTTCGCGCGGGCGAGATCGTCTGTATCGCAGGTATCGATGGCAACGGACAGTCCGAACTCGTCTACGGACTCTCCGGCCTTGAACCTCTGGCCGGCGGCAAGATCACCCTCAAGGGCAAGGACATCACGAATTCGTCCATCCGCGAGCGCTCGATCAGCGGCCTGAGCCACATTCCGGAGGACCGCCACAAACACGGCCTGGTCCTGGATTATTCCCTGGAATACAACATGGTCCTGCAGAGATACTTCTCCCCCGATTTCAGCAACGGTGCCGGTTTCCTGAAGCGGCCTGAGATCAGGACTTTCTCCGAGAAACTGATCGACCAGTTCGACGTCCGAAGCGGCGAAGGTCCGGTCACGATCGTCCGCTCCATGTCCGGCGGCAACCAGCAGAAGGCCATCATCGCCCGTGAGCTGGAGAAAAACCCTGAACTCCTGATCGCCGTCCAGCCCACCCGCGGACTTGACGTAGGCGCTATCGAATACATCCACAGACAGCTGATCGCCCAGAGAGATGCAGGCAAGGCCGTCCTTCTGGTCTCCCTCGAACTCGAAGAAGTTCTGGGCGTTCCGGACCGCATCCTTGTTATGTACGAAGGTGAGATCGTCGGCGAATTCGATCCGGCGAAGACCACCCGTGAAGAGCTCGGTCTGTATATGGCAGGCGCAAGGAAGGAGGGACACACGGCATGAAAAAGAATAATAAATCACTTCTGAGCAATCCCGGATTCCAGACGCTCCTCGCTTCACTTGTCTGCATTGTTGTGGGACTCCTGGCCGGTTACATCGTATTGCTCATCATCAATCCCGCTAAGGCAACGGAAGGAATCGTCACGATCCTCAAGAACTTCCTTACCTACGGAAGCGGCAAGGCGGCCATGAAATATTTTGGCAACACCCTTGTCAAAACAGCGCCGCTCCTGATGTGCGCCCTCTCCGTGCAGTTCTGCTACTCCGCAGGCCTGTTCAATATCGGCGCAGCCGGACAGTATGTCGCCGGCGCAGGTCTCTGCCTTTACGCAGCGCTTGTGTTGAAGATGCCCTGGCCGGTATGCCTGATCCTTTCCATGATCGCAGGCGCAGCTTTCGGTGCTGTAGTCGGCGTCCTCAAGGCATACAGAAACGTCAATGAGGTCATCTCCGGCATCATGCTGAACTGGATCGGCCTCTACACAGTCAACATGGCTCTCACCCCGGTCAAGGAGACCGCGAGCCCTTACACACAGGCTGTGGCAACGGTCAACCCCTCCGCTCTCCTTCCCACGGCGGGACTCGGAGCAATTTTCGGAAACAACAAATATGTGACGATCGCGATTCCGCTGGCTGTCCTGATCGCAGTTCTGATCTGGGTAGTCCTCAATAAGACCGTCTTCGGATATGAGCTCAGAGCTACCGGTCTTAACAAAGAAGCTGCCAAATACAGCGGCATGAAAGAAAAGACCAACACTATCCTGACACTTGCTATCGGCGGTGCGCTGGCAGGCCTGGGAGCTTCCTTCCTGTTCCTGTCCGGATTCGAGCAGTGGAGCGTCACCCAGTCCTCTGTTCCCAGCATGGGATTCAACGGCATCGCGGCGACCTTCCTCGGCGGCCTGCACCCGATCGGAACCATCTTCTCCTCGTACTTCATCCAGCACAT
>JAZNNY010000043.1:0-10083 GCA_045580505.1 Lentihominibacter sp.
TCAAGGTCTACTATCCGGTGGAATTCTACGCAGTCTGGTTCACGGCCAAGGTGGCCAACTTCGACGAGAAGGTCATGCTGCGCGGCCGGCGTGCCATCGAGGAGCGGATGGATGAGATCATCAAAAAGGGCAAGGACGCCACGGCCAAGGAGCAGGACGATATGCCGGTTCTGGAGCTCGCCTATGAGATGTGCTCGCGCGGCTACGAGTTCGCGCCGGCGCGCCTGGGCATCTCCGACGCCATGAAGTTCAAGGCCTATGAAGGCAAGGTCCTGCTGCCGTTCGTCGCCATCTCCGGCATGGGCGAGGGCGCGGCAAAACAGTTCGCCGCCGCCTATGAAGAGCGGCCGTATGAGACCGTGGAGGACATCGCCGACCGGGGTAAGGTCAACAAGTCCGCCATCGAGGAACTGCGGGAGCACGGCGTGCTGGAAGGCCTGCCGGAGACCGCGCAGATCTCCCTGTTTCAGTTATAAGGTTCAGCTGGTAAGAAGGAAGCATCTATGAGAATCAGCCCATTAACGAAAACTGCGGCACTGACAGCCCTGTTCACATTTCTTCTGCTCTTCGCTTTTGCGGCAAGCCCTGCGCAGTGCCGGGCGGCCGGTAACGTAGATGTGACCATTCACTGCGGGGAGGGGCACGGGGAAATAGCAGAAAGGCTTGCAAAAGTAATCAACGCTTATGAGGTGATAGAAGAATGCTGGGAAAGCGCTTCCGCTAAAAGATCCGGAACGGACGTCATTGTCACGTGTTCTGACAGTGTCACCGCCGGGCAGATGAGAAAGACGATTACCGAACGTCTCAGAACGATCAAAGTCGGGTCATTCCTCGAAAACGGAGAGCATCTGTTTTCCAGTGAGATCGGCCTGGCCAGCATCGAAGACTACCGCTCTTATGATGACTATCTGGACAATGTGGAAAGATTAAAGGATCTTCCAGCTTACACCGTTCCGGGTTTTTACCTGCTGTGGACGCAGCCGTTCGACCGGGACTTTGAAATTTCGATCGAGACGCCGTCCTGCGGCAGCAGCGGCTATCCATCCGTGATTTCTGAAACGGTCCCGCTGTCTGTGATAAGATTTGCTGTTGATTCTCAGATCAAACCGAAATGGTTTGAGACTAAGCCGGAAGGCAGCGAGACTTACATGCCGAATGTGGATTTTGATGTCTATTATTACAAAGGCGCGCTGGAAGGCGGAAAGTCCTATTATGCCTGCGCCAGGTTTGATGCGCCGTGGGGCACTTATTTCCCGGAACATCTTGCGGACAAGATCACCGTTACCGCTAACGGGGAGCCGGCGGACGTCATGGATGCGACAGGGTCAAACGAATATCAGAATCTGTTCGTCGGCGCATATGTAACGCCCGTGCACTCCTGGGGCGGGTGGAAGACCGAGAAGACCCCGTCCGCCTTGAATAAAGGATTGCAGAGGCGCGTCTGCGAAGGCAATGAGGCCCACGTAGAGACGCGGACCCTTCCTGCGACCGGCGTGCGGGGTTCCCTGCTGGCCCGGATGAAAGCCAAAGGGAAGAATAAACTGCAGATTTCCTGGACGAAGGTGGCCGGGGCGGAGGGCTACGACATTTTCTTTGCAGAATGCAGCAAAAAAGAAAGCAGGACCAGATGCAGGCTCGTGAAGACCGTGCGGGCAGACGCCGCCGTAACGTGGACAAAGGGCTCTCTGAAGAAGAGAACCTCCTACAAGACCTATGTGAAAGCATTTGCCTATAAAGACGGCAGGAAAACCTATGTCAGAACGAGTCTTCAGGCGCATGGGTTCACTTCGGGCGGGTCAAAGAAATATACCAATCCGAAGAGCGTCAGTGTCAATCAGACTAAGGTTGTCCTGCGTAAGAACGGCACCTTTAAGATCAAGGCGAAAGTGAAACGGCTGAAGGCCGGGAAGAAACTGCTGCCGAAGAGGCACGGGGCGCGGCTCAGATACCTCAGCACCGATCCGGGAGTGGCCGCCGTCAGCGCATCTGGACGCATCAAGGCAAAGAAGCCTGGCAGCTGCACGGTCTACGCGATCGCCATCAACGGAGTACGAAAAGGCATCGCCGTCACGGTCAGGTAGGCTGCGGTCCGAAAAGCCCTGTAAATTCGTGCTTTACAAAGGCAGGACACCGTGTTATGATAGTTACCGTAAAGTTAAAGTTTTCTGTAAGAGTGGGTTAGGGCCCACTCTTATTTTGTGGATAGAGGGCAGAAATGGCTAAGAAAAAAGTGACGGAAGTCGCGGAGGAACTGCTGGCCGGATTCCTTGAGGAAGAGGGGTATGAGCTCTATCATACCGAGTTCGTCAAGGAAGGCAGCGACTGGTTCCTGCGGGTCTACATCGATCTGAAGCCGGACGCAGATGGCGAGGAGCGCTACGTCAGCACCGATGACTGCGAGAAGGTCAGCCGCTTCTTAAGCGAAGCCATGGATGAGGCGGACCCGATCGAGCAGAACTACTATCTGGAGGTCTCCTCTCCCGGCATGGACCGGCCGCTCATCAGGCCGGAGCACTGGCAGAGGTATGTCGGTCATGAGATCGAGGTAAGGCTCTACCGCGGCAAGGACGGAACGAAGAACATCGCCGGAAGGCTGGATGCGTACGAGCCTGCAGCAGAAGCGGGCCAGGATGCAGCCGTCCGAATCACGGACGAGTCCGGCAAACAATGGGAACTTGCATTATCTGAAATCGCCAAGGCGAGATTGGCAGTGATTTTTTAAACGGTTGTTACAACATGGAGGAAACAGTAATGAACGATTTTATGAACGCAATCGATGATCTGGTCAAAGAGAAAGGAATCACGAAGGAACTTCTGATGGAGGCCATCGAGGCAGCGCTGGTCGCCGCATACAAGAAGAACTACGGAACCGCCCAGAATGTCAGAGTCGTGTTCGAGGACGGGATGGAAGGCATCGAAGTGCTGATGAGAAAGGACGTCGTGGAGGAAGTCGAGGACGAATTCACGGAGATCTCACTGGAAGAAGCGCTTGAGATCGACCCGCGCTATCAGGTCGGAGACGTGGTTGAATACCAGGTCACCCCGAAGAACTTCGGCCGGATCGCAGCCCAGACCGCCAAGCAGGTCGTCGTGCAGAAGATCCGGGAAGCGGAGCGCGGCATGGTCTTCGATAACTACATCAATCGGCAGGGCGATCTGATCACCGGCGTCGTTCAGAGAATCAGCAATGAAACGATCTTTGTCAATATCGGAAATACCGAAGGCATTCTGGTCGCGGGCGAGAGAGCGCGCGGCGAGCGGTTCCGTGTCAACGACAGGATCAAGGCATACATCATGGACGTTCGCAAGAGCGCGAAGGGTCCGCAGATTTTCCTCTCCAGAACCCACCCGGGCTTCGTGGAGAGACTGTTTGAACTGGAAGTACCGGAGATCGAGGACGGGATCGTTGAGATCAAGAGCATCGCGCGTGAAGCGGGCTCCAGAACCAAGATCGCCGTTTATACCGAGGATGAAGATGTGGATCCGGTCGGCGCCTGCGTCGGAACCGGCGGCAGCAGAGTCCGCAACATCGTAGACGAGCTCTTCGGCGAGAAGATCGACATCACCACCTGGGACGATGATCCGAAGGTCCTGATCAAGAACGTGCTGAGCCCGGCCAAGGTCGAAGACGTTCTGATCGATGAAGAAGAGAAGGCAGCCACCGTCATCGTGCCGGACTATCAGCTGTCCCTGGCCATCGGCAAGGAAGGACAGAACGTCCGCCTGGCGGCAAGGCTCTGCGGCTGGAAGATCGACATCAAGAGCCATTCCCAGTACTTCGGGGATGAGGATGAATACGACGATTACGACGACTACGATGATGACGAGTACTACGAAGATGAATACGTAGAAGAAGTCGAAGAGGCCGCCGAGGAAGCCGACGAAGCTGAAGAGGTGGAAGAACCGGAAGAGGCCGAGGAACCCGAAGAGGTCAAGGAATAATGAAGACACGTAAGACTCCCATGCGGCGCTGCGCCGGATGCATGGAATCAAAACCGAAGAAGGATCTGATCCGGATCGCCTGCTATGAGGGCGAAGTCAGTTTTGACCCGACCGGCAAGGCCAAGGGGAGGGGCGTCTACCTCTGTCCGTGCGAAGAGTGCTTCACGAAAGCACGCAAGAAACGGGCGCTGCAGAGGAGCCTTGGAACAGAACTTTCCATGGAGCAGGTGGACCTGCTTTTGCAGAGCATCAGAGAATTCAGGGGAGAGACAGGCGTATGATGGACGACAAGGTTCTCCGCTATATGGGGTTCGCCAGGAAGGCGGGATCCCTGGTCAGCGGGGTGAATACCTGTACCTATACGATGCGCAAGGGGAAAGCAGCCCTTGCCATTCTCGCGGAGGACATCTCCGAGGGAAGTGAGAAGAAGATCATGAAGGAGATCCGAAAGAGCGGGACCGACTTCGTGAAATACGGACAAAAAGCAGATCTGTCCCATGCCGTGGGACAGGCTGAGAGAAGTGTATTTGCTATTACAGATGATCAATTCGCAAAGACGATTCTGAATGAAATCATGCGGGAAAACGATAGAAGGAGGGTGTGCGAATGAAAATCAGAGATCTGGCGACGGAGCTCAAAATGACCGGCGAGGAGGTGCTGGAAAAGGCGAAGTCGATGGGAGTGGCCGTTACCAAGGTAACGGACGAACTGTCTGAGATCGATCTGACTGCGGTCAGAAACACGATCGTACGCGGCAGAGAAAAGGCGGAGACCAAGGTGGTCCGCGCAAGCCGTGCCAAGAAGGAGGACAGCGAGAAGAAGGCGGACGAACCGAAGCGCACGGTTAAGGCTGCCAACATTAAGCTGCCTGAAATGAAGAGAACGGCGAGAAAGACCAGAGCGGCATCGCCCGCAGCCAAGGCGGCGGCAGCTCCGGCGGCAAAACCTGCTGCGAGATCAGCCGGAACGCGCGGTAAGGCAACCGCAGAGAAACCGAAAGTCTCCAAGGCCATGCTGGAGGAACGGATTGCCAGAGAACAGGCCGAGAAGGAAGCAGCAGCCAAGGCGGCGGAAGAAGCAGCGAAGGCAGCGGTAGCCAAGGCGGCAGCAGAAGAAAGCGCTGCAGAAGAGGCGAAGGCAGCCCAGGAAGAGGCTCCGGCCGTGAAGGAAGCCCCGAAGGCGGAAGAGAAACCGGCGGCAAAGGAAGAGGCCCCGAAGGTCGAAGAGAAGCCGGCAGCAGCGGCGGAAACCAAGGAAGCCGAAGAAGTCAAGCCACAGACGCCGAAGAAGGAAGAGGCACCGGCCGCACAGAAGGCTGAGGAAGCGCCGAAGGCTGAGGAAGCGCCCAAGGCTGAGGAAGCACCTAAGAAGCCGGCAGTTGAAGAGCGTCCGCGCAAGAGATCCGGCCTGAAGGTCATCAAGCGCGCTGAGGAAGTGCACAGAGAAGAAGCACAGGCTGCAGAGCGCCGCAAGGCCGCAAGGGCAAAGAGAGAAGAAGAGAGAAAGAAGGCTGCATCCGATCGCAAGACCTCCGATAAGAGATCGGGTGAAAGAAGAGAAAGAAGAACTGATGATAAGAGAGCGGCAGGCGCACCGTCACGTCCATCCCGCAGGACAGATGCGCCGCAGGCCTCTGCACCATCCAAAGCATCCTCCCACAAGAGCGACAGAAAAGGCAAGGAACGCGATCGGGATAAGGATCGCGATAAGTTCTCAAGACTGGAGCGCGGCAAGAAGACCGGCAAGCCCCAGTCCCTGGAGAAGCAGACCAGAAACAAGAGACACAACAAGCCGAAGGCTGCACCGGAACCTGAGGTTGAAGTCATGGATCTGCCAGCCGGCACCGTACTGATCAACGTACCGATCACCGTTGCAGGTTTCGCTGAGCAGACCAAGACCACCGTATCCCAGATCATCATGACCCTGATGCGCATGGGCGTGATGGCCAACGTCAACCAGAATCTGGACGAGGACACCGTCGTCCTTCTGGCGGAGGAACTGGGCATCCAGGTCGCCATCGGCAATGTCAACAAGGAAGAAGAATATCAGGAAGAAGACGGCATCGAGAACTTCGAGGATAAGGAATCCGATCTGAAGCCGAGAGCACCGATCATCACCGTCATGGGTCACGTCGACCACGGTAAGACATCCCTGCTGGATGCCATCCGTAAGACCAACGTCACGGAATCCGAGTCCGGCGGCATCACCCAGCACATCGGTGCTTCCGAGGTCGAGATCAACGGACAGAAGATCGTCTTCCTGGATACACCGGGACACGAGGCCTTCACGGCCATGCGTGCGAGAGGTGCCCACGCGACCGACATCGCGGTCCTGGTCGTCGCGGCGGACGACGGCGTCATGCCGCAGACCATCGAGTCGATCAGCCACGCGAAATCCGCAGGCGTTCCGATCATCGTAGCCATCAACAAGATGGATAAGCCGGGCGCCAATCCGGACATCGTCAAGAAGGAACTCTCCGAGCACGGCATCCTGGTCGAAGAATGGGGCGGCGACGTCATCAGCGTACCCGTTTCTGCCAAGACCGGTGAAGGCATCAAAAACCTGCTGGAGATGATCCTGCTGCAGGCAGAGGTACTGGAACTGAAAGCCAATCCGGACAGACTCGCCATGGGTACCGTTCTGGAAGCGCGGCTCGACAAGGCCAAGGGCCCGATCGCGTCCCTGCTGGTACTGAACGGCACACTGAAGGCAGGCGCCAGCATCGTAGCCGGTACCTGCGCAGGCAAGATCCGTCTGATGACCAACAGCAAGGGCGAGAAGCTCCGCAAGGCAGGTCCTGCGACCGCAGTCGAGGTACTGGGTCTGACGGAAGTTCCGCAGGCAGGCGACGTATTCAACGCGGTCAAGAGCCCGTCCAAGGCCAAGGAGATCGCGGCCAACCGTCAGCAGAAGGTCAGGGAAGAGGTCCTGGCAAGAAACGCCAGCACCACGCTGGAAGAGCTGTTCAGCCAGATCCAGGCCGGCGAGGTCAAGGAACTGAACCTGATCATCAAGGCGGACGTACAGGGTTCTGTCGGCGCGATCGTCACTTCCCTGGAGAAGCTCTCCAACGACGAGGTCAAGGTCAATGTCGTACATACCGGCGTCGGCGCAATCAACGAATCGGACGTCATGCTGGCGGGCACATCGGACTCCGTCATCATCGGATTCAACGTCCGTCCGAGCGCTGCGGTTACCGCGCAGGCTGACCGCGACGGCATCCAGATCCGTACCTACAATGTCATCTACAACATCATCGATGATGTGGAGAACGCTATGAAGGGTATGCTGGATCCGGAGTTCAAGGAAGTCGTACTCGGCCGCGTCGAGATCCGGACGACCTTCAAGGTTCCGGGCGTCGGCATCGTCGGCGGTGCCTATGTCACCGACGGCAAGGTCGTCAGGAACGAGCAGATCCGCCTGGTCAGAGACGGCATCGTGATCCACGAGGGCAAGATCTCATCCCTGAAGCGGTTTAAGGACGATGCGAAGGAAGTCGCCCAAGGCTATGAATGCGGTATCGGTATCGAGAACTACAACGATATCAAGGAAGGCGACATCATCGAATGCTTCACAATGGAAGAAATAGAAAGAGAGTAAGATAGAGATATGGCAAAGGGATACAGACCGGACCGTATCGGCGAAGAGATCCGGCGGATCATCAGCGACCTGCTTTTGCACGGACTGAAGGATCCCCGGCTCCACTCCCTGATCAGCATCACGGCCGTAGAGGTGACGAGCGACTACAGTTACGCCACCGTCTACTTCACCGTGCTCGGCGGCAGCGACATGCAGAGCGAGCAGGAACTCGAGGACGTGATCGCGGGATTCGAAAGCTCGAAGGGCTTCCTTCGCAGCAAGATCGGATCCGCTCTGCGTCTGCGGCATACGCCGGAGCTGATCTTCAAGGTGGATCGGTCGCTTGAATACGGACGGCACATTGAAGAGATCATCGATACGCTGGAGTATCATAACGAAGAGAACGAAGACGGCAATGACGATAACCTCTAATGCAACATTAAAAGAAATGGGAACGATTCTGGCAGGCGCGAAAAGTGTCCTGCTGTTTCCACATATAAACCCGGATCCGGATGCGATCGGAACCGGGATGGCGCTCTGCAGGGCGCTGCGCAGACAGGGCATCGTGAGCTGGGTGCTGGTTGACGGACCGCTGCCGGATTACCTGCAGTTCCTCATGACCCGCAAGGCGGCAAGGGTTCGCTCGGACAGCAAGATCGCCCGGGAATCCTACAGCGATGATGTGATCCAGGGCGCGGAGAGCGACCCGGGTCTCGATCCCGACGGCATTACCATTACGGCGGATCCGTCGGTGCTGGAGGCTCCTGACATCAGCCTTTGCATCGACTGCAGCGATGAGACGCGCTTTGCCGGCAGGGAAGAGGCCTTCTATGCGGGCAGGATCAAGTGCTGCATCGACCATCACATGGGATCCTCTACGATGTACGATCATTATTACATCGATTCCGAGGCGGCGGCGTGCGCCCAGATCGTCTATCACATGATCCGGGAGATGGAGTGGCCCATCAACAGGCTCATGGCTGAGGAGATCTATACGGGCATCAACGGCGACACTGGCTGCTTCATGCACTCGAATACGACGCCTGAGATCCACCGGATCGCGGCCGACCTGATGGAGCACGACTTCGACATCAACGAGGTCCACGTGAACATGTACCAGAGCAAGAGCCCGGAGGAGATCCGGGTGCAGGCCAGGGCGCTTTCGTCCATCGACCTGCTGGCGGACGGGAAGGCGCTGATGGCGAAGATGACGAAGGAAGACTTCGAGGCGTGCGGGGCGGATGTTGAAGCGTCTGAGAATGTGATCGATGCGCTGCGCGTCATGAGGGGCGTTGAGATCGCGGCCTTCCTGAAGGAGGACGGCGAACTGGTCCGCGTCAGCATGCGTTCCAAGACCACGGCAAACGTGGCGGAGATCGCGAAGCGGTTCGGCGGCGGCGGCCACGTCAAGGCGGCCGGATTCCGGACCAAGCTGCCAATGGATGAAGTGTATGAGAAACTGCGGGAGAGCCTCATCTCCGCAGTAGAGAAGGCATAGCGACGGTAGAGAGTATGATCAGTGACGGCATTCTGGTGCTGAACAAACCTCAGAACTGGACTTCCCATGACTGCGTTGCCATCTGCCGGCGGGTGCTCCGCCTGAAGGGCGTCAAGAAGATCGGCCACGGCGGTACGCTGGATCCGATGGCGGAGGGCGTGCTGCCGATTTTTATCGGCCAGGCTACGCGGATCATGGAATATCTGGAGCTGGACTATAAGAAATACACCTGCAGGCTGCAGCTCGGCATCGAGACGGACACACAGGACATCTGGGGGCAGGTTTTGGAGGAGCGCAGCTTTGACGGCGTCAGCGAGGCTGACGTTCTGCGGGCCCTTGACGGGTTTCGCGGGATCATCGAACAGATGCCGCCGCTTTACTCCGCGGTTCGCGTGGACGGCAGACGCCTCTACGACTACGCGCACAAAGGCAGGTCCGAGGAGGACATCAAGGCCGCCCTGGCCAAGGTGCCTTCCCGCCGGGTGCACATCCGGTCTCTGGATGTGACGGAAGTGGATATGGAGCATGGCATAATAGAGTTTTCTGTAGAGTGCTCTAAGGGGACCTACGTGCGCACCATCTGCGAAGACCTCGGAAGAATGCTCGGCTGCGGCGCCGCGATGACGGCCCTGCGGCGGACGGCGATCGGGGCGCGGGACCTTACCGGGTCGGTGAGCCCGGAGGCCGTGAAAGCGCTGGGAGAAAGGCAGGAGAAAGAGGGGCCCGGGGGAACGCCCGGCAGCCGGCCGGACCAAGAGGGGCCCGGTTCCGCAGCGCAGCCGCTGCGCCTGGAGGACCATCTGATCCCGCCGGATGCGCCGCTCACGCACTTTGGTGAGGTGCGCATGCCGGAAGACCGCGCCCACTACTTCCGGCAGGGAAACAGCATCCGTCTGCACCAGGTAAAGCGCATTGCGATGCCGGACATCGCCGCGGACGCAATCAGCGTCGAGATCCCCTGTAACGCGAGGGGAAGAAGGTACGACCGGATCTACCGGGTCTATCAGCAAGTCGGAGGCCAAGCGGTCTTAGGAAGACAATTTCATCACACAACTCCTTGGCTC
>JAZNNY010000044.1:0-23721 GCA_045580505.1 Lentihominibacter sp.
CCAGAAGAACGGCATCCGGGACATGCATTTTTCATGGAATACCGGATACGGCTACGATGATCCGGGAAGAGACGCGATCGAGCGCGTCTATGCGGATATCTTCCACACCGAGGCCGCGCTGGTACGGCCCATCATCGTCAATGGCACCCATGCGCTGACGCTTGCGCTGATGGGACCGCTTCGACCCGGGGATGAGCTGATCTACAGCACCGGAGCTCCTTACGATACGCTCGAGGAGGTCATCGGCATCCGCGGCGAAGGGAAGGGGTCCTTGAAGGATTACGGGGTCAGCTACAAGCAGGTGGAACTGAAGGAGGACGGGAGCATCGATCTTCCTGCTCTCGGCCGGGCCATCGGCCCCGCCACGAAAATGGTCTGCCTGCAGCGTGCGACCGGCTATGGCTGGAGAAAGGCGATCACGATCGAACAGATCGAGGAATGGGCTTCGTTTGTACACGGAATCGACCCGGGTATCATCTGCATGGTCGATAACTGCTATGGGGAATTCCTGCACGTTAAGGAGCCGACGGATGTCGGCGCTGACATCATGGCAGGTTCTCTGATCAAGAATCCGGGCGGCGGGCTCGCCCTGACCGGCGGCTACGTCGCTGGCCGGGCAGACCTGGTCGAGAAGGTCTCCTACCGGATGACTTCTCCCGGAATCGGAGGCGAGTGCGGACTGACCTTCGGTCAGACGCGTTCCATGCTCCAGGGGCTCTTTATCGCGCCCAAAACAGTCAATGGGGCGGTGAAGGGGGCCGTGCTCTGCGCTAAGGCCTTCGAGAAGCTCGGCTTTGAGATCTGTCCGGGTTCAGAGGACGTTAGAAGCGATATCATTCAGGCTGTTAAACTGGGCTCCGCCGACGCGGTCGTCGCCTTCTGCCAGGGGATCCAGGCAGCGGCGCCGGTCGACTCCTTCGTGAGCCCCGAACCCTGGGATATGCCGGGTTATGAAGATCCGGTCGTCATGGCTGCCGGCGCTTTCGTACAGGGCTCTTCGATCGAGCTCTCCGCGGATGCTCCGATCCGGCCGCCGTATGTCGTCTATTTTCAGGGCGGCCTGACCTATGAGCACTCCAAGTTCGGCGTGATCAAGGCGCTGCAGGCGCTGGCGGACAAACATCTGATCACATTATAATTTTGATGAACAAAGAAGTACGCAACATCGAGACAAAAGAACAGAAAAAAGCGCGTCACAGGGCGCTCTACCGCAAGATCTCAGCCATCGTCAAGCTTTGTCTGCTGATTATTCTTGTGCTCGGAATCCCAGCCTATATCTTTTTCTTTCACCATGATTTTCTGGATCAGTTTTCCTCGATCCAGGACGTCGAAAGTTTCTTTGCCCAGTACCGCCATCAGAGCATCCTGGTCTATCTGGCCCTGCAGGTGCTGCAGATCGTCATCTGCATTATCCCGGGCCAGGCGCTGCAGTTTGCCGCGGGATATCTCTTTCATTTCTGGCTCGGATTTCTGCTCACCATGGCAGGCGCCTTTGCAGGAACCATCCTGACTTATTATCTGGCGAAGATCCTCGGTCACGACGCGATGCACATGATCTTCGGCGAGGAAAAGATCACGAACATGCTCTCCCGGATCAACAGCAAGCGCGGCGTCGCCATCGTATTTCTGATTTATCTGATTCCGGGCGTTCCCAAGGATCTCTGCACCTACGCCGCGGGACTCTCAGAGATGAAGATCAAGCCATTCCTGCTTTTGTCCATGATCGGACGCGCGCCGGGCATGATCGGATCGCTTCTGATCGGTCAGCAGGTTCAGGTGGGAGGCTACACCAGCGCCGCCATCATCGGCGGAATCGCCATCGTCCTGTGCGCGCTCGGCATCATCTTCCGCCGGCAGATCACGGACATCACAGACCGGCTCTACGGGAAGCTGCAGAAGATGTTATAGGAAGGCTGCATGAAATCGCCGGTTGACCCCCGGCCGAAAATCTGTTAGAGTAGACAGGAACAGGGAGTAGTTTGCGCATCGATTTTGATGATGCGCTGCGCGCGACGTCAGCACGTCCATGGGACCGGAGCGCGCACTGAAGAAAGAAACGAGACTGTATCGCAGTTATTGTGGTACAGTTTTTATATTTACAGGAGAAGTTTAGATGAACATTCAGATGCTACTGTTACAACTCGCAGCGCTCGTGGGCGGATTCGTCCTGCTGATCAAAGGAGCGGATTTCTTCGTCAAGGGAGCATCGTCGATCGCCCATAAGTTCGGCGTGCCGCAGATCGTCATCGGTCTGACCATCGTTGCGATGGGTACCAGCGCGCCGGAGGCGGCCGTCAGCATCAGCGCTGCCATATCCGGGAATGCGGACCTCACCATCGGCAATGTGGTGGGCAGCAATATTATGAACATCCTGATTATTCTCGGCCTGACCTCCCTGGTCGCTCCGATTCTCGTGGACCGCAGCGCAGTCAAGGTCGATATGCCCTTTATGGCGTCGATCACTCTGATTCTGATTCCCCTCGGCCTGACCGGCGGCCGGGTCGACCGGATCGAGGGCTTCGTTCTGCTGGCCCTGTTCGTCGGCTACATGATCTATCTGGCCCGGCAGGCGATCAAGAATAAGGATGAAGAAGAAGAACTTCGCCCAACCTACGGCCAGGGCAACGCCTGGATGATCTTCTGGACCCTGGTGGGCCTTGTGATGATCGTCGCCGGCAGTAAGTTCACCGTCTACGGAGCATCTGAGATCGCAGAGGCGCTCGGCGTCAGCCAGCGCATGATCGGTCTGACCGTCGTCGCCCTCGGCACCTCTCTTCCGGAGCTCGTAACGTCCGTGACAGCCGCGAGGAGAGGGAACACCGGCATTGCCATCGGCAATATCGTCGGCAGCAATATCTTCAATATCCTGTTCGTGACCGGTCTTACCGCAGCCATCACGCCGATCGCTTTCCTGAAGGCGTTTACGATCGATACGGCGGTTGCGCTCTTCGCGGCGCTTCTCCTGTGGGGCTTCGCTCTAAAGGCAGGGCGCCTGGGAAGGGTGAGCGGGGCGGTCATGCTCGTCTGCTACGCCGCTTATTTCGCCTTCGTTCTGCTTCTGAAGTAGCTTATCCGGTAACCACTTACCCACTATGAACAAATGTTTATTTTTCTGTTGACAGCGAACATATATTCTGATAAGATAGCCTCACCAAGAAAAAAGAACAAATGTTTATAGTCGGGGAGGGGTACAGACATGAAGAATACACGGATTAACGCGAACACAGGTACGAGAACGAGAACCAGAACCAGAGTGAAGTCTAAGTTCAGATTCATCACATTCCTGATCATCGTCATGGGACTGATGGTCGGAGCATTCGGATTCGTGACCGGACTAGACGAATCCACAGCATCCGTCACCGAAGATTACGCCAAGTACGCAGTCGAATCCGGTGATACGCTTTGGGACATTGCCAATGATGTGAACCATCATAACACGGATACGCGTAAGATCGTTCACGCGATCTGCCAGCTCAACGATATCCAGGCCGGCGACTTACAGCCGGGCATGGTGCTGACCGTACCAACGGACATGTGACAGAGACAATCCAATATAGCAGGCAGAAATAACTCCCGTAACCAGATTTTCTGCTAATAAATAAATCCCGCCGGCAATCATGCTGGCGGGGTTTATTTTTAAAGGTAATCTGGGTCAAAGGGCATAAATAAAATCGCTTAAATCGAAAAATAGAGCGTCGTTATTTTAGCCATTTTCGGAATAGTTGATTGATGGAAGTCTTGAAGAGAACGCGGCATCCGTTGGAAACACTATTTGGGGGCATTTGGCTGAAATCGCCCCCATCTCTTCCCAAAATTATGATTATCGGAAGTATTGCGTTTCTTCCGGACTGTCCCTCCCTATAGATCGGCTTGGCATCGATTGCCGGTCGACCTTCTTCTTGCTCTCTTCCCTTGGGGATGTTTTTTAAATTCCTTGTGGATGCATCCCCACAATATTTATGAAATCAGCCACAAATATTTTTCACATGCTCACGTTTTATGTGGATGCTGCCTGGAATTCTTTGTGGATGCATCCCCACCGTTTTGCACTTATCATCCAGAAGCTTTTAAGATCAGTCTTCGTACAACTCCGCAACTAATCCATGCCCCACGCTGCGTGCACCTCTGACTTCAGTGCACCGTACTGGCGTTCCTTCCGGTTTCGATCCATGTACGGCTCCTATACCAAGCAACATGGCAAGTCCGGACGGCGTAACCATCTCGCCCTCATGCTCCGTCTGCTGATAGACCAGCGCGCAGTCGTCCAGCATGGCCTTGACTGCCGGTACCGGAACCTCCAGGACGCCATGCGCGCACTGAACCGTACCGTGTCCGTCGCATACCTCGGATGCGAACACCTGTTCCGGCCGAAGTGCATCCATACAGATGGCAACGCCCATCGCATTGGCGATGGCCTGGTTCCGCCCCACTTCGTGGAAATGGAGCTTGTCAAGCGGATCTCCGTGCACCGCGGATTCCGCCTTTGCAATGACTGCATAGATCTGCTCCGCAACGGTTTTAACGCGGCTGCTCACAGGAACCGCACTGATGATCTCCATCACTTCGCGATAACTGCGATGGAACTGGTCGCCGCCATGCTCGTGCCCGTGCCCATGTTCGTGATCGTGCCCATGCCCGCCATGGTGGTGATCATGGCCGTGCTCGTGACCATGGTGATGCTCATGCGAGTGGATCCCCAGTTCCTCATGGGCGTGTGCTCCGCTGCCCTTTTCCTCGATCAGGGCGGTGACACGCTCGATATTAGCCCTCACCGCTGCAGGATCTTCGCAGAGGTCTGCGAGCGCATTCAGCACCATATCCCCGCTGACGCCGTTTTCACAGTTAAAATAAATCGTTTTCATACGAATATCTCCTTATTTGATCGATATTTTCACCAGTACAACCCCTGCAACGAGGAACAGGATCCCCAGGATCTTGACCCAGTTGATCGGCTCCTGCGCGATGCCGAACCAGCCGTAGTGCGCGGTCAGCGTGGCCACGATCATCTGTACGGATACGGTGATCGAGGCGGTCATGACAGGTCCGATCTTCGTGATGCAGAATACGGTGAATGCCAGAATGATGATACCACAGATTCCGGCTAAGATATAGAACTTTGGGATCTGGGCCGCCCCTCCTCCCCGGAGCACGGCGAACCGGTCGCTGATAAAACAGATGCAAAGCACAATGGAAATCGAAATAGACAGGCTGCAGAGAGCTGCATACCACATGCTCCCGGTGTACTTGGCCACCACCGTATTAAAAATCGGTTGTATGGCAAGACATGTGCCGATGACAACCGCAAGGAATATTGGAACAATGTATTTCATTACCATTTTCTTACACCTATAGCCAAAACGAACAATAAATATATTATGTCAAACTCACCATTAAAGTCAGCGGCGGAAGCCCCGTGTCCCGCTTGCCGGTTCCGCGCCCTACTGTGCGGGCTGAATCAGCGCCGGAGCAGCCTGCCTTTGCCTGAGACCAGTCCTGCTCGAAGGCTGCATCCTCTTCAAACCGGTCCACGATGCCTGCCAGGATCGCTGCTCCCGTCGGCGTCAGCAGCTCCTGCTCTATTTCAGAGCGATAATGCGGAAGCCCAGTGCTATCCAGAATAGCCTGTACGGCCGGCGCCGGTACGGGAAGTGTTCCGCAGGCGCATTCCACCGTCCCGAATCCGGTCGGAACGTGGCGGGATACCACCTGATCTGCGCCCACATAATCCACGCAGATGGCTGTTCCTACGATATCGACGATCGAATCCACAGCCCCTACCTCATGAAACTGTACTTCATCGACAGGCACGCCGTGCGCGGCCGACTCAGCGGCCGCCTTGATGTCAAAGATCCGGCGGCTCAGCTCCTGCACCCGCTCCGGCAGGCCGCTGCCCGCGATCATTTCCTTGATCTCCGCATAGTTGCGGAATTTCCCGCTGTAGGGATGGATCCAGGCGTGTTCTTTATTGTGAAGGATCACGTCCACATCCGTGACCGGTGATCCATTGTATTCTTTCTCTTCAACGGTCAGCTCGAATTCATTGAGTCCGAGCCGGGCCAATCCCTCTTCCAGAGCCTTTCTGGGCACTCCGAGCGACAGCATCGCGCCCAGCGTCATATCTCCGCTCGCTCCGGATTTACAGTCAATATAAAGGGTTTTTTTCATACTTATTATACCTCAGGTATTCTATCCCAGAGTATCTTTTCGTGTCAACAGAAAGGGGCACCGGCAGCACTACGAGTACCGCCCTGCCCCTTTAGCTTAACTTCTTTACAGCCGATTAAGCGCCTTGGCAACCTTGATCAGGCCCTCCGTCAGATTCTTTCTGGAAGCGGCGATCTCTTCATCGGTCCACTTCTGGAATCCTTCATTTGTCTTGAATCCCAGCGCGCCTTCCTCGATCTTCTGCTCGAGCAGTCTTGCCGGTTTCTGTGTGTTCTCGATGTTCGGGAACAGGTATTTATGGATCGCATAGGTCAGATCCAGTCCTGCATTGTCCATGACTTCCATCGGAGCCATGACGCCGAGGCGCATGCCGAATCCATACTTGATGGCATCATCTACGGACGCAGGATCAGCGATGTCGTTCTCAACGATCGAGATCGCCTCTCTGAACAGAGCGTGCTGCAGGCGGTTGGCCAGGAAACCCGGCACGTCCTTCTTGACGAGGACCGGCTTCTTGCCTGCGCCTTCGAGCAGCTCGAACATGGCCTCTTCCGTTTCTTTTGAAACGTACTCTGTCCGGATGACCTCGACCAGCGGAACCAGGTAAGCCGGGTTCCAGTAGTGGGTTCCGATGATCCGTTCCTTGTGCTCCGACTTCTCCGCGATCTCAGTGATGCTGATGGCGGAAGTGTTGGAAGCCAGAATGGTCGAGACCGGGCAAAGCTGGTCCAGCTTGGCGAAATAGTCCTGCTTGACCGCCAGGTTCTCAACGATGCACTCGAAGATGACGTCAGCGAACTGCGCCGCCTCTTCCAGGCTCTCGGTGAAGCATACGTTGTCGATGATGGGCTGGATCTCAGACTCCTCCATGACTCCCTGCTCTACCAGGACCTGCAGGTTGCCCCGCATGGTCTCTACCGGCTTCGCACGGACTTTGTCGTCGTAGACGTAGATCAGCATGACCTTGTGGCCTTTTGACGCAAACAGCTGGGCGATCCCGGTGCCCATCATGCCGGCACCTAAAACAGCGATGTTTTTCTTTGCCATAATCAAACTCCGTTCTTATTTTTAGTATACGCCGTACGGATATTCCTTATCCGGAACGTCTCTGTCGATTCTGTCGGACGGAACGAATGCAACCGCTCTGACGATGGTTCCGTCGCCCATGTACCAGCGAAGCGGGAATGCGCAGAACAGGAATCTCTGGTTCTTGACCTTGTCCAGGTCGCCGCCCAGGTTCTCGATGCCCATGACGTTATGCGCAAGCAGAATGTCGTGGCACGGTTCCCACTCAGGGAAGTCTTCCTCAACCGGATGTCCCATCATCTCTTCGTATTCCTCAACCACGCGCGGAACATACGGTCCCGGACCGTGCTTGCCGCCATAGGTGTACAGGAAGTGGTCGATGGCCTGCATATCGAAGCCTACGCCCTTGACATGATGCTCTACGAACCACCATGCTCCCTCGATGGAGAGTCCCGGGCTGTAACCGAAGTAATCTTCGTTCTCGCCCCAGCGTCTGTGAGTACCAGTGTTCAGCAGGACCCAGTCGCCTTCCTTGATTCCGCCGGGAACCTTCTTGGCAGCTTCCTCGATATCCTCTACTGTGATCATCTCCCACTTGCCCTTCGGGATGTCCAGACAGACAGCCTCACCGAAGTAGTTCTGGATCGGCAGCTCATGTGTGAACGGGCTCTCCGGAATGACGTGTGACGGGGAGTCTGCATGGGTTGAATTATGCATATGGAAATCATTGAATGTCTGCAGCAGTCTGTAGTGCATCGGCATGTGCTGCACTCTGTCAATGTGGAAGTCGCCGTTGGACGGCCAGAGCGGATTGCCTCTTCCGAACGGATTGGAGAGGTCCAGAAGTTCGAACTGTCCGCCTGCAAACATTTCGAAAATGCTCGCGTCATAAGGCTTTTTCCAGTCGTTGGTATGCGCGTAATTCTCTTCGCGTGTATGTCTTTCGTAGATTTCTGACATAGGAATACTCCTTTCTCAAAACAGCTTTTTACTCGTTGAAAATGAAACTGCCTATTTATATCGCAAGAGCCGTGCCAACCTGTGACTTTTTTGACAGATCCCGGGCCTGCTTTTGCAAAGGCAGGTTTTTTCAGGGTTTGAGAGCCCTCCATCCCCCACCCCGTGTTTGTTAAAACTTTGACGGGCTTGCTTTTGTTGCATGTCTGAATGCATAATGCAACAAAATGTTGCTCACTCGCAACAAATTGCTTTTCTTTTGCAAACCTTCTGCTATAATGTGACTCAGGACGAATGCACCAGCAAGGAGGAAGTATATGGACCAGGTACTGGCGATCAAGCAGATTCAGGAGAAGATTTCAGAGGCACTGGAGAACGGGCGCTTTGAAGCGGAAAGCGATACCGGCAGATTCCTGCAGGAGATATCCGGCGATCTGAACGTCTTCCTGCGTCAGGGCATCGACTATAAGATCGTAGTTGACAGCCTCGATGACAGCGTCTTCATCACGGACAGAGACGGGCTCGTACTGTACGTGAACCCGGCCTACGAGAACAACACAGGGATCCTCTCGGAGGAGGTCGTCGGACGTACCGTTCAGGAGATCACAGAAGAAGGCAAACTGTTCACCGGCGGCGCCTCCCTCGATGTCATGCGGGAGCAGAAGCGCGTCTTCCGCCTCTCCACGACATTTAAGACCGATCCGCCCCGGGTGGGCTATGCGGTCGGCGTTCCCATCTTCGACCATAACAATATGCTGCACCAGATCGTTGTCAGCAGCCGGCCGATCTACACCCTGCAGGAACTGCGGGAGGATTTCCAGCGCTTCATCGATGAAGCTACGGCCATCAGTGAGAGCCAGGAATACGTTGAGATCCACGAGACAGCTGACGATCCCGTGCTCTCCGAGAGCCTGATCGGCTCCTCCGCTTCTCTGCAGAAGGTGTGGGCCCTGATCCAGAAGGTCGGTCCTACCGATGCCAGCGTCATGATCACCGGTGAATCCGGCGTCGGCAAGGAAATCGTCGCCGATGAGATCTATAAGATGGGACCTCGAAAGGACAAGCCCTTCGTCAAGGTCAACTGTGCTTCGATCCCGGTCAACCTGCTGGAATCGGAACTGTTCGGCTACGAGAAAGGCGCTTTTTCCGGCGCCAGCAATACCGGGAAGACCGGCCTGTTTGAAATGGCCAACCACGGCACCCTGCTGCTCGATGAGATCGGCGATATGCCCCTCGACCTGCAGGTGAAGCTGCTGCGGGCCATTCAGAACAAAGAAATCACCCGCGTCGGCGGTACAAAGCCCATTCCGCTCGACATCCGTTTCATCGCGTCTACCAACTCGGACCTCAAGAAAAAGATCGAGGAAGGAACCTTCCGCCGGGACCTCTACTACCGGCTCAGCGTCATCCCCATCCACATCCCTCCCCTGCGGGAGCGGACCGAAGACCTGGAAGAACTGTGCAATCACTTCATCGCGATCTACGGAGACCAGCACAACCGGCACATCAACCTGGCCCCGGTCCACATCGAGGTCATGAAGCGGTACAACTGGCCCGGCAACATCCGGGAACTGGAGAACGTTATCGAATACCTGACCATCTGCAGCTCCGGCACGGGAAGCGTGGACATGGATATGCTCCAGGGGCTGCTGAACATTACCGGAAGCCAGGAGCTCAACATGAACGAGGTCTCCCTGGCCGAGTCCATGGAGCAGCATGAAATCTCGCGCATCAAGGACGCCCTCGCCCACTCCCGCAACCTCCGTGAAGCGGGCAGGATCCTCGGCGTGAACGCTTCCACCGTTTCCCGCAAGATCCGGCAGTACGGGATCGACTATCCCGCGAGCAGGTAATATAAAAAGGCTGCCCGAAAGCAGCCTTTTTTTCATGCAAACTATGTAGATTTATGCCCGGATGATTCTTCCCGGCAGACGGTCTGGCGCCTCAGGAAGCTCGCCGTCCCGGTAACCCAGGATGCAGTTTCCTACGCCGACCCAGGACTCATCGAGACCCCAGGCAGCCTTCAGCGCTTTGCCTTCTTCTGTTTCGAAGACTTCCTTCGCCCGGTGGACCCAGCAGGAATCGACGCCGATCGAGCTTGCCGCCAGCATCATATTGCCGATGACAAGGCTTCCGTCTTCCACGGTCGTTGCGGACTCAGTTGATCCGAAGACGACGACAACCGTCGGCGCCCCATAAAACGGATCGATATCAGCGCCCATGATCTCAGCGTTCAGCTTGCTCATCTGCGCAATGATCTCAGGGTCCTGAACAGCGACCGAAACGACCTTCTGCTCGCCCATGCCGGATGCGGCGTATTCACCGGCTTCCAGGATGGCGGTCAGCTGCTCTTCAGCCACCTGATCCTTCTTATAACTTCTGATGCTCCGGCGCTCCCGGATGGTACGAATTACATCATTCATTGCTTTTTTCTCCTCTCGCCTGCTTTTATTTCGCAACTCCAAGGATCTCTCTCGCCTCTTCCGGTGTAGCAGGTTCTTTGCCCATTTCCTTTACAAGCCGTACCACTCTTGCTACGAACTGCTCGTTGGAATCCGCCAGGACACCCTTATTATAGTATACATTGTCTTCCAGTCCGACTCGTACATTGCCGCCCATGGCGATACCGGACAGGAGAATCTCATTGGCTCCTCTTCCGATGCCGAAGGTCGACCATGTGCAGTCTTCCGGCAGATGATTGACCAGGTAGACCAGATTTTCCGTGGTGGCTTCCATGCCGCCCGGAGCGCCCAGGCAGAGCTGGAAGTGTGCCGGTCCCTGGATGATGCCCTTCTTCAGGTAATACTTGGCCGTGTTCAGCATGCCCATGTCGAATACTTCGATTTCCGGCTTGACGTTCACTTCCTGCATAACCTCGCCGCACTTTTCGAGGAAGCCCGGTTCGTTCATGAAGACGACGGTGTTCAGCCAGTTCATCGTGCCTGCGTCAAAGGATGCCATTTCCGGCTTCAGTTCCTTGAACGGCTTGATTCTTTCATCCCAGGAGAAGCCCTGGCCGCCGGAAGAGGTCAGGTTGATGACGCCCGGGAAATTCCGCTCGCGCAGCGTTGTAACGATCTCTTCGAACCGGTCATACCGCATGCTGGCGCTGTCATCCTCGTTTCTTACGTGGATGTGGACGACAGCCGCGCCCGCCTCATAGCATTTAAAAGCAGATTCGACGATCTCGTCCGGCTGCGTCGGCAGCGCCGGGTTGTCATTCTTCGTGGTGACCGCACCGGTCAGCGCTGCTGTGATGATTACTTTATTTTTATGATTTGATCTTCTTGTATCAAACATGAATCGTATTCCTTCCTTATACCATCTCGACCAGAACTGCAACGCCCATGCCGCCGCCGGCGCAGAGGGTCGCGATTCCGTATTTCTGCTCTCTTCTTTTCAGTTCGTGTACCAGGGTGACGACCAGTCTTGCGCCCGTCGCGCCGACCGGATGACCGATGGAGATTCCGCCGCCGTTGACGTTCAGTTTCTCCCCATCGATGCCGAGTTCTCTCTGGCATGCCAGGCACTGGGCTGCGAACGCTTCGTTCATCTCCCAAAGGTCGATGTCAGAAACCGCAAGTCCTGCCTTTTTAAGAACCTTCTGAGATGCGCCGATCGGGCCCAGTCCCATGTAATCTGGGTCGAGGCCGACTGCGCCGACGGAGAGCACGCGGGCGATGATCGGAACGCCGAGTTCCTTCGCCTTGTCCTCGTCCATCAGGATCACGCCGGATGCCGCGTCGTTCATGCCGGAGGAGTTTCCTGCCGTGACCTTGCCGTCTTCCTTGAAGGTCGCCTTCAATTTGCCGAGTTTCTCAAGAGAAGTGTCTCTTCTCGGGAACTCGTCGGTATCGCAGACGGTGTCGCCCTTGCGGCCGTGAATGGTCACCGGAACGATCTCGTCCTTGAATTTGCCGGCATCAATGGCTGCGACGGCGCGCTGGTGGCTCTGCAGAGCGTATGCGTCCATCTCCTCTCTGGTGATGCCGTACTTCTCAGCTACGTTCTCCGCAGTGATGCCCATAGCCGGACCGACGCCCAGATTAGTGAAGGAATCCCACATGGAATCGCGCAGCTCCATGTGTCCGTATTTCTTGCCGTAACGAGCGTCGAAGACCATATGCGGCGCAGTGCTCATGCTGTCAGCACCGCCGGCCATGATGCAGTCCGCCTCACCGGATTTGATCTGGTAGAAGCCGAACTGGATCGAAGACAGGGACGATGTGCAGTTTCTGTGGATCGTGATCCCCGGAACGCTTTCCGGCAGTCCCGCCTTGATTGCGGCCACGCGGGCCAGGTTGTTCTCTTTATACGTTCTCTGATAGTTGCAGCCCCAGATGACATCTTCGATGATCTCAGGGTCGATGCCGGATCTCTTGACGAGTTCCTGCATGATCGGAATGGACAGATCCAGCGATGTGATGGTCTTATACATTCCGCCAAGCGCGCCGACTGCGGTCCTGCATGCTGCAACGATTACTACATTACCCATAGGTCTTTCCCTTCTGTTCTGTATTGGTGTTTCTTTTTATACGGCGAGGGCTGCCAAAGAGTAGCAGCCCCGCTGATAAGAGATAAAGTTATTGTCTACTGTGCTTCGTGGTGAAGTACTTCGTCTTCCTTCGCGTAGTCCAGATTGTACTTTCTGGTGTTCAGTACGGAGATCAGGATGAAGTTCAGGATCAGCAGTCCGATGAATACGACATAGGCGCCTCTCAGGGATCCGGTGATTCTCAGAGCCATGGAGTTGACGATGTAGTTCAGCATCAGAACGATCTGCATGATTGGGAAGTAGATGGAGTATACCAGGTCGAAGTTGTGGCGGCCGAATACGGAAGCCGGCAGCGAGGTCATGAAGTTCGCAGCAGCGCCGATCGCGATACCAACCATAGCGACGCAGATGTATCCGCCGATCATGTTGTTGAAGATGACGTTAACAGCCAGCGCAACCATGTACCATGCCAGGAACAGTCTGACCGCGGTCTTGACGCCCAGCTTCTGATCGAGGAATCCGAATCCGAAGGATCCAGCCAGACCGACCAGCGCGCAGACGGTCATCAGAGCGATCGCCTTCGGCTGTGTGAAGCCCAGTTCCATGTTTCTCGGAACCATCTGGCTCATGACGCCTGTTGTAACCATCTGGTTGATGCCGATGATGATGGCAACCAGCCACATTTCCTTGGTCTTCAGCAGGCTGGCAACAGTCCATCTGCTGGTGTTCTCCTCGGACATGTCAGCATACTCTGCTGCATAGACTTCCGGAGTAACGTTATCCGGCAGCTGTCCCATTTCCTGCGGGGTGTTCTTGATGATGAAGACGGCGATGATCGCAATGACGATCGCGATGATGCCGGTAACGGTCATGCCCTTGCCCATGCCGTAAGCTCCGATCAGAGCAGCGATGAGCGGTACGTACAGTGCGGAACCGAGGTTGTGGCCCATGGTGGTGAAGCCGTTGGCCAGGCCCTTCTTCTTCGGCATCCACTGGGTAACCAGGTTACCGCCACCGAGGTATGCAGCTGCATTGATGAAGATGGTGACCAGGGTCAGTCCTGCGAAGTAGGTTCCCAGCGTGGTGGAGTGTCCGTAGAAGATGTAGGATGCTCCGGCCAGCGCCAGACATACGATGGACAGCCATTTCGCTCCGACCTTGGTTAGGATGCGGCCGATGACGAAGTAAGCGACAACGCCGATGAATCCGGCCCACATAGCCAGCTCGAGCAGCTTGGCGTGCAGCAGTGTCGGGTCATCGTAACCCAGCTCCTGCCAGTGCGCGTTAACGAATACGTCGATGACGATGTTCTGTCCGTCGATCGAGAAGCCGATCAGGAACCAGAACATGATCATGCTGTAAAAGATGATGATCCAGCCTTTACCAAAGTTCGCCTTGGTGTTTTCGGACTGGAGTTTCTGTCCGTTCTGTGACATGTGTTTTTCTCCTTAAAATAATGATGATGCGTTCGCAAAGGCAGGCCTGCCTTTGCTCCTATTTACCGAATGCGACGTCCGTAGCCGCCTTGACCATTTCCTCCCAGCTCTGAAACTGCGTGCTCTCTTTCACGAAGTTGTCAAAGACCTGCGGCTGGTAGATCATCTGATCCGCCTCCCAGTTGGTCATGACGGCGCTGGAATACTGAAACCCCTCGAAATTCTTAAAGGTCGTATGCTCCTGCATGAACTCATCGGTGAAAATGCGTTTCAGAAGGTCGCGAAATTCTTTTGGTGCCGGTACAGCTACATAATCGTCCATTTATCTTCCCTCCGGATGCTCAGCGAAGTACTCTTCCGCTCTCTCCCATACGTAATCATGCCATACCTGGGCGTCTCTTGCCATACACGGACGGATGATTTCATCTTCCTGATCGCCCATACCGTTGATGACTTCGTTTCTCTGAATGGTCAGGTACAGAGCCGGCTCATTCGGCGGGCAGCCCAGGATCCACTTAGCGTTCGGATGATCCTTCAGATACTTCTTGGTGCAGTTGCCGTGAAGCACGATCTGATCGTCCGGAATGTCCTTCGGAACATCGTTCTTAGGTCCGACGACGATGGTCATGCCCTTGTTCTTCTCATATTCATTGACAGCCTTGAGCTCTTCCATGTTGATGGCGAGCAGCGCCTGACAGCTGGAGCATGCTCCCTCGCAGCGGACATCATATTCCGGCCAGCGGGTGCTCATGTCGCCGATGTACGGGATCCACATCTGCTTGAAGCAGTCTTCGATCTTGTCGCCGACAACCTCGATGTCTTCCATATCGTACTTGCCGAGACCGACTTCCTTAGCTACCTGGAAGTAGTCAACCGCAGTTGTATCGATGCCGGTGACTTCGCAGGCGATTCTGTCGATGGAAACCGGGTCCTTGGATCCGAGGATCATGTTGGTTGCTGTCGGATACGGCATGTGCGGGGAGTATCCGGAAGCCGCTCTCATAGCGTCCATGATGTTGAGATCAGCCTTGCAGACGGACCATACGTCCATCATGGCCATGGTCAGGTTCTGCTGATGCATCTGCATGTGAACCTTATCCTGTACAACGCCCTTGATGTTCTTCAGCGCGCCGGAGAATACCATGCTTGCGTGAGCCTTCAGGATCGGCAGGTTGATCAGGTGCTCTGCTTCCATCAGTCTCTTCGGAAGCTTAACGTGGGAAATGTTGGAGCGGAAATCTCTGACCGCGACATTGACCAGGTCCTTGTCACGCTTGATGTCATAAGTTTCAACGCCTTCTTCGTCGGCTACGGCCTGGATGCCGCTGACCTTGAAGCATTCGATCGTGTCACAGCCGATGGCTGCAGCTTCTGCAATGACGATTTCCTTCGGATTGGCCTTCTTGACCTCTCTGATGACTGCTCTGACTACTTCCGGGTTTGTGCAGACGGAAGTTTCCGGCGGTTCTGCATGACCGGCGTTCGGCTTGATCATGACGGTCGTTCCCGGCCGGATCACGTTCTCTACACCGCCCAGCAGGTCAAATACTCTGGTAACATTGGCTTGTACGTCTTCACCCTTTACGAGTGCTACCTGTGATTTTGACATAACTTTACCTCTCTGCCTTAGTGTTTTCCTTTTGCAATAAACGTTCCTTCATTTTCAACGCCGATATATAAAGCAAGGGCCGTGCCAACTTTTTTATGATACTTTTTTAACGGAAATCGTGAATTATCCCCTTCCCCCGGATAAAAAGGCTGAAATCCTGTTGCAAAAGGCAAAAATCTGTTGCATTACTGCAACAGATTTTCATTTTCAGATCGTTACTTATTTAACAACTCTTTAAAAAGCCTCTTTCAGAATTCCGATAACATCTTCCTTTGTGATCCCCTGCCTTGGATTGAACCCGAGGACAGGCTCCTTCAGGACATCGTCCGCCAGCATATCGAAGTCCTCTTCTCTGATCCCCTGCTCGCTCAGGGTCTTAATGCCGAGCTTCTTCGTCAGCGCAAGGAGCGCATCGGCAAGCAGGTACTTGTCCTCATCCGCATTGCCGCTCAGAGGAAGTCCGATCGCCTTCGCCAGGTCCGCCATCTTCTCCGGACAGCTCTCCGCATTATAGCGCATGACATAAGGGAGCACGCAGGCGTTGGCCATGCCGTGGGCCAGGCCGAAGTGGGCGCTCAGGGTATGGGCGATGCCGTGGACCAGGCCGAGGTTGGCGTTGGAGAAGCTGAACCCGGTGATGATACAGCCCAGCATCATCTGCTCACGCGCGTCCATATCATCACCGTTCTCGCAGACCTTCGGCAGGTTGTGATACAGGATCTCCAGTCCCTTCAGGGCGTTATACTCGGTCAGCGGTGTCGCCATATTAGAGATGTAGCTCTCAACTGCGTGGGTGATGGCGTCCATACCGGTCGCAGCTGTCACGCTCTGCGGGACCGTTCTGGTCAGCTCCGGATCTGCGATGACGTCGGAGGCCACGATATTGTTGTCGATGACTACATATTTGATGACCTTCTCAGTGTCGATCAGGGCACTGACGTTGGTGATCTCGCTGGACGTTCCCGCTGTCGTCGGGATGGCGATCAGAGGCAGACACGGGTTCTTTACCATGTTCATGCCGCCATACTCACCAATCTTTCCGGGGTTAGTCATCAGGACATTGACCGCCTTGGCCAGATCGATACTGGATCCCCCGCCGACAGCAACGAATCCGTCCACGCCCTTCTCCTTTGCCAGCGCGGCCGCCTCTTCCACGACCTCATTGGTCGGGTTCGGAATGACGCCGTCGAACACGGTGAAGGAGATGCCTGCCTTTGCAACCTGTTCCACCACCCTGTCTGCGATCCCGGCCGCCTTCACGCCTCCGTCGTAGACGATCATGGCGGATTTCATCTCATAGTTCTTAAGTATTTCCGGAAGGTCCGCAAGCGCGCCGCGTCCGAAATCGATATTGCTCTTTACATAAAAATTGTAGCCCATGGTTTGCCTCCATCCTCATTGCATTCAAATTATAGTACACGAATTTAGAGAGCAAGTTCTGTGCCACATCAATGACTGTCCAGATACCCCTGCAGGATCAGGACCGCCGCCTGCTTGTCGATGACGTCCTTTCGCTTCCTGCGGCTCACATCCGCCTCGATCAGGACCTTTTCGGCCATGACCGTGGTCAGGCGCTCGTCGTAGTATTCGATGGCGACATGGCCAAGTCCCTGGCTTCTCATCTTATTCTCCAGCCGCTCCTTGAATTCATAGACTTTCTCCGTCTGCGGGCTGTCGGTTCCATCCAGTTTCTTCGGCAGTCCGACCACAACGGTATCACAGTCGTACTCCCTGATGTATTCGACCACCTTCGTTGTATCTTTCTTGATCCCGACACGCTCAATCGTGGTAATCCCCTGTGCAGTCCATCCCAGCGCATCGCTCACCGCGACTCCGATCGTTTTATCTCCTACGTCCAGTCCGATTTTTCGTCCCATTTTGCTTCCTCTCCGCAAAGGCAGACCCGCCTTTACATAATCATTTTAGCGTCAAACAGAAAAAGCGGACGCTGCGGTCCGCTTCTCGTTCTGTAAATCCTGTAATTATTTCTTCAGATAGGCCTTGATCAGCTCCTCGACCAGATCATCCCGCTCGATCCGCCCCATGACGTTTCTCGCATTGTTGTGGCTTGTGATATAGGATGGGTCTCCGGACAGGATAAAGCCGACCATCTGGTCGATCGCATTATACCCTCTCTCCTCCAGTGCATCGTACACCAGGTTGAGGATTTCCTCGATCGTCTTCTGTTCTACTCTGTCGAAATTATCATATAATCTTGTCTGTCTGTCCATGAATTAACCTCCAATTGTATAAACTCCGTGAATTTAGTATAACACTAATGACACCCCGACTTCAAGGTCTTCGGAGAAACTTTTCCAGTTTTTTGCAAACCGGGATGATTCCCTATTACCCGATCAGTTCTTCCGCCTTGGCCAGCGCTTCGTCGACCTTGTCCGCATTCTTGGCTCCGGCCATGGCCATGTTGGCCTTGCCGCCGCCGCCGCCGCCCGCGACCTTGGCGATCTCCTTGATCATCTTCCCTGCATGGAAGCGGTCGGTCAGATCGTCGCTGACGGAGACCATGAAGTTGACTCTGCCGCCATGTACCGCCGCCAGAACCATGATGACATTCTTCTCCTTAGCGCGAACGCCGTCTGCGATCTTGCGGAGATCATCGACGGAGAGCTTGTCATATTTCTTACGGATCAGACGCACACCGCCGACTTCCGTCGCCTCATCGATCAGAGATCCCAGGCTGCCGGCCATCTTCTCCTGCTTCTGGGCTTCCAGTTCCTTCTTCAGGGACTTGATTTCAGACAGCATGGAGGACGCCTTCTCCGTGATCGTTTCACGGTTGGCCTTCATGACCTCGCTCAGGGAGCCGAGCATGTTCTCGTTCTTCCTATAGTGCTCTAAAATAGCCTGACCGGTGATCGCCTCGATTCTCCGAACGCCCGATGCCACGCCGGATTCAGACAGGATCCGGAAGGCACCGACCTGGCCGGTATTGGCGACATGGGTGCCGCCGCAGAGTTCCTTGCTGTAGTCGCCGATGGAGACCACCCGCACGGTTTCCCCGTATTTCTCGCCGAAGAGCGCCATCGCGCCGGACTTGAAGGCTTCCTTGGCCGACATGACCTCAGTCGTCACGTCGATGAAGTGAGCGATCTTGTCGTTGACGATCTCCTCTACCCGCTTGATCTCCTCTGCGGTCATTGCCTGGTAATGGCTGAAGTCAAAGCGCAGCCCGTCCTTCGTGACGGATGAGCCCGACTGCTTCACGTGATCGCCGAGGACCTCCTGCAGAGCCTTCTGCAGCAGGTGGGTCGCTGTATGGTTGGCCGCGGTCCGGTTTCTGCGGATCTCATCGTAGCCGCAGAGGACCTCCTCTCCGGTCTTCAGGGTGCCGGTGCGCACCGTGATGTGGTGAGCGTACACCTTCTGGTATTTCTCAACGGACTCGACCCAGGCGCTCCCGTTGTCGTTATAGATCATGCCTTCGTCGCTGGCCTGTCCGCCGCCCTCCGCGTAGAACGGAGTCCGGTCGAGGATCAGGATGCCCTTCTGGCCTTCTTCGATGGACTCAGCAGGCTCGCGGTCCACGAGCAGCGCCTTGATGGAGCTCTTCGATCCGACCTGCGTATATCCGACGAATTCGGTCTCGCCTTCGAAGACGAAATCGGCAGCAGCCTCTTCCCAGCCGGCACCTTCCATTTCGCCGGTAGTCTGGGAACGCTGCTTCTGCTCTGCCATCGCCTGTGCGAAGCCTTCTTCATCAACCTCGAATCCTGCTTCCGCCATGATTTCCTTGGTCAGGTCGATCGGGAAACCATAGGTGTCGTGCAGCTTAAATGCCTTCTCGCCGTCCAGAACGCCCTTCTGAGAGTCTTTCATCTCCTTCATGTAATCATCGATGATCTTCATGCCCTGATCGATCGTAGCGGCGAAATTGGACTCCTCAGCGTCGATGACCTTGTGGATGAAGGTGCGGTTCTTCTCAAGTTCCGGATAAGCCTTGCCTGAAACGTCGATGACCTTCTCACTCAGCCGTCCCAGGAACGCTCCCTCGATTCCGAGCAGCCGGCCGTGCCGCGCAGCCCGCCGGATCAGCCGGCGAAGTACGTACTCACGGCCTTCATTGCCCGGAAGGATTCCGTCGCTGATCATGAAGGTCATGGACCGCAGATGGTCCGTGATGATTCTCATGGAAACATCCGAATCGGATTTCCCCTGTGTATATTTCTTCCCGCTGACCCGGGCCACTTCCTTCAGGATATACTGGATCGTGTCAACGTCGAAGATCGAGTTCGTGTCCTGCATAACGCAGGCAATTCGCTCAAGTCCCATGCCGGTATCGATGTTCGGATGCGGCAGCGGTGTATAGGAGCCGTCTTCTTCCTTGATGAACTGGGTGAACACAAGGTTCCAGAATTCCACGTACCGGTCGCACTCACAGCCAGGCTTGCAGTCCGGCTTACCGCAGCCGTGTTCTTCTCCGCGGTCGTAGTAGATCTCAGAGCACGGTCCGCAAGGCCCGCCGACGCCGATCTCCCAGAAGTTGTCGTCCTTACCCAGCGGGACGATCTTCTCCTCCGGAATGCCGATCATGTCTCTCCAGAGCGATCTGGCTTCGTCATCCTCTTCATAGATGGTGACCCAGAGCTTCTCCTGGGGCAGCTTCAGCACGTTGGTGGCGAAATCCCAGCTCCAACGGATGGCGTCTTTCTTAAAGTAATCTCCAAACGAGAAGTTTCCGAGCATCTCGAAGAAGGTGCCGTGCCGGTCCGTATGCCCTACGTTCTCCAGATCGCCCGTCCGGATGCACTTCTGACAGGTGGTCATCCGCTTCGACGGCGGCGTCTCGAGTCCCGCGAAATACGGCTTCAACGGCGCCATGCCGGCCCCGATCAAAAGCAGGCTCTTGTCGTTTTCAGGGATCAGGGAAAAACTCTCCCTTCTGTAATGCCCCTGCTGCTCAAAATAACTCAGAAACAGTTCTCGGATCGTGTTCAAACCCAGTTTTTCCATCGTTCTATGTCCTTCCATCTGGTTTTTATCAAAAGATAGTTCGATTATACTACAAAACCAGGCCCATGTCATGGTTAAAATCAGGTAGATAAAACTAACTTTATAGGTAGACGAATCTAACTATTTCGTGTATACTGTGGTTAGTTCAATATAACTAATTTAATGGACGGATCCATGAAGGAAGCGACAGCAAAGCAAAAACTCACCGAACGCGCGAAGGATTATCTGCAGCAGCATTACACCGAAAAATTTTCTCTGGATGAGCTGGCTGCAGCCCTCTACATCAACAAGAACTATCTGGCCAGAGTGTTCAAGGAGACTTCCGGTACTACCCTGCTGCATTATCACAACGGACTGCGCTGCGAGCGTGCCCGTGAGCTCCTCGAAGATCCGGACTACAGCATTGCAGTCGTCGCTTTCAAATCCGGCTTTTCCTCCGCCTCCCACTTTTCGCGGATCTTCCGGAATTACGAAGGCTGCACCCCGTCCGAATACAGAAAACAAGCCATCAAGTAACCACCTCATTCATACCTTAAATCAAAACGGGCTGATGCACCGGTATACCCCTTTACCGATGCACAGCCCGTTTTGATGAGATGATTGTATGATTTCTTAGCCCTGAGTCAGAGGGTTAGTGTTATTTCAGTATTGAAACCTCCGTCTCCTTATCGAAGACATGAAGTCCTTCCGGATCTACAGCGAGCGTAATGCTGTCGCCTTCAGATGCGATTACGCTGGTCGGCACCTTGGCGATCATCTTCGTTCCCGCATAGTTCAGATGCAGGAAGGTCTCCGAACCCATCATTTCGCTCAGATCGACCTCCGCGGTCATGGTATTCTGACCGACCTGGAAGGCCTTCTCCGCGCGGATGTGTTCCGGACGGATGCCGAGGACGACGGTTTTGCCAACGTAAGGCGCCAGTTTCTCATTTTTCACAGGCACTCTGGTCTGTCCGAATGCAAGCTCATAGCCCTCGCCTGCCTTTGCAACCTCAGCGTCGACGAAGTTCATCTGCGGAGAGCCAATGAAGCCTGCGACAAACAGGTTGTCCGGCGAATTGTACAGGGTCTGCGGCGTATCGAACTGCTGGATGATGCCGTCCTTCATGACGCAGATCCTGTCGCCCATGGTCATGGCCTCGGTCTGGTCGTGGGTGACGTAGACGAAGGTCGTGCCAAGCCGCTTGTGCAGCTTGGAGATCTGGCTTCTCATCTCAGTTCTGAGCTTGGCGTCCAGGTTGGACAGCGGCTCATCGAGCAGGAAGACCGCCGGGTTTCTGACCATCGCTCTTCCGAGCGCTACACGCTGCCGCTGACCGCCGGAAAGCGCCTTCGGCTTTCTGTCCAGGTACTCGGTCAGGCCCAGGATCTCAGCCGCATCTCTGACCTTGCGGTCGATCTCCTCCTTCGGCTCCTTTTTCAGGGTCAGCGCGAAGGCCATGTTCTTATAGACCGTCATGTGCGGATAGAGCGCGTAGTTCTGGAACACCATCGCGATGTCCCTGTCCTTCGGCGCGACCGCATTCATCAGCGTATCTCCGATGTACATCTCGCCGTCCGAGATTCCCTCAAGACCTGCGATCATACGCAGGGTCGTGGATTTACCGCAGCCGGAAGGTCCGACCAGAACGACGAATTCTTTATCTTTGATCTCCAGGTTGAGGTCCGGAATGACCGTAACCCCGTTGTCATATGTTTTCACAACATTTTTGAATGTAATTCCAGCCATTGCTTTCCTCCTGTTATTCCTTGACGCCGCCCAGGGTTACACCCGCAATGATATATCTGGACAGCAGAATGTAGACTACAATGATCGGCAGGATCGCGATCAGGATGATCATGTACACCTTGCCCATATCGAACTTCATGAAGTCCGCGCTTCTCAGCGCTGCGATCAGGATCGGCAGCGTCTTCTTGCTGTTGTCGGTGATGACGAGAGCCGGAATGAAGAAGTTGTTCCATGTGGTAACAAAGGTGAAGATCGCCTGTACGGCTATGGCCGGTTTCATGATCGGAAGCACGATTCTGTTGAAGGTCCGGAATTCGTTGCATCCGTCTATCCTTGCCGCCTCCACCAGATCCAGAGGCAGTGAACTCTGCATGTAACTGTACATGAAGTAGAAGACTGCCGGTGCAGCGATCGACGGAAGGAACAGCGGCCAGAGCGTATTGATCATGCCCATGCTTGTGATCAGCCTGATGAATCCGAGTGCCGATACCTGCGTCGGCATGACCAGGATCAGCATGATGAATACAAAGGCAGGCCTTTTCAGTTTGAAGTCGTACGCATAAAGCCCGTATGCGGTCAGCGCCGAGAAATATGTCGCCAGAGCCGCAGCCGCCGCGGAAACGATCAAACTGTTCTTGATTCCGGACAGGACCGGGATGTTGGCGTCATTCAATACATTATGCAGGTTGACAAAGAAGGATTTTCCCGGCAGGAACGAGAAGCCCTGCTGGATCTGCGCGTGATTTCTTGTCGCGTTGATGATCAGCACGTAGAAGAAGAACAGGCACAGGAATGCGAGGATGATCAGTACTACGTAGGCCAGTACAGTTCTGCCATAAGAAGTTCTTTTTTCCATTTCTTATGCCCTCCCTTCTGCAGCCGCGCGTGCCCTCTGCTGCTTTTTGAGGTCCTTGCCTCTCTTGCGCCGCCGCGCTGCCTTCTCGTTCTCTTCCGGATTCATCGCGAAGTAGATCACGAGGCAGAGGATGGCGCATATGATGAACAGTATGACGGATATAGCGCCTGCCATACCGAAGTTCTTGCTGTATAAGTGGTTGTTCAGGAACATGATGACCGTCTCTGTCATACGGTCCGGCGTTCCTTTGCCGTTTGTTAAAATCTGCGGTACGTCGAACATCTGCAGTCCGCCGATCATGGAAGTGATCAGTACATAGACCAGAATCGGCCGGATCATTGGCAGCGTGATCTTGAAGAACGTCTGTGTCGATGAGCATCCGTCCAGCTCCGCTGCTTCGAAGAGCGACGGGCTGATGCCCATGACTGCTGCCATCAGCAGAATCGTAGTGTTACCGAACCACATCAGGAAGTTCATCAG
>JAZNNY010000045.1:0-5713 GCA_045580505.1 Lentihominibacter sp.
CTTCTGTGTGAGATGCGCCGGTCTGGGTCGACTGCGCGGTCTGGGTCAGGTTTTTCTGCAGCATGGTCGTAGCCAGCGCAGCGCCCCCAAGCCCGAACAGACAGGAGACGAAAAGGCAGGCCGCGATCAGAAGGGCCATCCCCTTCCTGGTCAGCATGACCGGCTGAGCAGGCTTCTTCTGCTTCTTCTGTTTGTGCAGCTGTTCCTTGACCTGCTTGTGGCTGCGATGCACTTCTCCGTTCGACCAACTGGCCGAAGCCCCCTGGGTACCGGCGCGGAAGTTGTTTCTCGGATCGGTATAGTGCCCCGTTTTGCCGGGGTCGAAGCTCGGATTCTCGAAGGTCGGGTGCCCGGAAGACGATTGTCCGAAGGTCGGGTGCCCGGAAGCCGAGGCCCCGGAAGTGCCTGCCCCTGCGTTCGCAGGCCCCTTGCCAAAGACCGGGTCTTCTCCAAGCTCTCCGGTCTCCCTGCGGTAGGGCTCGGAGGCGGGGTCCACTTTGGCGGCAGCCGCTTTCAGCGCATCCGCTCTGGCACGGGCAGCCTTCAGCACCTCGGAGACATCGCTCTGCCCGGAAGGTTCGCTCTGCCCGGGAGCCTCGCTCTGGCCGGGAGCCTCGCTCTTTTCAGCGGCAGGTTCGTCCTTCAGGATGAAGTTCGGTTCGTAGACCGGCTTCGTTGTATGTTCATGTTCGTTTCTGTTCAGTTCGTCCATGTAGAATCACCTCACTTTGTACAAGCATACTATAGCCTTTAATTATGACGATTTGGTGAATGAATTATGTGAAAATGGAAAGGAAATATGGTACAATGTACAAGTATAATTTTTTGAGAAGGGAATACGCGAAAGACAACATGAGCAAAGCACTGATCGCAATCGATAAAAGCGGGTCCTTCCGGGTCTGCGCAGCTATTACAACAGACCTCGTAGCGGAGGCGGTGAAGATCCATGACGCAACTCCTACAGCGGCGGCGGGCCTTGGCCGCGTGCTGACTGCGGCCGGCATGATGGGCATCCTCATGAAGGAGGAAAATGCCAAGCTGACCGTGAACTTCAAGGGGGACGGGCCGGCGAAGCAGATCCTGGCAACGGCTTACAGCGACGGCAGGGTCAAGGGCTATATTGCCAACCCCTACGTTGACCTGCCTTTGAACGAGGCGGGGAAGCTGGACGTGGGCGGATCGCTCGGCATCGGAGAACTCTCCGTGATCCGGGACCTCGGCCTGAAGGAACCGTATATGGGAACGATCGCTCTGGTGAACGGTGAGATCGCGGAGGATCTGACGGCCTACTTCTTCATCTCGGAACAGCAGAACACTTCGGTGGCGCTGGGCGTGAAGGTGGAACGGGACCTCAGCATCGGCGCTGCGGGCGGCATGATCATTCAGATGCTGCCAGATGCCAGGGAAGGCGCGGTCAGCGCTCTGGAGGAGATGATCGGACAGATGGAGCCGATCACGACGACGATCAGCAGGGTACAAGAGCAAGGCAAGGGTCTGTCGGAAGAAGGCCTTGTCCACGCCATGGTCAGCGAGATTTTCGCGGGGATCGATGAGGAATACACCATCGAGATTCTGGAAGACCGGGACATCTGCTGGCACTGCGACTGCAGCCGCGAGCGGATCGAGCAGGCGCTGATGACGATCGGGGCGGACGACCTTAGAGAGATTATCGAAGAAGACGGACAGGCGGAGCTGCAGTGCCAGTTCTGTCTGAAGAAATACCAGTTTAACAAAGAGGAACTGCAGGCGATATTGGAGCAGATAGAGAAATGAAAGAAGTAATGATTCGAATCAAGGGGAAGCAAGTGACCCGCGAGTCCGGCGAGGACGAAATGGAATTCATGACGGAAGGGAAGCTGTACGAGAGAAACGGGACAGTCTATCTTCTGTATGAAGAGACGGAACTCTCCGGCGTTCCGGGGTGCAAGACGCGTCTGCGACTGCGCGACGGGGAGATTCAGATGAAGCGGTTCGGAGAAGGCGCAGGGCTGGGCAACGAGATCCTGTTCGAGCAGGGGAAGCGCTATACCGGATTCTACGACACGCCGTTCGGGCCGATCCCCATCGAGGTGCTGACCAATCGCGTGAGCAGCAGCATCACCGAAGAGGGCAGCGGGGACATCGACATCGATTACGATATCAGCCTGAAGGGTCTGCTGGAGGGTCGCAACATCCTGAATATAACACTGATGTAGCAGGACCGGGAAACGTTAAAGGACGAGGCTGCGCAGGCAGCCCGATACAAAGATATATTTCATTTAGTTGAATCACAGATTGGAGGGAGGGACCATGTCCGAGAAAAGAATTGGGTTTAGTGCGGAGAAGTATATCGAGGAGCAGACGAAATATATCCTCGAGCGAATCGAGAGCGGCGGCAGCCAGCGGCTGTACCTGGAATTTGGGGGCAAACTGGTGCAGGACAAGCATGCGATGAGGGTCCTCCCCGGTTTTGACGAGAACGCTAAGATCAAACTTCTGCAGCGGATGAAGGACCAGGCGGAGATCATCATCTGCGTCTATTCCGGAGACATCGAGACGCACAAAACCAGGCAGGACTTTGGAATTACCTATGACCTTGAGGTTCTGCGTCTGATCGACGTGTTCCGCAAGTACGACCTGGAGATCAACAGCGTCGTCGTTACCAGATACGAGGACGACATGCCATCGGTCGACAAGTTCATCCACCGGCTGGAGCACAGAGGGATCCGGACCTACCGGCACAGATTCACGAAGGGCTATCCGACGGATGTAGAAACGATCGTCAGCGACGCCGGCTACGGAGCCAATCCATACATAGAAGTAACTAAACCGCTGATCGTGGTCACGGGCCCGGGCGGCGGCAGCGGCAAGCTGGCCACCAGCCTGTCCCAGCTCTACCACGAATACCGGCAGGGCAGGAAGGCCAGATATGCGAAGTTCGAGACCTTCCCGATCTGGAACATCCCGCTGAAGCATCCGGTCAACGTGGCCTACGAGGCGGCGACGGCGGACCTCAGGGATGTGAACATGATCGACTCCTTCCATCTGGAAGCCTACGGCGAGATGGCGGTCAACTATAACCGTGACCTGGAGGTGTTCCCGGTCGTCAAGAGGATTATCGAGAAGATCACGGGCGAGGAGGCGGAATACAAATCGCCGACCGATATGGGCGTCAACCGCTGTGGCTTCGGAATCATCGATGATGAAGTCTGCCGTGAGGCCGCCTGCCAGGAGATCATCCGCAGGTACCTCATCGCGGAGGTCGATTACAAGAAGGGCAAGATCGAGAACAACATTCTCGAGCGCTGCAAGCTGCTGATGGACGAGCTGGACCTGACCGAGACAGACCGTTCGGTCGTCCTGCCCGCCAGGGATTACGCTGAGGTGAAGCGGGCGCAGAACGAGCGCTACAGCAACGTGGTCGTCATGGCCATGGAGCTTCCGGACGGCACGATCATCACGGGACGCAGCTCCCGCCGGATGGTTGCGGCTGCGGCCATGATCCTGAACGCGGCCAAGAAGCTCTGCGGCATGACGGATGAGCTTCTGCTGATCTCGCCGAACATCCTGCAGCGGATCCAGGAACTCAAGACGGACGTTCTGCGCGCGGATAAGACCAGTCTGAATCTGGAAGAAGTCCTGACCGCGCTGACGATCTCCGCGGAGACCAATCCTTCCGCAGAGATGGCCCTGGGCAAGCTGACCGACCTGCGCGGATGTAAGGCGCACTGCACGGCGATCCTGAGCGACAAGGACGAGAGCACCTTGAAGGCGATGGGAATCGATGTGACCAGCGATCCGGAATATGTAACCAACAACTTATATGATAATTAGTACCGCCGGGTACCGTTTACTATGTACGCCAAATATTTTGTGCTGTTTGCCATGCTCTTTACGGGCTGGTTCCTGCGTAAAATCAATTTCATAGACGACAGGATGAACCACAGCATCAACAAGCTGGTCGTGTATTTTGCGTACCCTTGCATGATCGTTCATAACATAGGAAGTCTGGAGTTCAGCAGGGCGGTGATCCGGGAGTTTCTGATCGCCTTCCTGCTCAGCCTGGTCCTGTTTTATCTGTACGGCTTTGTGACCTGGGCCTACGCGAAGCTGCGCAGGTACCCGAAGGACATTTCCAATGTGGCGGAGTTCGCCATGTCCATGCCAAACGACGGCTTCATGGGATTTCCGGTGGCCCTGCTGTTCTTCGGAGAGACAGGGCTGCTGCTCATGCTGGCGCACAACGCGGCGATGAACTTTTATACCTTCACCTACGGGATCCGGCTGATGCGAAGGAACCAGGACGGGAGCCGCCATGCGCAGCTGAACCCCGTGGTCCGGTTCGTCCGGGCAGCGCTGAAGTTTCTGCTGAACCCCAACATTCTGGCCCTGATGATCGGCTTTGCGTTCAGCATCCCGGGAGTCGGACTTCCGGAGGCCCTGGACGAGTACCTGCTCTATATCGGCGGGGTCTCAACGCCGATGGCGATGATTTTCATCGGCTCGAACCTGACCAACTACAAATTCCTGGAGACTCTGCGCGACCTGCGCGTGATCGACTGCACGTTGATGAAGCTGGTATGGCTGCCGGCCCTGACCATCGGGATCGTATATTTTCTGCCGATCTCGGGAATCATCAAATGCTGCGTCGTACTCGGGATGGCCTTCCCCACGGCGGCGACGGTCTCCATGCTGGCAGAGCAGGAGCACCAGTCGGTCGGGATGGCGAGCCGGGCGCTCTTCATCAGTACGGTGGCGTCGATTGCGACGGTTCCCCTGACGGTGAAATTACTTACGTATATGTTTATGTAAAGGCAGGCCTGCCTTTGCACTGAGAATAGGAGGAAGTAGGAAATGGATATCAATGTGAATCTGGAGAATCTGGGAATTGAAGCGGCGGAGATCGAGGCGGTGCGGCCGGAAGCCTCGGCGGCATTGGACAGGCTCTGGTCCGGTGAGATGGATATGACCGGCTGGGTAAAGGCCCCGATCGAGCAGGATGAGGATGCGCTGAAGTATCTGCTGGATGTGGCGGACATCATCCGGGCAGAGGCGGAGCTCATGCTGGTGCTCGGCATCGGCGGGTCCTACATGGGCGCCAAGGCGGCGATCGAAGCCTTGCCGAAGTATGAGCACGGCATCGACGTGAAGTTCCTGGGCATCAATTTCTGCACAGATTATTACCGGGAGATTATTGAAGAAGTAAAGAGAAAGAATACGATCGTCTGCATCGTTTCCAAGTCGGGCAATACCATGGAGATCCAGGCGGCGCTGGAGGTCATCCGGCCGATCATGGAGGAGAAGTACGGCGGCAAGGAAGAAGCAGCCAAGCGGTTTGTCGCTGTGACCGACGAGAAGAGCGGGCGGATCCGCGAAGAGGCGGACGCCATGGGGTATACGACCTTTGTGATCCCGGGCAATATCGGTGGAAGATATTCGATGATGACGCCGGGCGGGCTGCTGCCGATCGCGGTGGCGGGCATCGATGTGAGGGAACTGCTGCGCGGAGCTGAGACGGCGGCGACTTCCCCGCTCTGGGATACCGTCGGCGCGGATTACGCCATCGCCCGTTACATCATGCATGAGAAGAAGGGCAAGGCGGTCGATGTCACCTGCTTCAATCATTCCCGCATGGGATACTTCGGCGAGTGGATGAAGCAGCTGTTTGGCGAGAGCGAAGGCAAAGAAGGCAGGGGCCTCTGGCCGGCAACCCTGCAGTTCTCTACAGACCTGC
>JAZNNY010000046.1:0-23348 GCA_045580505.1 Lentihominibacter sp.
GCTGATTGCGGCAGCCCTGTCCGGGATAAAGCCGGGGAAAAGATGTGAGGGCCTGTCTGAGGACATCACGGCGACCAAGCGATGCCTGGAGGCGCTGATGGAGGCGCAGGCGGTAAAGCTGTCAGAAGCGGTCGATGCTGCGGCGGAGGACGGGGCAGCCGAAAAGTCCTGCGCGGCACCAGAAGATGAGAACGCGGCGCAGCTTCCCTGCGGGGAAAGCGGCTCGACCCTGCGCTTTTTGCTGCCGGTAGCCGGGGTGCTGGGAACGGACGCCGACTTCTTCTGCGAGGGACGGCTCCCGGACCGACCGATGGAGCCATTTCTTAAGGCGATGGCAGACCACGGCTGCATCGTAGAAGAGAGAAACCCGAAGAAACTGCGCGGACGTTTGCACGGCGGCAGCTTCCGTCTGCCGGGCAATGTATCGTCCCAGTATGTGACCGGATTGCTCATGGCGCTGCCGCTGGCAGAGGAGGACAGCCGAATCTTCGTGGAAGGAGCGCTGCAGTCCCGGCCCTATATCGATCTGACCCTGCAGGTACTGCAGAGGGCGGGGATCGAGGTGAGAGAGGAAGTCCTGGCGGCCGGCGCAGATCCTTCGGGAAAAAAGCAAACCGTCTTTGTAGTTCCGGGCGAACAGACCTACCGCCTTCCGGAGGATGCACTGGATCACATCGAGGGCGACTGGTCCAACGGCGCTTTCTGGCTCGTCATGGACGAGCTTCTTCGCAGGCGGAACGCACAGGAAGGCAGCGTGGCGGAAGGAGCCTGCGAGGATGGAGTCCTGATCAGCTGTGCCGGCCTCGATGCAGGATCTGTTCAGGGGGACAAGGCCATCGCAGACGTGATCCGGAGGATGCGCGAGGCAGACCGGGCAGACCGGGAATCCGCACCGCTGGAGATCGGCGTCGCCGATATCCCGGACCTTGTTCCGGCCATCGCGGCGCTTGCCTGCGGGAGGCCGGAGGGCGCGCTTACCCACATCGTGGATGCCTGGCGGCTGCGTTATAAGGAGAGCGACCGCCTGCAGGCGGTGAGCGAAACACTGAGCCTGCTCGGCGCAGACATCGAAGAAGAGCCGGAAGGCCTCCTCATCAGAAGCAAGGGGCGCCTGCAAGGCGGTAAGGTCAGTTCCTTCGGGGACCACAGGATCGTCATGATGGCTGCCGCTGCCGCCTGTATCGCGGATGGAGAGATCCTGATCCGGGGTGCGCAGGCAGTGAACAAGTCCTATCCGAAGTTCTTCACGGACTACCGGATGCTGGGCGGCAGATGGGAAGAGGTATGAGAAAGTGACTGTACTTTTTGGTGAACACCTGAAAATGGAATTATACGGGACCTCGCACGGCCCCTGCATCGGCGTGCGCATCGAGGGGCTGCCGGAAGGAAAGACCATCGACACAGGGCGCCTGCAGGAATTCTTAAATCGCAGGGCGCCGGGCAGGAATGCCTGGTCCACGCCGAGAAAGGAAGCGGACCGGCCGGTCTTCCTGTCCGGGGTAAGGGAGACGGCTGAGGACGGCATGTTCGTGACCACCGGCGAGGTTCTGACTGCCGAGATCCGCAACACCAACACCCGTCCCCAGGACTATAGGGAGAGTACGGTCGTACCCCGTCCGGGGCACGCCGATTATCCCGCCTGGGTCAAGTACGGGAAAATCGAATCGGGCGGCGGTCAGTTCAGCGCCAGGCTGACAGCGGCGCTCTGCATCGCGGGCGGGATTTTCCTGCAGTGGCTCCGTGAGGAGGGGATCGAGGTCGCGGCCCACATCGCATCGATCGGAGAAATCGAAGATGACACCTTCGATTCGATGGCAGCTTGTCCGCCGGAGGTCGGTCCTGAGTTTCCCGTCATCGATCCTGCAAAGGGCGATTTGATGAAGGATCTCATCGCCAGCGTCAAAGCGGAAGGAGACTCCATCGGCGGCAGCATCGAATGCATGATCACCGGAATGCCGGCCGGGGCGGGGGAGCCGCTCTTCGGCAGCATCGAGGGAAGGATCTGCCAGAGTGTCTTTGCCGTGCCGGCCGTCAAGGGAATCGAGTTCGGCGCGGGCTTCGGCGTCAGCCGGATGAGAGGCTCGGAGAATAACGATCCGTTTGCGGTACAGGAACAGGCATCCGTTCAGTCTGCCGCATGCCAGGTCACTACGACCACCAACCATCATGGCGGGATCCTCGGCGGTCTGGCCTCCGGCATGCCCATCCTCTTTCGCGTTGCTATGAAGCCGACCCCCTCCATCGCGCGTGTCCAGCGCAGCGTAGACCTGGCAGCGATGACACCTGCGCAGCTGCAGGTCAAAGGCAGGCATGACCCCTGTATCGTGCCCCGCGCCGTACCCTGCATCGAAGCAGCGGCGGCCGTAGCCGTGATGGACCTGCTTTTGGGAGAGAGGGAATAGATTGATAACCGGCATTCACCAAAAGTCTTCTATTTAGAGCATAAAATGGTGAATTACCGGAAATCTGCCGCTAAAAAGATTGTCTGGGAAGCCGGGGACATCACATGATTCACCAAAAGTGCAATGAATAGCGACTGATATGGTGAATTAGACCAACCTAACAAACGATGATAAGTAGCAATTCACCAAAAGGTTTGTTAATAGGGACCTTTTTGGTGAAGTCCGGTTATTAAAAGACCGATGCAATGGAGTAATATTAAATGAAAAAAGATACGGACCTTAATACCTGCCGCGAGCAGATCGACCGGATCGACCGGCAGATCGTGAAACTGCTCGAAGAGCGGTTCGAGGTTGTCAGCGACGTGATTCGCTACAAAGAGAGAAAGGACCTGCCCATCCTGGACGCAGCCCGCGAGCAGCAGAAGCTGGAGGCGCTGGCCGGAATGTGCCCGGAGGGAAAGCAGATCTACATGGAGGAGATCCTGAAAAAGATCATGGAGGAAAGCCGACGGTTTCAGGCGGACCATCCCCTGCGCCATGGCCTGTTAGGGAGATCGCTCGGACACAGCCATTCGCCCGCCATTCATAAAATGATGGGCGGCTATGAGTATGGACTCTTCGAGCGGGAGCCGGGGCGTCTTGACGCATTTTTTGCAGAGGACACCTGGCGTGGGATCAACGTGACCTTGCCCTACAAGCGCGATGTCATGCAGTACTGCGATGAGATCTCGGAAACGGCCCGGGCCTGCAATAGCGTGAACACCATCGTGCGCCGCACGGATAAGACCCTGGGCTACAACACCGACTACGACGGGTTCCGGTATGTGGTAGAGCAGTCCGGGATCGATCCTTCCGGCTGCAAGTGCCTAGTGCTTGGAAGCGGCGGCGTTTCCGGCACGGTCTGTCAGGTCTTAAAGGATCTGGGCGCGGATCCGGTGGTCATCATCTCCAGGACCGGCGAGGAGAATTACGGGAACCTGGACCAGCACAGGGGCGCGCAGGTGATCGTCAATGCGACGCCCGTTGGTATGTTTCCAAAGGCAGGACAGGCCGCGGTAGACGTGGCGGCCTTCCCGGATCTGAAAGCGGTCTACGACCTGATCTATAACCCTCTGCGCACAAAGCTCATGCTGGATGCGGAGGCGGCCGGAATTCCTGCCTTTGGCGGACTCACCATGCTGACGGCCCAAGCGGCAGCAGCCGTGGAACTGTTCGGTTATCCTCTGCTGAAGAGCGTGGAAGAGGCCTGCGTGGCGCTGCGGAAAAGCCTTGAGAATATCGTTCTGATCGGCATGCCGGGCGCTGGGAAGACGAGCGTTGGGCAGGCGCTGGCGGCAAAGACCGGGATGGACTTTGTCGACCTGGACCAGGCCATCGAAGAACTGCAGGGAAGGAGCCCGGAGGACATCATCAGAGCGGACGGCATCGATGTCTTCCGCAGCACTGAAACCAAAACCCTGCGGAGGCTCACCCGGGAAGGGAAGCAGCCGCAGGGTCCCTTCATCCTGGCCTGCGGCGGCGGGATCGTGGAACGCGAAGAAAACCGCTACCTGGTGCGGGAAAACGGGCTCGTCATCTGGCTGGAACGGGACCTGGCGGACCTGCCTTTGGAAGGCAGACCCGTCTCACAGGAAGACGGGCCGGAGAAGATCTACGAGAGAAGAAAGCACACTTATGCAGCATGGAGCGACCTCAGGATCGTCTGCTGCGGCGTAGAAGAAACCGCGGAGAAGATCCGGGGATTTCTGGAAGAAAGGAGCAACGCGTGAGAATCCTTGTCATCAACGGACCGAATCTGAATATGCTGGGGATCAGGGAGCCGGACATCTACGGCAGGAGGACCTATGCCGACCTCGAGCAGTTCGTGCGGCAGGCCCTGGAGGAAGCCGGGGCCGAGGGGGAGGTCTGGCAGTCCAACCACGAGGGGGAGATCGTGGAGAAGATCCAGCAGGCCCTGCATCAGTACGACGGCATCGTCATCAATCCGGCGGCGTATACCCATACCAGCGTTGCCATCCTCGACGCTCTGAAGGCTGTTGGAATACCGACCGTGGAAGTACATCTTTCGGATGTAGATGCGCGGGAAGAATTCCGGCAGAGATCCTATGTGTCTCTTGCGGCAGTCAAAACCATCAAAGGGCACGGTTTTGAAGGCTACAGGGAGGCAATTCTGCTGCTTGCCGGCGCCTGATCAGCGCAATATGATCCGCAGCACACTTTTTCATAGCATATAATGTCACCATGGACCGAAGAAAAGGCCCGGACTCTGAAAAGGAGCCCGGGCCTTTTGTATTCGGAGAAGATCAGCAGCCTGTGGCCATGGGGCGCACAGGCAGGCAGCATTCGAAAAAGGAGGAATCAATGCTATGAGAAAGAACTTATTGCAGAGGGCAGGAGCCCTTGCGCTCTCAGCCGCGCTCGCGCTGACCATGTGCAGTGCATCTGCCTTTGCAGCAGGAGGGGCCGGCGCCTACTCGAGCGCAGACACGGATTATCTGAAGAACGGCACGGGGAACAGCACAGCCGTCAGGCAGAACAACGCGGCCTATACCGTGTGGGAACAAAACGACGGGGCAAGCGCCCTGATCGGCGCGGACAGCGGTGTGATCACCCTGGGAAAGATCCTGAACGTCAATCAGAAAAACAAATTTCCTGACATCGAAGATTTCGTCTACAAAGTTACTCCGGTCTCCGCATGGGACAATGCGAACATCGATACCGACAAAAGCGGCGCGCCGCTTTCCAGGGAAGACATGCCGAAGCCTGACGATGGAAGAGGGAACTCGCATCACCAGGCAGTGTATAAAGGCTCGGGAGAGGACTGGTTCACACTGGTCACGCTCGGAAACTTCAAGGAGAACGAAAGCAACACGTCTACGGTTACGAATTCCGATGCTGCAAGCAACACGGACGGGATCGATGAGAAATACAGAAAAACGAGAACGACAGATCTGAAGTTCACCTTCACAAAGGCAGGATACTACATGTATAAGGTCGAAGAAGTGGGGTCGATCGGAAACGGCAGCCCGATTACATCCGATCCCGTAGCGCTGAGAAAGGATGTAGCAGGCGTTGACTATGATAACAATACTTACTATGTCGTATTCTACGTTGCCAATACCCAGGCAGAGGCGGATTCCTCCGATCCGGCTCCTGATGAATACGGTCATGGCGTTAAGAAAGGGGATACAGTCGGGGCCGAGCAGGGGGATGAGATTTCCGGCGGAGCAAGAGCCGGTGCCGGCGGCGTCTATGTTCATACCATTACGTCCTGGACCAACAGTCAGTCCACCGATCACAAGGCTGCCGACCTGCAGGACTCCCAGGCGCTGAGCGGTGCAAAGGACCTGATGAACAACATGGATAACGGTGGAAACGCGGCAGATAAAAATACCGGAAAGGTCGACGGAAACAACAATGGCGTCACATCCGGTGATTCTACCGTGACGCATGACAATCTGGGGAAGGTAGGATCCTCCATTCCGGGGACCCCGCCGCCAAGCCCAAATGAGCCACCATCACCTGACAGCAATTACATCAGCACAGGAGGGCCAAACACCCTGGAGGCATATAGAATGTGGAACGCGCAGTGCTCCCACGATATTGTGCTGAAGAAGAACGTTACCGGCAATCTGGGCGACCGGACAAAGCAATTTGCGTTTACTGTGACTCTCACAGGCCTGGAAAGCGAAAAAGTCTATACGACGAGCACAGCGGCAGGCGTCGATGACATTTCCTCTTCCCCGGACAATAAGACCAGCACAGGAGACAGTACAACGGCAAACGTCATCCTGCAGAATGCGGCATCCGGGACGATTGCAAGTGACGGGAAGTCGTTCACATCCTCTCCTGAAGGAAAAGCTGAATTCCTTGTAACACTCAGAGATGACGAGACACTGGTCATCAACGCCCTTCCCAGGAGCGCGTCCTATCAGATCACAGAAGCAAAATCCGATCACGTACCGCAGTATACGATTGAATCCACCAACAAGGCGTCGGCAGGCAGTGCAGCAGTCATCGAAAAGAAAACTGACAGCACAGGGAGACTGTCAAACGAGACACTTGCGACAGAAACAGAAATCATCGACAGATACGATGGTACCGTCGTGATCACCTACGAGAATAACAGAGATCTTGCGACAGTGACGGGCATCGCCGGTCTTGACTATATGGTCTATGCGCTCGTGATCCTGGCTCTGGTACTATCGACGGCTGCGATCATCAGAAGAAAGAAAATTTACGCTGAAGAGGAATACTGAGGTCAGCAGAACTGATGGATGACAGGCAGATTTTATCAAACGATCTGAACAAGAAGTTCGTATTGTGGAGAAACATAAACAGGTGTGTCGACAGGATCCTTCTGTTCATACTTTTGTCCCTGATCGCATTTGTCGGTTCGGCGCTGCTTGACAACTGGAAGTTCCTTGAACGTGGAATGGGAACACTTCCGTACCACAATTTTGACGAGCTGCTCGCGATCAATCCGGACACTGTCGCCTGGCTAACGATACCCGGAACCCATATCGACCATCCGGTCGTACAGGGGAAAGATAATTTCGAGTATCTGGACAAAGGCTTTGACGGCAGGTTTTATGCGGGAGGCTGCCTCTTTCTGGACTGCAGCAACAAAAGGGATTTTTCAGAAGACTATAACATCATCCATGGCCATCATATGGCCGGCGGGGCCATGTTCGCAGACCTGGACAAGTTTAAGGACGCCGGCTTCTTCGCGGAACACAGAGCAGGAACATTGCTGACCCCATCGAAGGACTATGACCTCGAAATTCTGGCGGTCGGAGAGTATGACGCTTATGATCCGAAGGTCTATGCAGCGGGATACGAACTGAACAAAGGATACATAGGAAAGACCTGCCTTTATATGAGAAAAGACAAACTCACGGCTGCCGGGAAGGTACTGGCTCTTTCCACATGCTCCGGGGATATGTCGGACAACCGGACCGTGCTTCTCTGTGAAATGACAGGAGAAAGAAAACACGAATGATCCGGAGGAAGGAAAATGGTCGAGCAGAACATAAAAAGAAAGCGCAGACTGATCAGGCAGATCAGACAGGATATTATTATAAAACTCTCCGCCTTCACGGCAGCCTTGTTTATCACCTTTACATGCATCTTCGGCGTCTGCCCGGCGCCGACCAATGATATGTTTCCGGCGGTACGCGAAGGAGATGTGCTCATTTACTACCGGCTTGGAAGTCCGATGGTAAGCGACATAGTCCTTTACAAAACAGGAGAGACGGAAAACATAGCAAGGGTGCAGGCGGAAGGCGGAGTCACAATAGATAAGACCGAGGGCGGTCTGCTCACGATCGGAGGCAATCTTCAGCCTGTGCAGAAGCGTTCCGGCCTTTATTACAAAACCTATATCAGGGAAGAAGGGGCGCTGGAGTATCCGTCGATTGTCCCGGAAGGAGCGTACCTTGTTCTGGGAGATGACAGAACTCATGCGAAAGACTCAAGAGAGCACGGTTACGTATCGAAGAAAGCACTGAAAGGGAAAGTGTTTACAATCATCAGAAGGAGGCCTTTATGACAAATGAGAAAAAGGCAGGCAGGCTGTATCGCTGCATGACAGCGATCTTTCTGCTGATCATCGCCTTCAGCATAGCGCAGCCCGTGAGCGCGGCGTCAAAAAACGCAAATAACATGCCGGTCAGGACTGAGATCTGCATTCGTCATGAAGTGAACGGGAATGCTTCTCTTGCCGGAGAAGACACGTACATCCTGAGCGCCAATGACAAAAGCATTCCAATGCCGGAGGGAAGCGAGAACGGGGAGAAGGTCATCACCACAGGAAGCACCGGGGAATCATCGTTCGGAACAATGATTATCAGAAATCCGGACGTATATGAGTACACAGTAACGAGAGTAAAAAATGACAGGAAAAATGTCATGAAAAGCTACGATAAATACAATGTCAGGATCGTTGCATTGAATAACGGGAAGGTGAGCAAAATCATCACGATTGCCGGGGGAAGCGAAAAATCGGAACTTTTATTCGAAGACACTGTTATTTCCGGTTCTCCTGAAACGGGAGACCGCTTTCATCCGGAAGCCTATGGGATGCTGTGCGCAGGATCCGCCGCAATCATCCTGTTTATGCTCGGCAGGACCGGAAGGAGGAATCATACATGCATTACGGGAAAATAAAAAAGAGCCTGGCAGGCGTGATTACAGTTGTGATGGCAGCAGGGGCCTTTCTGGCTGTTTTTACACAGATCGCTGAAGCGGCCTCTCTGAAAGCCACACTGCATATGAACGGCGTATGCGCCGAATGCAGCAAGACAAGGGGCGATGGAAAGAATGACTGGGTGACCATGCGCGCTGATGACGGAAGAGGCGGCGGAGGCTATTACTGGGTCAGCTACACGGATCCTCTGACCGGCAAGAAAGAAAAAACGGACGCATACTGCCTGCAGCCGGCAGAAAAAACACCGCCGCGAGAAGGCTATACATCCAAACGGATCGATCCGTCTTCAGGGGAAAAGAGATGGCAGCGGGTTGCAAAGATTTTGTATTTTGCAGACGGAGCGCCGGGACAGAAGGAACTGAATGAGTACCTGAAATCGCATAAATCCAGTTATCCGGACTTTCAAACGGCACATGAGCGATATCTGCTGACCCACTACATGCTTTCCTATGCATTCGATCCGGACACGGCGTTCAGATCGGGCTGGAGTTCGTCGATCAACTATTCTTCAGGTAAAGGCTACGGCTACCTGTCCAAGGGCTATCAGAAGAAAATCAGATCGGCTTATGACTGGTGCATGAAGAATACGAATGAAGGCGTATCCGATCCGGATTTTCAGATTCGGCCGCAGACAGCGACTGCGGATTATCACATGTCTGAAGGGAAGTACATCTCGGATGTACAGCATGTTGATGGAGCAGATAAAAAGCAGCACTTCAAGTACACGGTCCCGACCATGTCGACTATGTATGTGACTCATAAGGGGAAAAAGACTGCTTACGCTTCCGGGAAAACAGTTCGCTTATACGTTGGCGATTCGTTCTATTTTTCCTTCGACCAAAAAAGAACAAAAGGCATCGTAAAAACGACGGTACAGGGAGAAGAAAACCAGGTCATGCCCTATGAGATCACGGTCAAAAACAGACAGAACATAGGATTCTTCGCGGCGTCAAAGAGCGATACGTCTTCCTTCGCTGTAAAACTGAACATAGCCGCTTCCGGGCAGCTGAAAGTGCAGAAGGTAAAGCGAATGCTGAATGGTAAAAAGACGGCTGAACGGGGGGTCAGATTCAGGGTATGGAGCAGCTCCTTTGCAAGCTATGAGAGCGCGGTCAAGGCCTCCGGAGCAGTCTCCTATGCAGACGAGCTGACTACGGATACTGAAGGCGCAGCTATTTCCAAAAGGCTGGCGACCGGTACCTACCAAGTGCAGCAGATCACATCCGAAAAAGGCTACGCTAAGATGAGCCCCAATCCGGTACAGGCGGTCATCACCAAGAATTCTGTCACGCTCGTAAAGAAAGCACCCATCGAAGACCCGGAGATGGGGATCCGGCTGCGGATATACAAAGTGGAACCAAAGAGTGCAGGAAGCAACGAAACGAGGCCGATCACCGGCTCTGCAGTCTTCGGTATTTACAGCACGCAGCAGTGCAGGGCGGAGGACCTGGTGCAAAACGTCATCACCGGCGGAACGAACGGAAGCGGCCTGAGCGCGCCGCTTCCGGAAGGGACTTACTATGTCAGAGAAATATCCGCGCCTGACGGTGGATACAAACTGTCCAGGGAAATCGACAAGATCATCCTGAAATACGACGACCGGATCCTGAGCGCACAGAATGAATACATAGCCCAATATACGAAGGCGAATTACAAGTCGGAGTTTCACGACATCGAGGTTACAAAGAGCGTGAAAGGCGGGTCTGCGGCGAAGGTTTTCCTGTTTGATGTAGTGCTGAAAGGCATCACGGAAGATGATGATGTATCAGTACAGGTGCGAAGCGCTTCGGGCAGCAGCGAAGATATTCCGATGATCATCAGAGAAGGGGAGGCTTCCCTTGCGGGGATCGGTGTCTGCGCAGGAGATACTATCCTGATCCGCCATATGCCGGTAGAGTCCGAATATGAAATCAGTGAGCACGCAGCAGATGGATATCGGCCGTCCTTTACGGTTACGACCAATGCCGTCGTAAAGACCAACTACGACAGCGGGAAAACAGGAGAACCACTGTCAGTAAGCGAGAAAATCATGAGTTCAGGCAACAGCGAGCCCATCCGCTACAACTGGAGCAACTCCATGGAGACAGAGCATTCCCTGCAGATCAACAAAAAATCGATCGGGACCGATAAGAACGATGCAGACATCTTCAGCTTTATCATTTCCTTTTCGAACCTGAACGGGAGAAAGCCGGGTTTTAAGATCTTCGATTCAGAAACAAAGAAAACGCTGGGCAGCAAAGCTCCGGAAGCAACAACACAGCCGGAGGAAGCCTTCAACATCAGTTTATCCGCAGGACAAAGTGTCCTCTTCAGTGGAATCAGACCGGGCTCAAAGTATCTGATCACCGAACAGGAATCCGATTACATTCCCTCCTTCGGAGTCCGGCAGGCTGCAGGAAACATTCCAAGGACTGAGGACACTGGAGAGGCAAACGAACCTCTTTCTACGGGTGTGAACGCCATGCCGGGCAGCGATGCTCCGGTGCATGTTGAATTCGATTTCATCAATGAAGCGGTTCCTCAGGCTGCGTTCAACAGTCTCACTGTTTCAAAGACGGTTCCATCGGATAACGGAGAGTCTTTTTCCTTCCGGGCAGACTTTACCGGACTGGATCCAAACGCTGCTTATTCTGCACTCCGGGAAGGGGATAAAACCTATACGCTGCAGGCAGACAGAAACAGCATCAGGATCACAGAAGGGAATGCCGGTATCGGAGGTGTTCCGGTGACTATATTGCGGGATGATGGTAAGAAAAAGATTCTGGTAACAGACATGAGCGGAACCATTTCCCTTACCTCCCTGCAGAAGTGGCTGGCCGGGCCTGAGGCCGGAGGACAGACGAAACCATATACTCTCAGCTGGTCTGGCGGAGAGGTGCCTGTTGGAACGCAGACCGTTACATCGACGGCGGCAGGACTCAGCATCAGCAGCTTTGTCGCGGATGCATCCGGCAAGGCAGCCTTTGAGTTTGAACTCAAGTCCGGGCAGCAGATCCGCTTCGACAACATGAAGGAGGGAGCCGGTTACAGACTGACCGAAAAAGCCAATCGGTACGAACCCTCCTATCACATCATCCGAACAAATGAAAGCGGCACGAGAAGGCTGGACGCAGGAAGCGGAGGGGCAAGGGCAGACCTTGAGACAGACATGCAGATCATCCCCCGCGGAAACGCGACGACTGATCGAGTGGAATTCACCAATAGTCAGACCACAAAGTCTTTGCGGCTGACAAAACATGTTAACGATCAGAGCAAAAGAAGTTTCCCCTTTGCAATCAGACTGAACGGCCTTTCGGGAAATCTGTACTACGCTGTGAGAAACGGCACAGCTGAGGCAAAGATCAAAAGCGACCTGAGCGGCGATTTGATTGTAACGGTAAGCGGATCCACGTATTTTGACTCCTGTGGTGACCTGTCCGGCATTCCTGTGAAGCTGATTCGATCCGATGGAGCAGAACGGACTATGACGACGAATTCCCAGGGGATGATCCCGGCATCAGCCTATTGCAGCTGGCTGATGCAGGAAACGTCCAATAAGGAGTATACAGTGGAATTTCTCGGTCATACATACAAGGCAAACTGGAGCGCAGATTAAGAGGAGAAAGATATGACGGACTTCAAAGCAGGACGGAGAACAAAGACCGGGCTGCTGCGCGCATTAATTGCCATGCTTCTGGTCATCACGGCGGGAGCGGAGGTATGCTGCGCAGCGGACTATTACACAAGCAGCATTAAAATTCTTTCAGCAAATCAGGATCATATCACGGTGATGAAAGGCGTTACACGTACTATGAACATCGCCATCACAGACGGGACAGGCAGCAAAGAGTATACACTGGCCGCAAAATGGCAGACGGACCCGACCACCTATAATTATGCGGACAGCGGATTTGCCCGCGCCAGTAAGAATATGATCTTTACCCTGAGCGGCGGCTCGGGCACCGGCAAGGCGTCCATCAGCACGGGATCGGTGACAGTAAAGACAGAGCCAAACAATACTTTTTATACCAGAGGAAGTCTCAATTCCAACTATGAGGGCGTCGTTGTGCCATTTTCCCTGAATATCCCGGCCGGCTACCATTATACCGGATACGATTCCATTCGTCCGGTCATAGTCTCCTGGGGGAATCCTCCGGCCACGGCATGGAGTGACGCTAAGGGATCTTGGGCAGGCCCTTTCTGGCAGATTCATTCCACAGCTGCCCATAACGGGGGGACAGCTCCATCCTTTGATTACTCGAAGTACGTCGGACCTGTTTCAGCCGGAAAAATCTACTGGCATACGCAGATTTCATCGATCGGCGCTTTGTCACTGAAGCAGCCGACCGATGGTAAATACTATATTCTGACCCATACCACCAACAAGGCAAAGATTACGTTCAAATGTGCGCCAAACGTCTACAACGTAAAGTACCATGCCAACGGCGGAAGCGGAAGCATGTCCGACAGTGTACACACCTATGATACAGAGAAAAAACTGACGGAAAACGCATTCAGCAGGACGGGTTATACCTTCATCGGATGGAACACGAAGGCAGACGGCTCGGGGACCTCCTACGAATCAGAGGCGTCTGTAAAAAATCTGACCGCTGCAAACGGCGGGACTGTTACCCTGTATGCGCAGTGGGATAAGACTTTTGATTTTTCTTTTGAGCAGACCGTCAGCGGCATCGAATTTGAAAAGATCACAGCAGATTCCGGCGGAAATGCAGGCTATTCCTTAGCGCTGGGTCATGGGGACAGTGTGCTGATTCCGGGGCTGAATAAGGGCGCAGGTTATCAGATCGAAGAGGAGAACTCCGGTAAATACACTCCTCACTTCAGGGTAAGGGAGGGAGAAGATGCAGTCAGTCAGGCAGAGGGGAGCGCCGGAGCAGGGGGGCCGCTGTTGACGAGCAAGGAGGTCCTGCACGACAACACCGCCTTCGAATTCTCTAATGAGAAAGCCCCGCCTGATGGAGTAAGCCTGGCGATCAGAAAGCGCCTGGCGGGAAACAACATCGAAGCGTCAGACAGATCCGGGATGTTTTCCTTCAGGTACATGCTGAAAGGACTCGACCCTGAAGAGACCTTCACTGTGGATATGAGCGGAGCAACTGACGAGGAAGGAAGCCCGGCGGAAAATCAGACCATTACTCCGAATGCGGACGGGACCTACATCGGCACAGTGAAACTACATGACGGAGAGATCGCGGTGCTTGAAAACCTTACAATCGGAGCGCAGTATGTCGTAGGGGAATTAAAGGACAACATCGGCGTCAGTTCAGGCAAAGCGGAGTACGCTGCCTGGTATGAAGTAACTGACGGAAAAGAGGCGGTAACAAGCGCTTACAGGTTCTTCAAGCCGGAAGAACTCGGCTCCATTTTCGCAGCAAACCAGATGGCAGCTTCCGGAAGGAGCGGCGGGGTAGGCGCTTATGCCTATGAGACCCTGCAGAAAGGCTCACCGGTGGAATACACCTTCACCAATGCAAAATACGACTATGCTCCCCTGACGATCACAAAGCGGATCACGCAGGATGGAGAAGAAACTGATTCCATGAGCAGTGAAACGTTCACGGTAGGGCTCAAACTTACCGGGCTTGAGCCGGAAACAGCATATCAGTCAACGATCGGCACGATCACATCGACGGCCGAAGGAAACGCAGAGTTGCAGCTGAAGTTAAGGGCAGGAGACATTTTCACAGTGCAGGATCTGCCATGCAGCGTCAGCTGCGCCCTCACGGAGGATTCCTGTAAATATATCCCGATGCTTTCAGTGAAGCGGGGAGACGAGGAACTGTTCAAGGATACGGGCGAATATGGGAAAACATTCGACACATCCTTCACTTGTCACGATCAGGATGTCAGTGTGCTGCTCACAAATGAAAAGCCGAAGCATGCAGATCTCCAGATCAAAAAGGAATACGGCGGCAGGTTCAGCGAAGAGGCTGAGATCGCAGACTTTACAGCAGAATTCACAGGACTTGCTTCGAATCAGTCGTATTCGGTTCAGATGCTGAATGCGGATGAAGAGGTTTTCAGGACAGACCAGTTCATTGCTGATGCAGACGGGACAAGGACTTATCAGTTTTCACTGAAGAACAGACAAACCGTCCGCTTCCTGAAACTGCCGACAGAATCAAGGTACAACATCACAGAAACAGGGAAGGAGGGAATCACCCCGTCATACGTTCTGCTGAGCAGTGATGTGGACATCAAGTCAAAAGCGGATTCGGCAGAAATGGGAGCATCTCTTTCCACTGGTTTTGAGAAGATGACCATCAGCAGATCCTATGGGTTCTATAATGATCTCCCGGACAATTCGCAAAAGACCGTTTCGGATGGAGATGGACTCACCATGACGGGGACGGGGGATGAAATTGAACTGGAAGAAAACTTTGTGCCCACGCTGAGATCCTCCTGGGTTTATCACATCAAGGATAAAGTAGATGTGCCGGTAGCCTCCTATACATTTCATGATATCCTGCCTCCATATGTGGAGACGACGGTCTTTGACCCTACTGCAGCCGCGGAAGATGCGCCGTTCAGGGTTTACTGGGAAAATGGTGAAGACCGCATCGGCGGCGCCGTGACAGAAAGCGATCTTGACGCAGGTGAATACTACATCAAGGACGGGGAAAAGACTCTGTTTACCATTCTGTATGACCAGTACGGCACAGATGATCGGGGAGAGATTCACGTTGAAATGAACGACAGAGATACCTTGCTTCTGGGGGACGGTAAATTCGATATTTATTTCAAAGCATATCTCAGAAACGGCGTAACAAAAGAAGAACTGATTGCGAAAGACGGCTGTTACGATGGACTGCACTTTACATTTACAAACGATGCCACAACCATTGCAGGCGAGCACGCCAGCCAGACTAATCCTGTCCTGACAAGGATTCCCGAGACAGGGGGCCTTACTGTTAAAAAGGCGGTCAGGGGGATACAGGCGTTCAGAGAAGAGGGAAAGAAATTTCGCTTCAGAGCGGATTATTCACTGCTCAGTCCAGGGGAAACGTACTCCTACAGCATTCCTCAGACAATCAGAGCGCAGCTCGTCATGGAGAACGGTACATTCGGCCTTGAAGCCCTGGACCTTTCCGGAAAGAAACTGAAAGATGTGACTGCAAAGATCTATAACGACGAAGAGCGCCTCTCTGCCAGTCTGGGATACAGGAGCCAGGTCTCTCTTCCCCCAGGGGATTACAGGGCGGTCATTACACGAGGCAGCGCAACAGCGCAGACGCTCTTCTCCATAGAAGAGAGCGGGAACGAGAAGACTTTTTCCGGCGCGCCCTACGTCCTCCTCTATAGTGAAGGTGATACTTATCACTTCCGCGCAGGGGACGACGGAAAGGCATCCATCATCTTTGAACTCACTGATGGAGAAAGGGCCGTATTCGAGGATCTTTTGGATGAGACCGTCTATGAGATTACGGAACTGGCGGAGTCAGGGTACTTCGCTGAGTACGTCACGGTGAACGGGGCGTCCTATGTCAATACATCGCAGGCTGATACCGAAAGTCGCTTAAACCGCAGCCTCTCTACAGGCAGGAACGTATTGCGGAAGGGCGCGGATGTCACCTTCCAGTATACTAACACCATGCGGAACCATAAGATAAAGATCCGCAAGATCGATACCGACGGAAATCCGATCGAGGGCGCCTTGTTCTGCCTGTATTCCGGGGCCGTCAGCGCTGAAATATCCGACGGGATGACAATTCTCGAAGACCTTCCGAACGAAGGACTGATCTGCAAAGATCTCATCACTGAAAGCGACGGATATTTCAGAGATGATCTGGCGAAGAACGTGAGAAATGGCAGCCTGGATCTGCAGCCGGGTGAATACACTCTCTTCGAAACGGAGGTCCCGGATGACAGCGGCTACCAGATCGCAGCCCCGGTCCGTTTCCGCGTGAATGAGGATGGAACCCATCAGGTATGGGACCCGAACCTGAAACGCTATGGAACAGCCTACGATGAAGAGGTCGGTTTTACCATGATCGATGTGAAGAGAGCAACTCCTTCCGACCTTATTCTGAAAAAGAACGTTACAGGAGATCTCGGCGATCGGACGAAGCAGTTTGTGTTTACGGTCAGACTGGAGGGACTGGAGGGCGGAAAGACCTACGATGAGGCGGCAGATGAGTCTGTTCCAGCCGATATCGTGAAGTCGTTTATAGCAGAGGAAGACGGAACGGCAGAAGTCATGATAAAATTGAGGGACGATGAAGAAGTGTGCATTCCGGGCATTCCATGTGAAGCATCTTATAAAATAACAGAAAGCGCATCTGATCATGTCGCGTCATACAGGGTCGCGGCAGAGGGAGAGGAACCGGAGATTGTCAAGGCTTCCGATACCAATGGCACCCTGTCTGCAAAGGCGCTGTCAACTGCGACGGAGACTGTGGACAGGGGAGATGGGACCGTTCATATTATGTACAGCAACAACCGTGATTACGGAGCGCTGACCGGCATTCCCTCCTACATGCTGATCTGGATCATCGCAGGCTTGCTGACCGTGGCCCTTGCCTTCATATATGTGATTTTGAAAAACCGTGCGAAATAATGCTTTACAAGCCCTCCGATCTGTTGTATTATAACTGGGTATGAGCCGCACTGAGATGGTTGATCAAAGGAATCACAAGGATTCCTGCCATGGAGGGCGAGACTGGATAGAGGAGGAATACACAAGAATGTACGCAGTAATTGAAACAGGCGGTAAGCAGTACAGAGTACAGAACGGCGATCGCATCTGCATCGAGAAGCTGAACGCAGAGGACGGCAGCGCTGTCGTATTCGACAAGGTTCTGGTATGCGGAGAGGGCGCTGACATCAAGGTCGGTGCACCGTATCTGGAAGGCATCACCGTAGAAGGTGAAGTCGTTGAATCCGGTAAGGGCAAGAAGGTCGTCATCTTCAAGTACAAGGCTAAGAAGGATTACCGCAAGAAGCAGGGACACCGTCAGCCGTACACCATGGTTGAGATCACAGCGATCGCAGGTGAGAAGGCTCCGGCTAAGGAAGAGGCTCCTGCAGAAGAAGTTAAAGAAGAAGCTCCGGCGCAGGAAGCCGCAGCTGACGCAGAATAAGTACAGAACCAGACAAGGAGGTGTCTAGACATGGCAAGTAAAAAAGGTGTAGGTAGCTCGAAGAACGGTCGTGATTCTGAGTCGAAACGGTTAGGCGTCAAGACTGGTGACGGTCAGTTCGTAAGTGCCGGCAGCATCCTGGTAAGACAGAGAGGAACCAAGTTCCATCCGGGAAACAATGTTGCGAAGGGCGGAGATGACACACTGTTCTCCAAGATCGACGGAACTGTCAAGTTCGAGAGATACGACAAGAAGAGAAAACAGGTCAGTGTTTATCCGAAGGAAGCATAAGATCACGGGCCCCTGTCGATAAGACAGGGGCTATTTGCATATAAAGGCAGTAATGAGGAAATGAGGCATCCATGTTTGTAGATCGAGCGAAGATAACGATCCGGTCCGGCAAGGGCGGGGACGGCTGCGTCTCCTTCCGCAGGGAGCCCTTCGTGCCGGAAGGCGGCCCGGACGGCGGCAACGGCGGCAAGGGCGGGGACATCGTCTTTGAGGCTGATGAGAATCTCCGGACCCTGATGGATTTCAGATACAAGAGAAAATACGAAGCCGAAAACGGGCAGAACGGCATGCGCAAAAAGCGCTTCGGCAAAAATGGCGAAGACCTGATCATCAAGGTTCCTGTAGGAACCATGGTGATCGACGAGGCCACCGGCAAGCTCATGGGGGACATGACCCGGCACGGCCAGTCTTTTGTTGCGGCAAAGGGCGGCAAAGGCGGCAAGGGCAACACCATGTACACCACCTCTACCCGCCAGGCGCCGAATTTCGCCGAAGCCGGCGGTTTTGCCAAAGAGCGTACCGTGATTCTGGAGATGAAGCTGATCGCTGATGTCGGCCTGGTCGGCTTCCCGAACGTGGGTAAATCGAGCCTGCTCGCCATGGCAACGAGCGCCCGGCCGAAGATCGCGAATTATCATTTTACTACGATCGAGCCAAACCTCGGCGTGGTCCAGATGTTTGATACCAGCTTTGTTATGGCTGACATCGCAGGCATCATCGAGGGAGCTCATGAGGGCGCCGGCCTGGGGCACGACTTTCTCAAGCACATAGAGCGGACCCGGGTTCTGATCCACGTGGTCGACGTATCCGGCAGCGAGGGCCGCGATCCGATCGAGGATTTCGAAAAGATCAACGCGGAACTGTCCCGCTACAGCGAAAAACTGACCGGCAAACCGCAGATCGTAGCGGCCAATAAGATCGACATCCTCGGCTGCGGACCGGATCCGGAGGATCTTGAGATCTGCGATGAGTACATCCGCTTCCGGGAATATGTTGAAGGAAAGGGTTATCAGGTCTTCCCCATGTCTGCGCCGGCGGGACTTGGTGTAGAGGAGATCCTGAGGGCTGCCTTTGCAAAACTGCAGGAGGTCTGGCAGGAACCGGAGGACACTCCGGACTATGAATATTTCGACTTCGAACTCGACGATGCGGACCCGGATTACCGGACCGTCTACGCGGATGTGGATGAGGAAGGGGACGGTTACGTTCTGTCCGGAAAGCAGCTGCTGAAGATTTTCAATTCTACGAACTTCAATGACCACGGATCACTGCGCTACCTCTACCGGTACATTGAAAACAGCGGAGCGCTGGAGAAACTGAAAGAACTGGGGCTGGACAACGGTGACACCATCAGGATCGAGGATTTTGAATTTGAGTACTATGATGAAGACTACGATTTCTAATACAGGGGCCTGGGCCGGGCGGCATCCAGACCAGCAGGCGTGTATGCAGATGCTGGCGGACTACGGGACGCCAGCCCATGTGATCGGGCACTGCAAGGCGGTCGCCGCTGTTGCGCTGAAACTTGCAAAAGCCCTGAACGCGCGCGGCTTTCAGCTGGATGAAGATCTGATTCTCGCATCCGGCCTGCTGCACGATATGGCCAGGGTGGAGGACATGCACTGGGAGGTGGCTGCCAGGTACTGCGAGGCCAAGGGGATGCACCAGGAGGCGGCGATCATCCGCGTCCACATGACGTACGATCCCTTCAACGACCTGGAGCACCTGGATGAAACAGACCTCATCTGTCTGGCCGACCGGACGGTGCTGGAGGACCGCTACGCCGGGATCGACCGCCGGATCGACTACATTATCGCAAAGGCAGAGCGCCACGGTCACCCGGAGCATAGGCCGCACATCCTGCGAAAGAAGGCCGAGACCAAGGTATTGATCGGGCAGATCGAAGACTTTCTCGGTATGAGAATGGATGATCTGATGAAAAACGTTGACTATGAAGGACAGCGGCAAACCCGCTGATGAAAAGGAGCGCGGATGAAGATCGATCAGGGGCTGGAGAGCCTCCTGCGGCGCGTTGAGAAGCCGGCCCGCTATATCGGCGGGGAACTGAATATCGTGCGAAAGGATCCTGCCGAGGTGAAGGCGAGGATCGCTTTTGCTTTTCCCGATACGTACGAGATCGGCATGTCCTATATGGGCCTGCAGATCCTGTATCATATTTTGAATAAGAATGAGGACATTTACTGTGAGCGCGTTTTCGCGCCGGCCGTCGACATGGAGCAACTGATGCGGGCGGAAGGGCGGCCTCTGTTCACCCTGGAGACCTTCACGCCGGTAAGTCAGATGGACCTGCTCGGCTTTACCCTGCAGTACGAGATGTCCTTTACCAACGTGCTCAATATGATGGAGCTCGCCCGGATCCCGCTGCACGCGGACGAGAGGGCTGAGCTGGATCCGGACTGCGAACAGTGGCCGGTGATCATCGCCGGCGGCCCCTGCGCCTTTAATCCGGAACCGCTCGCCGATTTCGTGGATGCATTCCTCATCGGTGACGGCGAGGAACTGCTGGAGCAGGTCTGCCTTGCGTGGGCGGCGGTCAAAGAGGAGCATGCCGGGACGGGCCTGCCTATGGGAGAGGGCGGCCTGAAGCGCGAATTCCTGCGGCGGATCGCCCGGATGGACGGCGTCTATGTACCGGCCTTTTATGAGCCGGAATACGGAGAGGACGGGATCCTTCGGAGGATGCGCGTCACCTGCGAGGCGGCTCCGGATAAAGTGCGGCGTGCGGTCGTCTCCGACATAGAGAAGGTGGAATTTCCGACGAACAATCTCGTGCCTCTGATCGAGACCGTGCACGACCGGAGTGTGGTCGAAACCTTCCGCGGATGCACCCGCGGCTGCAGGTTCTGCCAGGCGGGCATGATCTATCGGCCGGTGCGGGAGCGCACCAAAGAAACGGTGCTCCGCCTTGCCATGGACCAGCTTGCCGCGACCGGACATGACGAACTGTCACTGCTGTCGCTTTCGACCAGCGACCATTCCCGCTTTGAGGATATGGCGGTGGAACTGATGGGCCTTTGCCGCGAGCAGAACGTGGCCCTGTCGCTGCCTTCGCTCAGACTGGACTCTTTCTCCTTTAAGGTGCTCGACGAGATCCAGGGCTACCGCAAGTCGGGGCTGACCTTCGCGCCGGAAGCTGGCTCGCAGAGGCTCAGGGATGTGATTAATAAGAACATCACCGAAGAGGACATTTATTCCGCGACACGCCAGGCCATCGAGCTCGGATGGGAGCACATCAAGCTGTACTTCATGATCGGACTTCCGACCGAAACTTACGAAGACTTGGACGGTATCGCCGAAATCGCAAAAAGAATCGTGGACATCAACTATGAGATCCGCGGGCGCAAGGGCGGCCGGTTCCGCGTGACGGTCAGCGTGTCCAACTTCGTTCCGAAGGCGCATACCCCCTTCCAGTGGGCGGCGCAGGACACCCCGCAGGACTTCATCGACAAGCATGATTACCTGGCGCAGAAGCTGCGGATCAAGGGAGTCACCTTCCATTACCACGAGTCCAACACCAGCAGCCTGGAGGCGGTCTTCGCGCGCGGCGACCGCAGGACCGGGAAGGTACTGGAAGAGGCGCACGGGCTGGGGTGCTCCTTCGATGCCTGGTCGGAGCATTTTGATGAGAAGAAGTGGGAACACGCATTCGAAATTGCCGGCGTGGACCCTTCCTTCTATACGACGCGGAAGCGGGAGATCTCCGAGTTTCTGCCTTGGGATCACATCGATCCGCTGGTCAGAAGGGGATATCTTGCATCGGAACTGGAGAAGGCTAACTGCGGCCTGGTTACCCCGGACTGCCGGGAGGGCTGCACCGGCTGCGGCATGAATCAGCATACGGAGTGTTTCTGCAATGTCTAAATATATCATTGAGTTTTCAAAAACAGGCACGATCTGTTATACCTCGCATCTGGATCTGATGCGGATCTTCAAACGTGCCTTCAAGCGGACCGGCATTGCCCTGGCGTATTCGCAGGGCTTCAACCCCCATCCGAAGATGGGGTTCGCCCAGCCGCTTTCCCTGGGCTACTGGGGCATAGAGGAATACATCGAATTTGAGACGGCGGAGGGCCAGGATGCCGACGGGCATGAGGCGCTCATGCAAAGGCTGGCCGCGGGACTTCCCGAGGGAATCGACCTGAAGCGCTGCCTGCCCGCGGATCATCTGACGAAGACCCTTGCCGCGCATACTGTAGCAGCGGAGTACATGATCGCCGTGCCGGTGAGGCGGGGGGATGCTGCTCCGGCGGGAGATGAAACTGCGGCGGCGGGTGAGCGCGCGCCGGTGCCAGGTCAGGCTGCAGTTGTATTAGACAGTGCGGTCAATCTCAGCGATCCCAGATCCATGTGGCACAGCCTGATGGACCTGGATGAAATATCCGTCTGGAAGCGGCAGAAAAAGAAAAAAGAACCGAAACTTGTCGACATCAAGTCCATGATCCGGGAGATTACGTTCTCGCCTGTGACGGAGGCTGATGCCGGGGCCGGCAAGGCTGGGGCCGATGGGCCGGCCGGGGCTGATGGGACGGCTGGGGCCGGCCGGGCCGTGCTCTACATCAATGCCGTGCTCGACTGCGGCAGCGATTCCAACCTGAGTCCCGAACTGGTCATCGGTTCCGTGCTGAAGCGCTTCGGGATTACGACCGACCGTAGTGAGATCAGTGTCATGAGAAAGAAGATTCTGTTTGATCAACCGCTGGATATTTGAGCGCAGAAGGAACTTTCGAGGTTTCCACCTCTCTGAGAGGCCTAAACCTCGAATTTCCCGACAAACATAAACGAGCCAGCTGAAGTTTTCGAGGTTTTGATGTCTCCAGAGGGGCAAAACCTCGAAAGGTCTTAGGCAGACTCCGGCAGACTTCGCGACAGGACGTCAGAAGTCAGAGTTTTTCGAGGTTTCACCCCTTCTGAGAGGGCAAAACCTCGAAAGGTCGTTATTTGGGAAGCCAGAGGAAGAAAGAACAAAAGCAGGCTTGACAGATACTTCCAGTAACTGTAAAATGTTTACAGGGATTGGAGGTATTTTTTATGAAAGAATTTTTAGAGGAACTGAGGAATGCAGACTCGGTTACGGATGTGCTGATGGAGCACAAGAAGGAGACTCTGCAGCTGGCAGCGGTGACGGTCGTCCTGATGCTGGCGGTGCTGCTTTATCTGCACCAGGGGAGCAGCGAACTTGAGATCACGGATGGAGCGGCTTCCGGTGAAGCAGTCAGGAGCACGCAGGCCGTAGATGGCACCGATGAGGGTACTTCGGCAGAAAACGGGACCGGGGCGGGCCTGCCTTTGGATACGGATGGGATCGTCTATGTCGATATCGGCGGAGCGGTGAATCATCCGATGTTG
>JAZNNY010000047.1:0-20368 GCA_045580505.1 Lentihominibacter sp.
AATCTAACCAAGCGAAATGGCGCGCAAACTCTGCAAAAAATGGATCTGGAAAACACTTTCGCAGAGTTCTGAGGTGTACCCCGTTTTGTAGAGTACAGCATTAACATATATTGTTGCTCCTGGCCTGTTTGTAAAACTGGGCCGGAGTAAGATAACCATTAGCAGCATGTGGCCTCAGATTTGTGTAGAATGACCACACATATTCATACACTGCCGACCTGGCATCGTCAAGGGTATCGTAGAGCTTGTCACAGAATTCAAGTTTCATTTTACCCCAGAAGCTCTCCATCGGAGCATTGTCCCAGCAGTCGCCTTTTCGGCTCATACTGCTGAGCATCGCATTCGAGCTGATCAGCTGCTGGTATTCATTCGATGTGTAAGTCGAGCCACGATCTGAATGAAGAATGCAGCCGTCGCCGCCGTGCCCGCGGTTGCGCATATCCTGAAATGCTGCAACGACAAGTCCGGTGTCATTTCTGGAACTGGTGGCGATCCCGACAGGGATCCTTCCGTACAGATCCAGGATCCCGGCAACATACAGCCACCCTTGTCTGGTACGGATACCGGTAGTGTCGCTGACCATCTTCTGATCAGGCGCTGAAACCTGAAAGTCACGTTTCAGCAGATCCTCTTGGATATTGGTCCCATCACCAGGCTCCGTAAAGGACCTGCGGCTGCGTTTGACCTTGGAATACATGCCATGATCGCTCATGAGCCGTGCAACACGCTTGTGGTTGACCATGATGCCATTTGCCCGCAGGACCGCTGTGACCTTGCGTACACCGAAGACTTCGCGGCTTGCATAGAAGATCGCTGCGATCTGCTCGATCAGGAAGAGGTTTTCTTCGTCTCGTCTGGACAGCGGTCTTGAAAGCCATTTGTAGTAGCCGCTTTCGGATACATGGAGGACTTTGGCCATCTTCGCAACAGCGTACTGGTCAGTGTGGGTCCTGATGAATGCGTACGCATTCACTGGTCGCTCTTTGCAAAGAAGGCCATCGCTTTTTTTAGGATTTCGTTCTCCTCTTTGAGGTCATCGACTTCCTTCATGAGGCGAAGCAACTCTTTCTCATTCGCAAGCCTTTGGGCTTCGGGATCGAAAGCGTTGTCACCATACAGTCGGTACTTACGGTACCAATCGGATACGGTCCCACCGCCGATACCGTATTCGGTTCCAATCTGCTTGAAGGTCTTATCAGGATTTTGTTCCTTGACCTTGCAGACATGGAGCTTAAAATCACTGGTATACATTTGAACTACCTCCGTTTCTTGAGTGCATTGTAGCATAGTCTACATCACTCTACAAAACGGGGTACAGTTCAGGATCATGGTATTATGTCAAGTAAACTCTGCGAAATCTGGGCTTTTGAGGGGGTTCTGCAGAGTTTTGGCATTATATGCCATTTTACTGCACATAAACTCTGCAGAATAGCACCATCCAGGCGAATCTCGCAGAGTTCATCCATAATTATCCACTTCGAAGAACCAGCATCCGTAGCACCAGCACCCGTAGCACCGGCCCTCGTAGAACCAGCATCCGTAGAACCGGCCCTCTTAAAATAATCACGCCATGGCCCCGTAATAGGAACCATGGCGATCTCTTGCTTAACCTATGCTTATTCCTGGCTGAAGCCTTCGCGGCCTTCGTCATCCATGCTGGGAAGCGGATGATCCGGTTCGTCGGCGTCGACCTGAGCCCGGTAGGCCATTTCCTTCAGTTCCTCGCGGTTGGCCTCGAGGGCTGAGTTGATATCATTGAATGCCTTCTCAATGCTGTTGAACATGTCTCCGAAGTAAAGGGAGCTGAGGTGCTCCATCTTACCCTGGAAACTGTAGAGGATGCCGTCCAGATAGTCGTAGGTGCCGATCTTGAGCTGCTTGGCGGTGTTCTCGGTGACCTTCATCAGTTCGTCCGCCCTGAGCTTTGATTTCACGGTGATATCGTTGCTCTCGACCAGAGCGTCGGCCTGCTTCTGCGCGTCATCGATGACCGCTTCATACTGATTCTTCGCCTCGGCGATGATCCGTTCTCTCTCATTCTTGATCCACTGGGCCTGCTGGATCTCGTCCGGAAGCTCAGCGCGGATCTCACGTACGATTTCCAGAAGTTCCTGCGAATCGACCATGATCTTTCCTGTCAGAGGAAATCCCGCCGCAGTATCAACGATTTCTTCGATTTCTTCCAGTAATTCTAAAACCCTCATGTCATCCTCCCGTATATACTATTTAATGAGCGCTTCGTCCATTTTCTTCAGAATACAGTCCGGTACAAGCCCTTCTATGCTGCCGCCGAGGGAATGGACCTCCTTGATGACGCTGGAACTGATATAAGCGTACTGCGGGTCAGTCATCAGGAAGATCGTCTCTACGTCTCCGTCAAACAGGCGGACATTCACCTGCGCCATCTGGATCTCGTATTCAAAATCCGCAGCGGTCCTGAGTCCCCGAATGACCAGATCAAATCCGTGCTCGTTGACATAGTCAGCCAGAAGGCCCGAAAAGTGATCCACCTTCACACCGGGCAGGTGAGACACCGCTTCAGCGATCATCTGCTCTCTCTCCTCAATCGGAAACAGCGGCTTCTTGGAGGGGTTGGATATGATGCCGACCGTCAGCTCATCGCAGAAACCTGCAGCCCTGCTGATGATATCCAGATGTCCGTTCGTCAGCGGATCAAAGGATCCCGTAAAAATCGCCTTGGTCTTCATCTTTACCTGCGCCTCCCCTATACCTAGTTCATAATATCATACAATTCCGCCTGTTTCAACGATATATTGATAGTTTCACGATCCCGTATCTGCGTTCTTTTTCCTTCTCAAAACCGCAGATTTCCTCAGGCAGATTCTCTTCTTTTCGGTGTTCGCAGACGATCACGCCGCCATCTGCGAGAAGCCCCTGCTGGCGGATCAGATCGAACGCATCTTCCAGCAGCCCCTGCCCGTAAGGCGGGTCCATTAAAATCACATCGAAAGTGCCTCCAAGGCCCGCCAGAACCTTGCGGTAGTCCCCTGCGATGACCCTCGCCGGCTCCTCCACCTTGCAGGCGGCCAGGTTCCGCTTCACAAGGCCTACGCTCTGCCGTGAATGGTCAACGAACACGCACTCCGCCGCGCCCCTTGACAGGGCCTCGATCCCCAGCGCCCCGCTGCCCGCGAACAGGTCCAGCACCCGTGCTCCCGGTATTTCGTTGTAAAGGATACTGAACAGGGCCTCCTTGGCCTTGTCCGTCGTCGACCGGATGTCGTAGTTCTCCGGTGATTCCAGTTTTCTTCCCTTATATGTTCCTGCGATGACCCTCATCACTAAGTCCTCCTTATTTCCTACAGATCCAGCATGATATCCCTGCCGAAGACTGACTTCACCCTGCGCGCGAGCGCCGCATGCTCCGGCCGGACCAGGTTCGGATCCTGCATGATCAGTTTCTCCGCTTCCTCCCGCGCTTTTTTCATGATGTCCGCGTGCCGCACCAGGTCCGCGACAAACAGCGCCGGAAGCCCGTGCTGACGCGTTCCGAAAATATCGCCCGGACCGCGCAGTTTCAGGTCCTCCTCCGCGATATAAAAGCCATCAGAGGAAGCTTCCATGATCTGTCCCCGCTGCCTGGCGACCTCCGAGTCCCCCTGCAAAAGCAGGAAACAGTAGGATTGGTGCTTTCCTCTGCCGACTCTGCCCCGCAGCTGGTGCATCTGGGCGAGGCCGAACCGCTCCGCATTCTCGATCACCATGACCGTGGCATTCGGCACATTGATCCCGACTTCGATGACCACCGTGGAGACCAGAAGATCGATCTCTGCCCGGTAGAAGGCGTCCATGATCCGGTCTTTTTCCTCCTGCTTCATGCTCCCGTGCAGGAGTGCCACCCGGTATCTACCGAAGCCGTGCTCCCCATCGAAGCGCTCTGTCAGTTCTTCGGCCACTTCCTCGGCCGAGCGCACGTCCATGTCCTCGGAGAACTCGATCAGCGGCGTCACAACGTAGCACTGCCGCCCAGCCGCGAGCTGCCGCTCCACGAACCTGTAGCAATCCTCCCTGTGCTCCTGCCCGGTGCAGCGCGTTTTGACCGGCATCCGGCCCGGAGGCATTTCATCGATGATGGAAATATCAAGATCTCCGTAGACCACGACTGCCAGCGTCCTCGGAATCGGCGTCGCCGTCATGACGAGTACGTTCGGATCCTGTCCCTTCTCTCTGAGCTGGATCCGCTGGTCCACGCCGAACCGGTGCTGCTCATCGGTGATCACAAGACCGAGCCTTGCGAAGACGACCTCCGGCTGAATAACCGCATGGGTTCCCACCATAATATCGATGCTCCCGCTCGCCAGATCCTCCAGCGTCTTTCTTCGCTCCGCCGCCCGGGAATGTCCCGACAGAAAGCCGACATTGATCCCGTGCTTTGCAAAGGCAGAACTGATCCCCTCAAAGTGCTGCCGGGCCAGGATCTCGGTCGGCGCCATGAGCACCGCCTGATAGCCGCTTCTTACCGCCTTGTACATGGCGATCTCCGCCACGGCTGTCTTACCGGAGCCGACATCTCCCTGGACCAGCCGGTTCATAATCTTCTTGGATTCTAGATCCTCCATGATCTCCCGGACCGCCCGCTCCTGCGCCTTCGTGAGCGGAAAAGGCAGGCTCCTGATGTATTCCTGCTCATCCGCCTGCGCATCGAAAGCGATGCCGTCCGCACGGGTGCTCTTCGCCCGGACCGCCATGAGGCCTGTCTGCAGGACGAAGAGTTCTTCGAAGATCATCCGGTATTTGGCCTGCAGATAGTGCTCCCTGCTCTGCGGAAAATGCATGCCCCGGATGGCGTCGGCCGGGCCGGCCAGCCGGTTCTCGGAAACGATGCTCGCCGGCAGAACCTCCTCAAGCTGCCCGTAGATGGGACTGACCTGCTTTTGCAGGGAGCGAAGGTCCTTCTGTGAAAGTCCCCGCACCAGCGGATAGACCGGCAGGATCCCCGCCTCTCTCTGGGCTGCCGGAGTAAACTGTGGATGGACCATGGTGAGGCCCGTCCTGCTCTCGCTGACGGTCCCGTAGAAGGCGTAAACTTCCCCTTCCCGGAATGCTTTCTTCAGAAAACGCGCATTAAAAAAAAGAATACCGATCGTTCCCGTCTCATCGGAGGCATAGACGCGCAGAAGCTGCTTCCTGCCGGCGCGGATGTAATTCTGCACGATCCGCTCGGCCCTGGCAACCACCGTCGTCTGCATGCCCGTTTTAAGCTGTGCGACGGGCGTTACCGTGCGTCTGTCCTGGTATTCTCTCGGCAGTAGATGGATCAGATCCTCTACCGTCTCTATATGAAGTCTTTTGAGTGCTTCCGCCTTCTTCGGCCCAACGCCGCGGAGCACTGTAACAGGGTCCTGAAACTGCATATGCGCTGCCTATCTGCTGAATTCAATGTGCCGCTTGGCGATCGTCTTGGAGGCAGTGCCGGTAACGACGATCCGCACCTGCGCGGGCTTCTCTCCGAACAGCTGCTCCATCTGCTCGTAGATGTGATCCATCATGGTCTCCGCAACCCCGCTGATGCTGACGCCGAAGCGGACGACGATATAGACTGTGATCACAAGACCGAGTTCACTTTCACTGATCTCGATATCCTTATCTTCGATCTCCTCCTCCGCCTGGGAAAAGGCATTCAAAAGTCCCGGTTTCTTCGCTGTATACCGGCCCTTGTAATTCTGTATGCGCGCTTCTCCGCTCTTTTCCGCCGCATCCATACAGATCCGGTAGATGACGTTCCGGGAAAAGCTGATCTTTCCTAATTCATTACTGATCTCAAACATGATAGTATCATATCACATCATACGTGCGCCCGCCACTAAAAAAGGTATCTGCAGATACAGATACCTCTTCAAGCTTAAATTAATCAGTCGCTGCTGATTCCCTGCTGCGCTTAAACGGCGCGGTTAACTTTACCGGATCTCAGACAACGTGTGCAAACCTTAGCTTTTCTGACCTTGCCATCTTCTTCGATTCTGACGGTCTGAATATTCGCATTCCACTTTCTTCTCGTGTGTCTGTTCGAGTGAGAAACGTTATTTCCGGAAACCTGTCCTTTACCGCAAATCTCGCACTTTCTTGACATCTGCCGCACCTCCTTCACCTATTGATTATGATCAGCATTACGCTTCGTTTCATTCTGATCTGTTCTGTACATCCAAAAGATACGCCGGATGCGCCCGAACAAATGACATTATAGCACAGCCATCAGGCCGGCACAAGGATTTTTTCTTCGTGACGAAAGAACTTTTTATTTCTGTTCCCACAGGACGATTTCTCCCGCCTGCCGGGTCGCATTCATATCGATGAGCCGCTGGTTACTGCTGCCCCGGAACTGCAGGGTCAGGTCCTTCTTCGCCTTGATGAAGGGGCCGTCGATCAGAAGATCCGTCAGTTCCAGCAGCTGCTTCAGGGCCGGTTCCTCCTCCGCGCGCGCCATCAGCTGCTCATAGGTGTAGCCGCTGAACATGGTAATATCCAGGCCCCGGGCCTTGGTCTCCTTCGCCAGACGAAGGAATCCCTCGGCCTGGCAGGTCGGCTCGCCCCCGGAGAATGTGACGCCCTTTAAGATCGGGTTCTCATCAATCGCCTGCAGGATTTTCTCTATGCTGACTTCCGTTCCCCCATTAAAGTCGTGGGTCTCGGGATTATGGCATCCGGGGCAGTCGTGCGGACAGCCCTGGCAAAAGACCGCGAATCTGATGCCCGGACCGTCTACGATGCTTTCCCTCATGATGCCTGCGATTCTCAGTGTGTCTGCCTTGCTCATTCTCTTCCTTTCCGTCCTTTACCTTACCGTCACTTTCACCGTCTTCCATAGGCCGCTGACAGCCTGCACGTAGATCCTGCAGCTTCCCTTACCTTTGGCTGTGACCACGCCCTTCGCATTGACCGATGCGACGGCGGGATTATCGCTCGTAAAGCGCAGCCGCTTCGCGTGGGTCAGCAGCTTCTTTCCTGCCTTTGCCTTAGTCACCGTCGCCCGGATGGTCACCTTCTTGCCCTTCGTCATGGAAAAGCTGGACTTCTTCAGTTTCAGTTTTTTCGGATTTGTGCATGTCTTCCAGACGTTCCCGGTGATGACATGACCAAGCTTTGAGGTGGCCAGCGTCACATACTTCCCGTTCTGCTTCTTCTGGGCTACCACTTTGAATTTATAGGCGGTTTTCTTCTTCAGCCGGGTCTTCTTCCAGCTCGTCCGGTTTCCGCTAATGACCTTTACTTTTTTCGTGACCCTCTTCTCCTTGCCGGTGTCGCATCTGGTCATATAGATCACATAGCGATCGGCGCCGGAAACCTTATTCCAGGAGATCCTGATGGCCTTCTGCCCGCTGGCAGTTCCCTTGGCGACGATCACCGGCTTTCCCTTAGAAATATAGTAATAGGCGCTTGAGGCGAGCTTATACGTCCCGCCCGATGCCTTGATTCCGGCAACGTGCAGCGTGACCTTCTCTCCGGCGTTTACCGTCATCTTCTGCCAGTTATAGTTCCTGTCGCGGGTCACCTTTCTCACTTCCCTGCCTTCGTAGACGGAATACTCCGTGACCCTGAGAGACAGCGCCGCGGCTCTGCTGACCGAGAGGTCAACGGTGTAGGTCTCATTCGCCGGAAGCCGCAGCCAGCCGCCGCCGTCGCTGCTGGTGACCGCAACCCATGGGTCCGTACTTGAGACAAGGGCGCCGTTTCGCAGCCTGGCGATGGACTTTCCCTTGCTGTTCTTTACGAGGGCTGTGACATCCGATCCCTTTGGCTGATCGATGTAGACCCTGCGGTACCCGGCGGTCTGCGCCGCGTTCTCCTTGACCATATTGTCGTAGGCAGGGTCCTTGACCTTCAGCCAGGAAAGGATGTATTCGTTGTGATGCGGCTGCATATATCTGCCGCTGTTGCCAAGGAAGGTGGCCAGATGGCGGAATTCCTGATTCAGATAGTCGAAGCTGAACCCTTCCGTCTGCTGAGCGTCATAGAGCAGGACATAGGCGAGCAGCCGGCACATGGCCTTGCTGTCGTCCGGGCCGGTCAGCTGGTCGATCTGCTCCTGGCTGGCGCCGGATGCTTCGAGACCTTCGGCAAGCGCCAGACCGTAGAGCCCTGCTGTAATGGTCCAAGCCGCATCGGCGTAGCTTCCGAAGTTCTCCTTCTGCTCGATTTTTTCTGCTATTTCCCGGTACTGCTCCGTAAGCTGCGTCTTCTCCGGTCCGTCCTCCAGTTCTGCGATCCTTGCCTGCAGCTCAGTGAGCGCTTCCTTCAGTTCCGTATACGCGCTGTCGCTGATCTGCTGATCAGCGTATCGGTCCGCATTATAGGACAGGAACATACCTACGGCCGCGGGGATGGCGAATTTGCTGCCCATGATCGCAGTTCCCATCTCCCCTGCCTGTTTCGTATGGGTGAAATAATATCCCGCAAGCCGGCCGACGGGACCCGCATAGGTTTCATGGAAGACTTCCCGGCTTCCGCCCGATGCTGCCGTGATGGCATCTGCGACCAGGCCCAGAAATTCTTCCTGTGTTTTTTCTTTGAAGTACGGCGCATCATCCGGAGCGAAACTCAGTTTTCCGTCTGTAAGCGCCGCCGTATCGATTTTCATGGGGGTGAATTCATTAGGGTCTCCGCCTCGGACATAGCTGTTGTAGAGCACCGGATTCATCTCCCGGAAAAACCGCAGCACGCGGTCATAGTCGGCCATATCCCCCGCTGCAGGAGTTTCTGTTCCGTAGCGGCCGAGGCCAAGCCCCTCCGGCGGCAGATTGGTGACCAGGTCAAACCGGTCAAAAGTGTTGTGGATGTAATCGTATTTCGGATTCCCGTAGTCTTCGCCCGTCATATCCGCGGCCCGGGGCGTACCGTAGCAGTAGCAGTAGAAGTTCTTCAGTTCAAGACGGGTTCCTTCTCCGAGCCCGAGCGCAGCCCGCGCGTCATCGATGATGGCCTTGGCGGCCAGGCTGGTCACGCCCGCGCCGCGGCTGTAGCCGGGCATCCAGACTTTGATGTCGCCGGTGATCCCGTGCTGCTGAATGTAGCTTCCGGCAAACGTCAGAACTTTTCCTGCAGCCGCCTCAAAGGCGCTGTGGTCTCCGGACGGACCTGTGGCGAAGTTGCCCTGCCATTCAAGTTCGTAACCTGCGCTTCTCGGCACGATCGCAAGGACGGTGTAGGCCTTCCCGCCGTCCCTGATCTTCTTATGGGCGCAGGCCACCCCTATGGTCTCAGCCGTCATTTTCTTCTTATAGTCTTCGTTGGTATCAAAACCCGTGAACCCGTTGTCTTCAAGATAAGCCCGCAGGTTCTGACTCTTGATCGAATAATCATTCGTGCGCTCGCTGCTGATCGAAGTCACCGCCAGCTCATAGGACATGGTGGCAAGCCGCTGATTGTAGGGAAGTGAATCTCCCCTCAGCAGCGCGTCATCGTAGATATAGGTGTCCGTCAGGTCGATCCCGGTTTCATGCGGATCATACCAGTATACTCCTCTGGTTTCCGTCAGGCTCCGGTCCGCCGCCTGCGCCTGTTCGGGTGCAAAGGCAGATGCCGCAAGGATGCATAACACGATCATCCCGATCAGACTGATTCTCCTCTTCATTCTTTTTCCCTTCTTGCTACTGCTCTATTTAATTTAGTCTGCACTGATTATATTTTAACATGAGAGCAATAAAAACGGCATACCGGATTGCCCGATATACCGTCTTTTTCCAAATTATTTGGCCGCTGCAGTTACAGCTGCTCCATTCCGCCGCCGAGGCTGTGCTTGACTCTGTCCTTCTCCTCTGCAGTCTTGGCGTCGTTCCACTTATCCATGGTGCCGACCAGGTAACCCGTGATTCTCCGAATCCGCTCGAATCCGATGTCGCTGTCATCCTCGATGCGGCCGCAGCATGGGCACTGGTTGTCGATGATCCCCGTAAATCCGCAGACCGGGTCACGGTCGACTGGGTGGTTGATGCTTCCGTAGCCGATCCCGCTCTCCTTCATGCAGCGGACGACCTGCTCAAACGCTTCCAGGTTCTTGGTTGGATCGCCGTCCAGTTCGATGTAACTGATGTGACCCGCATTGGTCAGCGCGTGATACGGCGCTTCTCTTCTGATCTTCTCAAACGCATTGATGTTGAAATAGACCGGAATGTGGAAGGAATTCGTATAGTAATCCCTGTCGGTCACGCCCTCGATCACGCCGTACTTGGCCCGGTCGATGCGGACGAATCTGCCGGAAAGTCCCTCTGCCGGCGTTGCCAGCAGTGTATAGTTGAAGCCCGTCTTCTTGCTCTCCTCATCCAGGAGTTTTCTCATGAAGCCGATGATCTCAAGGCCCAGAGTCTGCGCCTCGTCGGTCTCTCCCTGGTGCGCGCCGATCAGCGCCTTCAGAGCTTCAGCCAAGCCGATAAAGCCAACAGACAGGGTTCCGTGCTTCAGCACTTCGCCGACTTCATCCTCTTCGCTCAGTGTATCCGAATCAATCCATACGCCCTGTCCCATCAGGAACGGGTAGTTCTTGACCTTCTTGGCCGCCTGGATCTTATACCGCTCCATCAGCTGTTCAATGCACAGGCGAACCTTCCGCTCGAGTTCCCCGAAGAACCATTCAACATCACCGTGCGCCTTGATGGCGATTCTGGGCAGGTTGATGGAGGTGAAACTCAGGTTGCCTCTGCCGCCGACGACCTGCCGCGAAGGATCGTGCACGTTGCCGATGACGCGGGTTCTGCAGCCCATATAAGCGATCTCCGTGTTCGGATCGCCCTCCTTGTAGTACTGGAGGTTGAAAGGCGCGTCGATGAACGCGAAATTCGGGAAAAGCCGCTTGGCGGATACCTTCATGGCCAGCTTGAACATATCGTAGTTCGGATCCTCCGGATTATAGTTGATTCCTTCCTTCACCTTGAAAATGCTGACCGGGAAGATGGCAGTTTCTCCGTGTCCGAGGCCGGCCTCGATGGACAGCAGGATGTTCTTGATGACCATCCGGCCTTCCGGGGAGGTGTCAGTTCCGAAGTTGATGGATGAGAACGGAACCTGCGCGCCGGCTCTGGAGTGCATCGTATTCAGATTGTGGATAAAAGCCTCCATCGCCTGGTAGGTGCTCCGGTCGACTTCCTGCAGCGCGTAAGTCGTAGACTTCTTCTGCAGGCGGTCGATGAACTTCTCATCGATGATCTTCTTCAGCTGCTCTCTCTCCAGCTCCTTATATCCATTGTCGTCAGCGATGATCGGGAAGATATCGTGCTCCTCCATGATCTGCGCGCCGATTTCCTTCATCTTCTCGACACCGTCTTCGATATCAAAAAGCAGGTTTAACATTTTACCCATATTGGTCCAATAGAGCTTCCGGTAGGTCTTGCGGATACCGTTCGACATGCCGTAATCGAAGTCCGGGATGCTCTGTCCGCCGTGCTGGTCGTTCTGGTTGGACTGGATCGCAATGCAGGCCAGAGCGGAATAACTCTGGATGTCATTCGGCTCTCTCAGATGTCCGTGACCGGTGGAAAAGCCATCCTTAAACAGCTTCTCGATGTCGATCTGGCAGCAGGTAGTCGTCAGCGTCAGGAAATCGAGATCGTGAATGTGAATGTCTCCTTCCTTATGTGCCTTGGAATGTTCCGGCTTCAGGACGAACATCTCGTCGAAGATCTTAGCGCCTTCGCTGCCGTACTTCAGCATGGTACCCATGGCGGTGTCGCCGTCGATGTTGGCGTTCTCACGCTTGGTGTCGTTGTCCTTGGCTTCCTTGAAGGTCAGATCCTCGTAGATCTTCATCAGCCGTGTGTTCATCTCGCGGACCCGGGTACGCTCTGCTCTGTACAGAATGAACTCTTTCGCCGTTCTGGCATGCCCGTTCTCAATCAGGACCTTCTCAACAACGTCCTGGATCTGTTCTACTGTCGGCGTCTCATTATGACATACTTCTACCAGGTAGAGTTCTACCTGTCTGGAAAGATAGTTGGCCGTATCTCTGTCACTTCCGCCAAGTACCTCCGCGGCCTTATAGATCGCATCGGAAATCTTGGTGATGTCGAAGTCAACAGTCCGTCCATCTCTCTTAATAATCTGTTTAATTCCGTCCATGATTTCTTCCTCTCTCCCTCACCTATATCTAGTGGTGTTTTCTGCGTGCATGGTAAATTATACACCAAATCTTCTTATCGTCAATACAAAAAAAAGAAAAACCTGGCCTTTTTGCCAGGTTTTCATAAGTCCATTTATGTCTACTTATTGAAAAACTCGCTCCGCAGCATCGACATCAGGTGCAAATCGTAGTAACGACCGTTCTTGCGGGTGGCGTTTCTGGCCACGCCCTCGCTCTTGAAGCCGAGGCGCTCATATAAATTCTGGGCCCGTTTGTTTCCGGTATAGTAGTCAAGGGATACTCTCTCCATATGCATAAAGGTGAAACAGTAAGCCAGCAGCAGCCGCATGACCTCTTCTCCGACTCCCTTGCCGCGCATCTCCTTCTCACCGATGTAGAGTTTGGTCACATCCAGTGAGTCGCTGTGCCGGTCGATTCTGGTGATGATGATGCGGCCGATGGGCTGTCCGCTCTTCTTGTCCTCGATGGTCAGATCCATCTTCGTCTCATCGGACTTATCACGAATTGCTTCATTTACTACATCTTCATAGGTACGGTCATCATCAAAGGACAGAAAGGCTGTCACCTCCGGATCCACTTCCCACTTCGCGAAGTATTCATAGTCCTGAAATTTAGCCTGCCTGATCAGTAGATTTTGATTTTCTGTGATCCGTTCCATTTTTTCACCTGCCCTGCACATTTCTGTGTTACAATGCTCTATGGTATTATTATAGGCTTTTAACCACGAATTGACAATGGGAGAATATAGATTATGAAACGCTTTTTCGCTTTTTTTACTGCTTTCATCATGGTGCTGGGCATTTTTTTATGCGGCTGCGGAGACGGTCAGATCGACCGGAACAAGGAACTTAAACAGGTTCTGGACACCTGCGACAGCAAGTGGTCGCAGTCCTTTCCGACGGGCACGGCTTCCTTTGATCAGGTCGAAGACTATATTGCCGGCTGGGGCTCCAGCGCGGGTCTTGAGGTCACGAAGATCGCCGACCACTATATGGTCCTGACCAATCCCGCTACGAAGGGAAACAAGAAAACGCCTTCGGTCACCGTTGCGGTCACCGTTGACCCCGCATCTCTTCGGAATGCGGAGCCCCTGCTCTCCCTGGGCATGACCAGCATTCTGGGACCGACCGAACACGGGCGCCTGCGCCTGATCGTAACGGAGTCTGCATCAGAAGGCTCCGGGCAGCTCTTCCCGGGAGCTGAGCAGGTTAAGAGCAAATATCTGAAGTGCGACCACTTCATTTATCTTTATGGAGGAGACTCCGCTATGGTCTATACCGACGGGCCTCTGACCTCCGTCTGCAATCTGAGCAGCAGCGCGAAACGCAAGAAGCCGGACTATACCAATGCCTATGAGCTTACCGTCACTGTCCCGGAACGCCTGGATCCCTACGACTTTGATAAGGAACATTATGTACCCAATCCGATCAATGTGCTGGGCGATCTGCTGGCGAGCGCCAAGAGCGCCGGAAGGCTCTTTGAGATCGCTTCCTTTACCTGTGAGGACAATGGACAGTACCTGCCCTCGGAGGCCAAAGCGGTCGTCGTGATCGATGACAACAATGTCGAGGCCTTCCAGAAACGCTTTGATAAATCTCTTGAAACGCTGACCGACAGTTTCAAAGATCTGGACCTTGGGAAGGATAAGAACGGAACGCCTCTGGCAGACTTCACCTATACCATGGCGCCGACCGAGCTTCCGGATACCGTTCTCAGACAGACTGTCTCCGATAACATCATCAGTCTCATGTACACCCTGCAGACCGGGATTCACCTGCAGGATGAAGAATCCGGCGCGATCACCGCAGCCTCCTACATCCGCAGCATTTCCACGAAGGGCGGCAGTTTCCGCCTGGCCATGGATCTGCGCAGCCGGGATGATTCCTCGATGGAAGAGATGTCCGGCAACTACCTGATTACTTCCGGCCTGTGCGACGTCAAATACACCGCTGAAGACCCTCATCGCCTGTGGTCCTCAGAGACAGACAGCAGCCTGGCAGCATGGTTCATTGCGACTGTAAACGATGAGGATGATGATACCTCGTTGCTGCAGAGTTCTGAATGCGACCTGCTCGCCGCTAAACGGGATGGCCTCGACATGATCTCCTACCGCTTTGATGAGGATCATCCGGCGGATGCGCTGGATAATCTCCTGAACTACGCCTCCACCCTGTCTGCGCAGGATTGATGCGTCCGGCTGAGACTCGAATCGGTCAAATAAAAAACTGCTGCAGATAAGTTCAATGCAACTCTTCTGCAGCAGTTTTTAGTTTTCATCTGTTATATGGGCTGTACACCTACTCCTCGATGCGCATGATGTTGGCTCCAAGGCCCCTGAGTTTCTCAGCGAAATTCTCGTAGCCACGGTCGATGTGATAGATCTGGGACACCTCTGTCGTGCCCTCTGCGACGAGGCCCGCCAGGACGACAGATGCGCCTGCCCGCAGGTCAGTAGCGACGACCTGCGCCCCCTGCAGCTGCTTGCCGCCGGGGATGATCGCAGCCTTGCCCTCGGTCTTGATATTCGCACCCATCCGGTTGAATTCTCCTACATGCATGAACCGGTTCTCAAAAACTGTCTCGATGACGACGCTGGGGCCTTTCGCGACCGTCAGCAGCGCCATGAACGGTGACTGCATATCAGTCGGAAATCCCGGATACGGAAGAGTTTTGATGTCCGTGGAGACAATGGGCTTCTCATCTGCGCAGACCAGAATCCCTTCCTCTGTCATCACGATCTCCACACCACACTCCCGCAGTTTGGCAATCACTGCCTTCAGATGGTTCGGGACCATATTTCTGATCAGCACGCGCCCTCCGGTAATCGCAGCTGCCACCATGAAGGTACCGGCTTCGATTCGGTCCGGTATCACATGATGTGAGACGCCCTTGAATTCCTTCACGCCCTCGATTTTAATGGTGTCGGTTCCTGCGCCCTTAATGCGCGCGCCCATCTTGTTCAGGAAATTTGCGAGGTCGACGATCTCCGGTTCCTGGGCAGCGTTCTCCAGAATCGTGGTTCCCTCCGCCAGCGATGCCGCCATGATGATGACCTCCGTCGCACCAACGCTCGGAAAGTCCAGATAAATATCATTGCCATGCAGCGACTCGGCTCTGGCATCCACGATGCCCTTGGCCAGCTGCTCTTCATCGATGACGGCGCCAAGCGCGCGAAGCCCCTTCAGGTGCAGCTCGATCGGACGCTCTCCGATGGCGCACCCTCCGGGAAGGTGGATCACCGCACGTCCCGTGCGGATCAGCAGCGCTCCGAGCACCAGAATAGAGGCCCTCATCATCTTCACAAGATCATAAGGCGCTTCATAATTCAGCTCACCGGATGCATTCACGTCTACCCGGTTCTGCTCGAAGTCTGTTGTTACACTGGCACCGAGGCTCTCCAGCAATCTGCACATCACATCGACATCCCGAAGTGCCGGGACATCCTTGATCGTGCAGTCCTCGCTGGACAGAAGCGTCGCTGCCAGAATCGGAAGAACCGCATTTTTAGAACCACTGATGGTGACTTCCCCCTTCAGTGGTCCACTTTTTTGCACTAAAAATTTAGCCAATTCTATATACCTCCAGTAAGTGTAAGAAACAGATCGACGCCGGTTTCAGTTACAGCTGCTGGAGCTCCTTGATGCAATTGGCACAGACATTCTTACCGTGAACCTTCTGAATACCATCGGAATTACCACAGAAAATGCATGCCGGCTGATATTTCTTCAGCATGATGGATTCACCGTCAACATAGATTTCGAGCGGATCTCTGATCTCGATATTCAGTGTACGTCTCAGTTCGATCGGCAGGACGATTCTTCCCAGCTCGTCGACTTTTCTCACAATTCCGGTTGCTTTCATCGATATCTCCTTTCATATCTAATCAACTCTTCCAATCGGATTTATTTCCGGGAGGAGCGTTTATCTCTTCTCGATTTCTTCTCCTGTTTCTTGGCTGCCCTGGTCTCTAAATCATCAGAACCCGATGATACGATTCCCTTGATCGACGTTGCCACTTTGGCTACGTTTGAGACCGTTGCCATAAATGAAGGTTCATTCATGGATTCGGACAGGTTCGAGGCCGCCGATGAAACGTTGTCGATGATTCCATCCAGATCCTGGCTGCGGTTTGCTGCAATCTCGGAAACCACCTCAACATCAGCAAGGACTTTGTTGGCATGTTCCAGGGTCACAAGTAGCTTGCGAAGCAGGAAAATCGCATAAACGATCAAAATGATCAGCGCAATAAACACCAATATTATAAACAGCGTTTTCACATCAATCGTCATCTCAGGCACACCTCCTTTGAGTATCTTCTATTATTGCACAAATTGGAAATATTTACAACATTTTTTTCAAGTATTTTCATTTTTTTCTAATGTTTTCACCTATGCGGGGATTGCGTTGGCCAGCCCGGTCGTAAACATAAAACGGATTATCGTATTTCAGTTCTGTTCCCCCTCCAAAGACACACTGGAGGAGCACAATGTTCGGCGGTTCCCCTTCCCTTGGATGCACGAATCGGATCCGCTTCGGTTCCAGCCTGTATTTTCGGCAATAGCAGAAAATATCCACCAGCCGGAAGGGTCTGTGTACCAGGCAGAGGGATCCTTTGCCGCGCAGGAGCCAGGCCGCCGCTTTGATAAAGCATTCCAGGTCCGCAGTTGTCTCCTGCCGCGCCATTTGCCTGGGAGAACCTTCTGCAGCCAGACCCCGTCCGCAGGCAATGTAGGGAGGATTCGAGACGACCAGGTCTGCGCTCTGGGCCAGATCCGGACATTCCTCCTGCAGATGCGCGATGTCACAGTCCAGAAAGCGCGCCTGCTTCTCCAGGCCGTTCAGCTCCGCGCTGCGCCGGGCCAGCGCTGCCGCCGGCGTCTGAAACTCGATCCCGGTGACCTGCCTTTGCGAATCCGCAGCCGAAAGCAGCAGGGATACGATCCCGTTGCCGCATCCGAGTTCTACCGTTTTCTCCGCCGCCGGGCAGCATTCCAGTGCAAAATCCGCCAGCAGAACTGCGTCGATCCCGTAGCGGAATCCTTCGGTGTCCTGAATCAGCCTCACACCGCAAAAGCCTGTGTCATCGATGGTTTCCATTTTTAGCCTTCTTATTATTTCCCTTCTTGCCCAGGCGGTGAATCTCGTTTTTATCGTAGATGTAGAATTCCGTGCTGAGCTTCTCCTCGTTATCGTTCTCCGGCGAGGCTTCTTCCAGAATCAGACGAGTCTTGACAGACGACTCCAGAATGTTCGTATCGACGACGACCGCCTTGCCATCCGGCGTTTTGACGCGTTCTCCCGCGTTCGGCATCCCCTTCTTCAGCTCCGCGTAGAGGTCATTCTCATACTTGAGGCAGCACATCAGCCGGCCGCAGATTCCGGAGATCTTGGTCGGATTGAGCGACAGGTTCTGAACCTTGGCCATCTTGATCGAAACCGGCTCGAAATCCCGCAGCCAGGTATGGCAGCAAAGTCCCCGTCCGCAGCTTCCGACACCCCCGAGCATCTTCGCCTCATCGCGCACGCCGATCTGCCGCAGCTCGATCCGCATCCGGAACACAGACGCCAGATCCTTGACGAGTTCTCTGAAGTCGACCCGGCCGTCCGCCGTAAAATAAAAGACGACCTTGCTGTTATCAAAGGTATACTCCACGTCGATCAGTTTCATTTCAAGGCCGTGGGCATCGATCTTCTCCTGGCAGAGGCGCATTGCGTCATCCCGCTTCTCCAGATTCTGTCTGTGTTTTTTGACATCCTCCTCGGTAGCAAGCCGAACAATGTCCTTCAGCGGAGAGACGATATCCTCTTCCTGAATCTCAGTCTCGCTCATCGTCACTGTGCCGAATTCCATCCCTCTTGCTGTCTCGACAATGACATGATCGCCCTGATCCGGAGCGGTGCCACCGGGGCCGAAATAATAGACCTTTCCCGCATCCTTGAACTTCACTCCGACAACTTTAACCATTTCTATCCTCCCGGCTTAACAAAAATCTCTTCAGTACGTAGCCCGGGGTCATTCCCCGGGAAATCTGCTCTCTGGCTCTCTCCAATCCGAAGGTGCAGCGGCTTACCTCTTCTGACGAATACGGGATCCCGTTCTCATCCCGGGAAAGAATCCTCTCCCGACACCTGCGCTCCATCAGATCGATCAGTGACAGCGCCTGCTGGGCATCCTTTCCGGCATCTCCGAGTGTCTTTCTCATCCGATAATAGCTGCTGCGCCCCAGAAACTGATCCAGGAGCTGCTCTGCCTTTTCATTCAGCTGTTCATCTGCCGCCCGGCCTTCACCCTCGAGTCTGATCTTGACACATCTTGAGCGGATCGTGGGCAGGAGTCTCTGCGAATTCTCGGTCAGAAGAAGCAGCACCGTCTTGCCCGGCGGCTCCTCGAGTGTCTTCAAAAGGCAGTTCTGTGCGTCTTCCGTCATGGTCTCGCTCTCATCTAAGATCACGATATATCGCTCTCCGCCCGGCTTGATACTGACCTGTGCCTGCATCTCGCGAATCTGTCTGATGGCGATGGTCTGCCGGCCTGCCTGGCGGTTCACATAGATCAGGTCCTCGTGGTTCCCGTGATCGATTTTATCGCATATGGGACAGGCGCCGCAGTTTTCCCCGAGCCCCTTCGGACAGAGGATTCCTTTGGCGAAACTTTCTGCAAAGGCAGGCTTGTCTATAAAGGACGGGCCTTCGATCAGATAGGCATGGGAGACCCTTTCGCTTTTGATGCTGTTTTCGAGTCTGCGGATGAGTGGGGCATTCTCCCTGTCAATCTGAAAGTTCATTGATTTTCTCCTTCACCCGCTTCTGGATCATGCCTGCAATCGCATCTATACTCTGACCTGCATCGACCGCAAAAATCCGGTCCGGATACTGACGGCAGAGTGCTTCATAGCCCTGAAACACCTTATCGTGAAAGACCTCTGACTCAAGTTCGATCCGGTCCTGCTGTCTGCTCTTGATTCTGGACCTTCCTTTCTCGGGACTGAGACGCAGATAAATGGTAAGATCCGGCGAAAGCCCGCCCGTCCCGATCCGGTTGACCTCAGAGACTGCATCTCCGAGCCCTCTTCCGTATCCTTGATAGGCAATGCTAGAATCAAGAAATCGGTCACAGATCACGATTTTACCCTGCTCCAGAGCTGGCCGGATCACCTCCTCTACGAGCTGCGCTCTGGCTGCCGCGTAAAGGATCATTTCCGTAATATCAGACATCTTCGTATTATCCGGATCGAGCAGAATATCCCGGATCTGTTCACTGATTGCAGTCCCTCCCGGTTCCCTTGTCAAAAGAACCTGATACCCTTCCTGCTCAAGAAAGGTTCTCAGTTTCTCAATCTGTGTAGACTTGCCGGAGCCGTCTCCGCCCTCGAATGTAATGAACATAACTTATTCCTGTGTATGATGATATTATTTCGTTTTTTCTCTTTTGCTGGCCTGGCGCTTTCTTGAACGCGCCCGGTTCTTTCTCTTCTGACGCTTGCTCGGCGTCTGCTCAGACCTCGCCGGTTTTTTCTTAGTTGCGGAAGCTCTTCTGGCTTCCAGACGGCCGGCTGCATCCATTTGCTGCTGTTCAGATGCTTTGTTTGGCACCGGCTCTGGCTGTTCGTATCCGTAGATCTCCGAAAACGGGATCCGCTCGGTACGTTTAAGTTGGGTTCTGTACCGATCTATATTGGATGACTTTTTCTCCGTTTGTGGCGGCGTATATTCTGCTCGTATTGACGTCTGTTCGGCATGGGATGACGTATGTTCGGCGCGGGATGCCGTATATTCGGCGCGGGAGAAGGCATTCTGCCTGTAACCTGCCGGTTCAGGACGGGTATGCTGGACAGGCGGGGGAACCATTTCTTCTTCAGGCTCCATTTCTTCTTCTTCCGGATCCGTCTCCTGATTCTTCCTGGCCATCCAGGCTCTGATCGACGGCTTCTCTTCATCTGCTCTGTACGCCCCTCTTCTCTGCTTCGGAGTCTCTCTTGATAACTTCGATATCAAAAAGCGCATCAAAAGCGCAACCGGTACAAGCAGAAGCAGAATAAATAGGATTTCAAAAACCTTCATACGATATCCTCATCAAACAGGCAATACTTATTTGATATTATATCACAAACGGAGCGGTATTAACCGCTCCGCCGTAAAAAAATAAGCGGCAACGTCCTGCTTTCCCAGGCGGTCTCCCACCAAGTATCATCAGCGCAAGGGAGCTTAACTTCTGTGTTCGGTATGGGAACAGGTGTGACCTCCCCGCTATAGTCACCGCATATTTTGTTGTATTGAAGG
>JAZNNY010000048.1:0-22747 GCA_045580505.1 Lentihominibacter sp.
TCCGATGCTGGCAGAGTTGCCGTCGGGAAGCCGGGTGGAGGATGCAATCCGGGCAGCCGGCGGGCTGACGAAGAAGGCGGATATGACGAGTGTAAACCGGGCGCAGGTGCTGGCGGACGGAGAGAAGGTGTACATTCCCGAAGAAGGGGAGACGATGGGTACGGCAGGCTCATCCGGAGCCGGAGCCTCTGCAGGCGCGGCAGAAGGCAGCGGCAGCGGCGCGGTCGGGATTTCAAATGGAAGAATCAATATCAATACGGCGGACGTGACATTGCTGCAGCAGATCACCGGAGTGGGCCCCGTCACTGCGCAGAAAATCGTGGATTACCGGGAGCAGAACGGGAAGTTTCAGTCCGTGGAGGATCTGAAAAACGTATCGGGAATCGGGGAGAAGACATTCGAGAAAATGAAGGATGAAATCACGACCTGATGATTTGAAAATTTTTACAAAACATATGTTCGATTCTTGTTGACATTGCCGGAAAATGAGGTAAAATAAAACAAAAGGAATGTTGAAAATCAGAGGGAGAGAAGGGATTTCCTATGAAACATAGAAACTTTACAGCTGGAATCGTGATCGCGGCGGCGGTGTTTGCAGCGGGTCTGCTTCTGCCGGCGGCGTGCCCGGCCAGCGCAGCAGAGAACACAACCGATCAGGGGAAGAAGACAGAAACGACTGTGACAACAGCGACAGAGCCTTCTAAGGAAGCCGCGGAGAACCAGGTGTCCGACCTGAATGTTCGAAGTGAATGCATGAGTGTGGAAGCTGTCAAACTCACCTGGCCGCAGAAGGACGAGATCGTGAGCTGGCAGGTCGAGATGGCAGCGATCGATAAATCGGAAACTGCGAACGCGGATGAGACACCGGTCTACAAGACGATTCGAAGCAGCCTGAAGAAGACTGAGACGACCATTACAGAGAATGGCCTGACCAAGAACACGACCTATAAGTTCCGGGTGACGGGATTTGTCAGCAAGGACGGCCGGATCCAGAAGGCCTACCAGGGCGAAACGGAGAACTACACCGGCATCGCTGCGCCTGAATTTGAGGAAGATGCGGCGGCTTACGGATGTTCCACAAAAGCCATCGAAGTTGCCATTCACAGCAGCGGAACCTACGGCCTGATCGAGGGCTACCAGATCGAGCGAAGAGTGAAGGATAAGCCCGGCTTCAAGGTGATCGGTGAGATCGCAGATACGCAGAAGAATAAGTCCGGTGCTGTAGTTTTCAGGGATGGATCTGTGAAGGCCGGCGTGACCTATGAGTACCAGGCGCGTGCCTTTGTGGGCAACAACTTCTCTGAGTACTCTGAGGAGATGCTGACGCTTTCCGCGGTCAATCATCAGGGGATTTTTAAGACGGAGGAGATCAGACGCAGCGTGGGAGAGATGGTCGTATCTCTGACCAGCGATAAGGATAACGGGACTGTTGTGTTCGACAGATCCGACGTGCTCTATATTGACGGGGACGATACTGCAGAGGGTATCAGGATCGCCGCATACAGCAGCGACGGCAAGGAATGGACGAAACTCGAAGTGCCTTCAGCAGACGATGAGGATACTGAGACCGAAATCACGCTGAAGCCCGGCAAGACGGTCTATCTGAAGTTTGTTCCATGTCATCCGGAGAAACTCAACCTGATCACAGTAAGAAATGAGGACGGCAAGGTACCGTCGGTCTTTAAGGGTGACGGAGTAGTCTATAACAGGGTTTCAAGCGCATTCAGACTGGACAGGGACGGTGAGTCCACAGCAGGAGAGAAGGCGCCTGCTGCGAAGAAAGAGCCTGCTGCGAAGAAGGCGCCTGCTGCGAAGAAGGAGCCTGCTGCAGAGAAGACCGATCAGGCCGGCACCGATCAGACCACGGAAACCGACAAGACCGAGACTACTGACAAAACCGACAAATAAGAAGCTGACTGAGAAACGAGGTGAACCGTGAGTACACATATCAATGCAGAGAAGGGACAGATCGCTGAATCGATACTTCTGCCGGGAGATCCGCTTCGGGCGAAGTTCATCGCGGAGAATTACCTGACAGGCACGAAATGCTACAACGAAGTCCGGAACATGTTCGGCTATACCGGAACCTATAAGGGAGTACCGGTGTCAGTGCAGGGAACCGGGATGGGCATGCCGTCCATCGGAATCTATTCCTGGGAATTGATCAAGGATTACGGCTGCAGGAACCTCATGCGGATCGGTACCGCAGGGTCTTATCATAAGGACATCAAGGTAAGAGATATCGTAGCCGGAGTGGCAGCCTCGACGAACTCAAACTATGCGGAAGGATTCGATCTTCCGGGAACCTATGCCCCGTGCGCCAGCTTCGAACTGCTGATGAAGCTTGAGGATGCATCAGAGGAACTGGGCATTCCGTTCCATGCAGGCAACATCCTCTCGAGTGACATTTTCTATGATACCAGAGAGGACACCTGGAAGCGCTGGGCTAAGATGAACGTCATGGCAGTCGAGATGGAAGCGGCAGCACTCTACATGAATGCGGCTTATCTCGGAGCGAACGCGCTGGCCATCATGACCATCAGCGATCATTTCGTGACCGGAGAAGAGACCACCGCCGAGGAGCGGCAGGAGAGCTTTACCGATATGATGCGGCTTGCGCTGGAGACGATTACGGCGTAGATACGACAAAAAATCATTTAAAAATTAAAGAACCGGGAGACACATCCGGTTCTTTTTCATTCTCAGGTGCGCATTTAACTTATGCGCGTTGTGGGGACGGGTGAGAATTAGGCATTCGCCTTGTTGAATCTCTTGTTCAGACGGGAAACCTTTCTGGAAGCAGCGTTCTTGTGGATCGTTCCCTTGGCAGCGGCCTGCATGAGTTTCTTCTCAGCGAGGACCAGCTTCTCTTTGGCTGTCTCCATGTCGCCTGCATCGATGGCTGCATCGTAAGCTTTCAGGATTGCCTTCAGATGATTGCGGACTCTTCTGTTCCTTGCGGTTTTCTTGTCAATAACACGGATTCTTTTTTTCGCGGATTTAATGTTAGCCATTCAATTTACCCCACTTTCTTATATCGATAGCCTGCTGTGAATTAGTTCACAGCATAAATACGCAAGAAATAGTATAACCGACACAAAAGAAATATGCAAGAGAAATATGCAAAAGGAATATTGAACCTTTTTGCCTTTTCAAGTACAATATCTTCTATGAGAGAATACCAGAAAGACTACAAAAAATATATCAGAAACTTTAGTATCATTGCACACATTGACCACGGCAAATCCACACTGGCCGACCGGATCATTGAGAAGACTGGACTGGTCAGTCAGAGGGATATGCGGGAGCAGTTCCTGGATAATATGGATCTGGAGCGGGAGAGGGGTATCACCATCAAGCTACAGACCACGCGTCTTGTTTACCAGGCGAAAGACGGGAACGAATACATCTTCAACCTGATCGATACGCCGGGTCATGTGGACTTTACCTATGAAGTATCCAGGAGCCTGGCGGCGTGTGAGGGCGCTGTGCTGGTCGTGGACGCGACCCAGGGCGTTGAGGCACAGACGCTGGCAAATGTTTACCTGGCCATGGATGAAGACCTTGAGATCATGCCGGTCCTGAACAAGATCGATCTTCCGTCAGCGAGGCCGGATGAGGTCAAGCAGGAGATCGAGGACGTCATCGGCGTGGAGGCGATGGATGCGCCGCTGGTTTCGGCCAAGGAGGGCACCGGCATCGAAGAACTCCTCGAGGAGATCGTGGAGAAGATTCCGGCGCCGGAAGGCGACGAGAACGCAGCCCTGAAGGCCCTGATTTTTGATTCCTATTACGACAACTACAAGGGCGTCGTCATCTATACCCGCATTTTTGACGGGAGAATCAAAGAAGGCGACATGATCCGCCTGATGAATACAGGCAAGAAATACGAGGTAACGGAGGTCGGCACCTACAGCCCGGGCCCCGTCCCGTGCGGCGAGCTCAGGGCGGGAGAAGTCGGCTATATCTGCGCGAGCATCAAGCAGGTGGCCGATGCCCGCGTCGGTGATACCATTACTCTGGCTGATCACCCTGCGGATGAGCCCCTGCCGGGATATAAGAGAGTGCAGTCCATGGTTTACTGGGGCACCTATCCTGCGGAGGGAGAGAAGTACGAGAACGTCAAGGACGCCCTCGAGAAGCTGCAGGTCAATGACGCTGCTTTTCATTTCGAACCGGAGACATCGACCGCGCTCGGCTACGGCTTCCGCTGCGGATTTCTCGGCCTTCTTCACATGGAGATCATCGTAGAGCGGCTGGAGAGAGAATTCGACCTGGCCGTCATCACGACTTCGCCGAGCGTCATCTACAAGGTGGTCATGAACGACGGCAGCGTGAAGATGGTCCAGAACCCGACCAACCTGCCGGATCCCGTCCTCATCGACCACATCGAGGAGCCGATGGTCAAGGCGGACATCATGGTCCCCAAGGACTACGTGGGCAGCATCATGGAGATCTGTCAGGAGCGGCGGGGCAGGCTGCTGAACATGGAGTATATTACGGAGACCAGAGTCAACCTGCACTACGATATGCCGCTCAACGAAGTTATCTACGATTTCTTCGACGCCCTGAAGTCAAAGACCAGGGGATACGGATCGCTGGACTACGAGTTCTCCAGGTATGAGCCGTCGAAGGTCGTCAAACTGGACATCCTGCTGAACAAGGACCTGGTCGACGCCTTCTCCATGATCGTGCATGAATCCAAGGCTTATACCCGCGGACGCTTCGTCTGCGAGAAGCTCAAGGAGATCATTCCGATGCACCAGTTCGAGGTGCCGATCCAGGCATCGATCGGCCAGAAGATCATCGCCAGAGAAACGGTCCGGGCTTACCGTAAGGACGTCATCGCCAAGTGCTATGGCGGCGACATCTCCAGAAAGAAAAAGCTCCTCGAAAAACAAAAGGAAGGAAAGAAGCGGATGCGCCAGTTCGGCACGGTCGAGGTGCCGCAGGAGGCGTTTACCGCAGTGCTCAAGTACGATGACAACAAATAAACTGGGTCTATACATTCATATTCCGTTCTGCAGACAGAAATGCAGATACTGCGATTTTCTCTCCTTTCCATGCTCCAGTGAGAAGGTATACGGAGAGTTCATCACAGCGCTGTGCATGGAGATGCAGTCGCGAAAGGAAGACTGTGCGGCCTACGAGGTAGACAGCGTGTTCATCGGCGGAGGAACGCCAAGCCTTCTTTCTGCGGATGACATCAGACGCATGATGAACGCCGTACGGGAGAATTTCAATCTGACCGAGGACGCGGAGATCACGACCGAGTCCAATCCTGCCTCGCTGACCAGGGAGAAACTCGAAGTCTACCGGGAATGCGGGATCAACCGGCTCAGCATCGGGATCCAGTCCTTCGACAACAGCACGCTGAAGCTGCTCGGCCGGCTCCACGATAAGAACGAGGCCTTCCAGGCGATCCAGATGGCGAGAAAGGCCGGCTTCGACAACATCAACATCGATCTTATGTTCGGCATTCCGGAGCAGTCCGTCAAGACCTGGCTCGACACGGTCCGTCAGGGGATCTTTCTGGGCCCGCACCACATCTCGCTCTACAGCCTGCAGCTGGAGAAGGGCACCCCGCTCTACAGCGACGTCGTCGAGAAGCGGACGCTCACACCGACGCCGGAGATCATCGACAGAGAGATGTACCATAAGGCAATCTCGCTCCTGAAGCAGGCAGGCTACAATCACTACGAGATCTCCAATACGGCGCGGGACGGTAAGGAGAGCCGCCACAATCTCAAATACTGGTCCTACCAGGAATACCTGGGGCTTGGCCCCGGCGCCAGTTCCTTCTTTGGCGGCAAACGATTCAAGAACTACGATAAGATGATCCGCTACATCGACGCCATCAAGCAAAAGCAGGTCCCCCTGGATGAAAAAAGCATCGAACATTATTCCGAGCGGGATGAGATGGGAATCTTCGTGTTCACCGGTCTGCGCAAGGCGGAAGGCGTCAGCCTGAAGGAGTTCAGGGAACGGTTCGAAGTCGACCTGTTTACCGTCTACGATCCGGCCATTCTGCGCCGGCACAAGGGCCTGATCAATCTGTATGATGATCAGCTTTATCTGACGGATGCGGGAATGGATGTTTCCAATACCGTGATGGCGGAGTTCGTATAAGGAGAGGATTTCATGAGCGGCAAATATATCATGGCCCTGGATCAGGGAACGACCAGTTCCCGCTGCATTCTCTACGACAGGGCGGGGCAGCAGATCAGCGTCAGTCAGAAGGAGTTCCGGCAGATCTATCCGAAGGCAGGATGTGTGGAGCACGACCCTATGGAGATCTGGAGCACCCAGCTCGAGGTAGCGCTTGAAGCAATGCGCAAGGTGTTCGCGGGTCCTGAGAATATTGCGGCCATCGGCATCACCAATCAGAGAGAAACGACGATTGTCTGGGACAAGAAGACCGGACGGCCGGTTTATAATGCCATCGTCTGGCAGTGCCGCCGCACAGCTCCGTTTTGCGATCAGCTGAGGGAAGAGGGGCTGTCTGATGCCTGGAGGGAGAAGACGGGCCTTCTGGTCGATGCTTATTTCTCCGCAACCAAGCTGCACTGGATCCTGGAGCATGTGGAAGGTGTCAGGGAGAAGGCTGAGGCCGGAGATCTTCTCTTCGGCACGGTCGAGACCTGGTTGATCTGGAATCTGACCTCCGGCAAGGTCCACGTGACGGACTATTCCAATGCCTCCCGTACCATGATGTTCAACATCAAGACCCTGCAGTGGGATGAGGAGATCCTGAAGAGACTGAACATCCCGCCCTGCATGCTGCCGGAGGCGAGGGCCTCGAGCGAAGTCTACGGGGAGACTGATCCGGAACTGTTCGGCGCGCCGATCCCGATCTGCGGAGCTGCAGGTGACCAGCAGGCAGCCCTGTTCGGACAGGCCTGCTTCAAAGAGGGAGAAGCGAAGAATACTTACGGAACCGGCGGTTTCATGCTGGTTAATACCGGAGACCGGATCGTTCCCTCAAAAAACGGCCTGCTGAACACCATCGCATGGGGCCTTGACGGGCAGGTAACATACGCGCTGGAAGGATCCGTATTCGTTTCAGGCGCCTGCATCCAGTGGCTGCGGGATGAGCTCGGCCTGATCGGGTCTGCCGCCGAAACGGAAGGCATAGCGCGGCAGGTCGAAGACAGCGGGGGCGTCTATATCGTTCCTGCCTTTACGGGCCTTGGCGCGCCCTGGTGGGATCCCTATGCCCGCGGCACCATTACCGGCCTGACCCGGGGCGCAGGAAAGAATCACATCGTCCGCGCGGCGCTTGAATCGATGGCCTACCAGACGGTGGACCTGCTGCAGGCCATGTCCGAGGACATCGACGGCGGGATCCGCATGTTCAAGGTGGACGGAGGCGCCTCAGCCAACAATTTCCTGCTGGAGTTTCAGGCAGATATGATCGGGCAGCCGGTCTACCGGCCGGTCTGCATCGAGACAACCTCTCTCGGAGCGGCCTATCTGGCCGGGCTTGCGACCGGCTACTGGAAGGGAACGGAGGACATCCTGGACAACTGGCAGCTGGACAGGAAGTTTGAGCCGGAGATGAGGGATGAGGAGCGCCTGCCTTTGCTTGAAGGATGGCACAGAGCAGTCCAGAGGGCGCTGAAGTGGGCGGAAGAATAGCCTTGCAAAAATGCATCAAATATCAGAATGAACCGCTTGAAAAGAGCGGGCGGTTTAATTATACTATACTTGGGTCAATGCAGTTTTGCAGAAGACCCGAAGAAGGAGTGTAAACTTGGAAGAAGCAGTCAGAAAAGTACTTAAAGAGAAGGTGGATCCGGTGCTTGCGGAGCACTTCGGAGGATCGGAACTGACGAAGATCCAGGACGGAGTTGCCTACGTGAAACTGACCGGCGCATGTGCCAGCTGTCCTTCCGCGCAGGAGACGATCGAGGATGTTGTGAAGAATTTCGTCTGCGGCAGTGTGGACGGGATTCAGGACGTCGTGCTCGATACATCCGTCAGCGAGGATCTGCTGGATATGGCCAGGAAGATTCTGCGCCACGAAATATAATAGACTGATCCGTGGGGAAACCCATGATCATATAAACCATCCATTATCCATTATTTATGCCTTAGGGCATAGTCACTTGTTAAAACAAAAGGAGAGAGAAGTTATGTTAATGACAGGCGAACAGTACATTGAGAGTTTGAGACAGATGAAGACCAAGGTCTACATGTTCGGTGAAGAGATCGAGAACTGGGTAGACCATCCAATCATCAGACCGTCCATCAACTGCGTAGCAGTCACATATGATCTGGCACAGGATCCGGAGTATGCTGACCTGATGACTGTTAAGTCCAACCTGACAGGCGAGACCATCAACAGATTCGGACATCTGCACCAGAGCACAGAAGACCTGAAAAACAAGGTCAAGATGCAGAGACTGTGCGGACAGAAGACAGGCTCCTGCTTCCAGAGATGCGTAGGTATGGACGCATTCAACGCAGAATTCTCCACGACATATGAGATCGACCAGAAATACGGAACAAACTATCATGAGAATTTCGTTAACTTCCTGAAGATGGTTCAGGAGAAGGACCTGGTTGTTGACGGCGCTATGACCGACCCGAAGGGTGACAGAGGACTGGCTCCGCACGCTCAGAAGGATCCGGACCTGTTCGTCCACATCAAGGAGTACAGAGAAGACGGTATCATCGTCAGCGGTGCTAAGACTCACCAGACTGGTTCCATCAACTCCCACTGGCACATCGTTATGCCGACACAGGCAATGAGAGAAGAGGACAAGGACTTCGCAGTTTCCTTCGCTCTGCCGACAGACGCTGAAGGCCTCTACATGATCTACGGAAGACAGTCCTGCGACACACGTAAGACTGAGCCGAACGCAGAGATCGACCTCGGTAACGCTAAGTACGGCGGCCAGGAAGCTCTGGTTGTATTCGACGACGTATTCGTACCGAATGAGTACATCTTCATGAAGGGTGAGTATGACTTCGCAGGAATGCTGGTTGAGAGATTCGCAGGATATCACAGACAGTCCTACGGCGGCTGCAAGGTCGGCGTTGGTGACGTTCTGATCGGTGCTGCTGCTCTGGCTGCTGAATACAATGGCGCTCAGAAGGCTTCCCACATTAAGGATAAGCTGATCGAGATGACACACCTGAACGAGACACTGTACTGCTGCGGTATCGCATGCTCCGCAGAAGGACAGAAGACAGCTGCAGGCAACTATCAGATCGACCTGCTCCTGGCTAACGTTTGTAAGCAGAACATCACAAGATTCCCGTATGAGATCGTCAGACTGGCTGAGGATATCGCAGGCGGCCTGATGGTAACCATGCCGTCCGACATCGACTTCAAGTCCGACAAGAAGGTTGGCAAGAACGGCGAGACGATCGGCGAAATCTGCAACAAGTTCTTCGCAGGATCCCCGGCTTGCACAACAGAAGAGAGACAGAGAATCATGAGACTGATCGAGAACATGTGTCTGGGCGCATCCGCAGTAGGATACAGAACAGAGTCCATGCACGGTGCTGGTTCCCCGCAGGCTCAGAGAATCATGATCTCCAGACAGGGCAACATCGAAGGTAAGAAGGCTCTGGCTAAGGCAATCGCTGGAATCAAATAAGACTGATCATATACGAATCAGCTCAATACAGACAGTATAGAGATTGAGGCCGCTTTGGGGCTCCGAAGCGGCCTCGTTTTTTAGGAAGGATAGTTAAATCATTAACATGAAATGCGGCGTGAAATTTTGCGGCGGATGCAATCCCCGCTATCAGAGAGGTGATGCATACAGAGCGATCAAGGCGGATCTGCCACAGATCGACTTTGACTATGCCGAGGAAGACGTTCCCTATGACCATCTTCTGGTGATTGGAGGATGCCCAGCCTGCTGCGCCAGCTTCCAGCAGTATACTGTCAATGGAGACGTACTCAAAATGTGGTCCGAGGATCACATGGAGGATATAAAAAATCAGCTTATACAGAGGCTGTGACCTGCCTTTGCATGAGCCTTTTGTTGCAACAAAAATTTTTGGAGGTACCCAATTAATGAAAAACTGGAAAGAACTTTATGAAGCGAAAAAAATGACTTCCGACGAAGCAGTCAAGCTGATCAAGTCAGGTGACAAGGTTGTGTTCCAGCACGATGTAGGCGAGCCGGAAGAACTGGTCAGAGCCATGGTCAGAAACGCTGAGAACTATAAGAATGTCGAGATCTCTCACATGTTCTCGCTGGGCCCTGGAGAATACTGCAAGGAAGAGTACAAGGAGAACTTCCACCCCAATATGTGGTTCGTTTCCGGACAGACCAGAAAAGCCTGTAATTACTGGGGAGATTACACCACTGTGTTCTTCCATGAACTGCCGGAGCTGATGAGACAGGGAAGAGTTCAGGTCGATGTTGTCCTGATCAATGTATCCAAGCCGGATAAGCTGGGTTATGTCTCCACCGGTGTTTCCGGAGACTACACCATCCAGGCGATCAAATCCGCCAAGACCGTCATCGCGCAGGTCAACGAGCACGTTCCGTTCTCCTATGGCGATGTTGTCTTCCCGCTCATGGAATACGCAGATGCGATCGTAGAGTACGATGAAGAACTGCCGACGATCCCGCCATCGAAGATCGGTCCGGTCGAAGAAGAAATCGGTAAGTACTGCGCTGATCTGATCGAGGATGGATCCACACTGCAGCTGGGCATCGGCTCCATTCCGGATGCTGTCTGTGCGCAGCTGAAGAACAAGAAGCACCTCGGCCTTCACTCCGAGATGCTGGGTGACGGCGCGATGAACCTTTACTATGAAGGCATCATCGATAATACGATGAAGTCCTTCGATAAGGACGTCATGGTTGCCAACTTCGTTATGGGAACCAAGGAACTCTACGAGTTCTGTGACCACAACCACGCAGTAAAGATCATGCCGGTCGACTACGTTAACGATCCGACCATCATCATGAACTGCTCCAAGATGATCGCCATCAATGGCGCTCTGGGCTGTGACCTCTATGGACAGGTTGCATCCGATACACTGGGCGGCGACGTTCAGTTTTCCGGCGTCGGCGGACAGGTAGACTTCATGCGCGGCGCAGCCATGGCAAGAGACGGCAAGGGCAAGGGCATCATTGCAATGCCTTCTGTAGCTGTTAAGAAGGATGGCACCAAGATCTCCAAGATCACGGCGCATCTGGCAGACAAGCAGGTCGTCACCGACTCCAGAAACGATACCGAGTTTGTCGTTACCGAGTACGGTGTTGCGGATCTGTGGGGCAAGTCCAATGCAGACAGAGCAAGAGCTCTGATCGACATCGCGCATCCGGATTTCCGTCCGCAGCTGAAGGAAGAGATGGAAGAGATCTTCCACCACAAATATAACGAGTAAAAAAGCAATTGCTTTAAGCTAAGGAGGTTTACGTTATGCAGGCTTTAAAATTAGTCCCAACCATCCACTATTTCGACACATTCGCTGAATTTGCGAAGGAATTCAACGTAGGCAAGGGCGACATCCTCGTGACCAACGAATGGATGTACACACCGTACGTTGCGCCGACAGGCATCGAAATGCCGGTCGTTTATCAGGAAAAGTACGGCGCAGGCGAGCCGACTGATGAGATGATGGACGCGATGAAGGAAGAGATGGATAAGTATGAATATGACAGAATCATCGCATTCGGCGGCGGCACGATCGTTGACTGCTGTAAGGTTCTGGCATGCGAGATCCCTGACAAGGTTGCTGACCTGTACACAGGCAAGGTTGCTCCGAAGAGAATCAAGGACCTGATCGTCGTTCCGACAACCTGCGGCACCGGTTCCGAAGTAACCAATGTTGCGGTAGCTTCCATTCCGTCCCTGAACCTGAAGAAGGGCATCGCTGATGAGCAGACCTATGCTGACGTTGCAGTTCTGATTCCGGAATCCCTGCAGGGACTTCCTGACAAGGTCTTCGCAACATCTTCCGTCGACGCTCTGATTCACGCGACAGAATCCTTCCTGAGCCCGAAGGCATCCCCGTTCACAGAGATGTACTCCCTGAAGGCCATCGAGATGATCATGAATGGCTACAAGGGCATCATCGAAGCAGGCGGCAACACCAAGGAAAACAGAGCTCCGTTCCTGAAGGACTTCCTGATCGCTTCCAACTATGCCGGAATCGCATTCGGCAACGCTGGCTGCGGTGCTGTCCACGCTCTGTCCTATGCACACGGCGGTGCATTCCACATTCCGCACGGTGAAGCTAACTTCATCTGCTTCACAGCTGTCTTCAAGATGTACATGAGAAAGCAGCCGGTCGGCAAGATCGAGATCCTGAACAAGGTTCTGGCTGACATCATGGGCTGTGACGTTGCAAACGTCTATGACGAGCTGGATGCATTCCTCGGCAAGCTGATCGAGCTGAAGCCGCTGAAGGAGTATGGCATGACAGAAGATCAGATCAAGACCTTCGCTCAGAGCACCATCGACAACCAGCAGAGACTGCTGGGCAACAACTATGTACCGCTCACACTGGAAGAGATCGAGGAGATCTTCGCTGGACTGTACTAAGAGACTATAAGCGAGTTACAAGTATTCAACAGGGTCGCATCAGATTATCTGATGCGACTCTACTTGTATTCTGAGCTGATACAAAGGCAGGCCGGGGCATGAGGGGTTTTACAAGGACGGGTTTACTCGGGTGGGCCTCATTGTCTGGCTCATGGACCCGCGGAACGAACTTTCGAGGTTTTACCCTCTAAAAAGCAGGCAAACCTCGAAAATGGCCTCATTCACAAGGCAGGCCGGGTCATAATGGGTCTACTTGGACGGCCTGCGAAACGAACTTTCGAGGTTGATACCTCTAGAAAGCAGGCAAACCTCGAAAATGGTCTCATGCACAAGGCAGTCGGTCGAACTTTTCGAGGTTTTACCACCTATACGAAGGGCAAACCTCGAAAGTTCGTTATTACATGAATTGACGGAGAAGATAGACAAGAGGTGACATATGAAGCATAAAGCGATTCTATTGATTGCTCTAATAGGGATGATGGTATTGGGATGTTCATCTGCAGTCTTTGCTGAAACGGGAGACGGATACGTTGGGCTTCCGGACAAGTATCAGAAGATCGAAGGGATTACGGACACTACCGTGATGGGAATCGACATGACGAACTATCGGGTCGAGACTACTTCCTGGGAAAAAACACTCGGTGATTACAGAGGAAATAAGAAGACCGATGCCCAGGTCTTTAAATTCCTGAAGAAGCAGGGGATCAATACTGTATCGGTGATGATCACAGTAAAGGATGGGGATTATGGCCTGACCAACGCCATCAAGACCCTGAAAGCCGCGAAGGACGCCGGACTGGAAACCAATGCCGTGCTGACCTTTTCCGATGAGCTGACCTACAAGGGACATCAGCCTCTGCCAGAGGGATGGACTGCTGATAATGCGGAATGGGAGGCTGAGCAGTATGTGAAAACTGTAATCGGTAAGTTTAAAGAAGAAGGCGCCAGTCTGGATATGATCACCGTGGGAAACGAGATCGATTACAACTTCCTGGAGTACAAATGGGAGAGCGATGATGTAGATAATACATGGAAAACCTGGGAAGCACTCGGTAAGGTGACAAAGGCGATCCATGATACGAATTCGGATATTAAAATTGCAATCAACTTCGCTGCTCCCCAGGATGCGGACGGTGTGCAGTGGTTTGTCAGCGGTGAAAAAGACAACCTGAATACCGAATGGTGTGCCTCCACCTACAATTATGTCAGCATCACATACTATCCATGGGATGCGGAACACGACTATGCAGCTGATAAGACTTATCTTGATGAACTGAAAGCAAAATATGAAGAAACCCAATGGAATGCAAAAAAACAGCCGCTGATCCTGAACACGAATGTTTCTTATGTCACTGTAGAAGATTCTGAGAATGAACTGAACAAATACGACATCCATTCCCAGATGGACGGCATCTACGCGATGATGCAGAACATGGACATGGCCGGCGGGATGATCTACCGTGATGAGATCTATAAAGATGAGAACTATAAAGAAGGGGAGGGTGAACCCTACAGAATCGCTCTTTGCGGTGGTTGGAAATCAGTTTTCACGAACGAGGGCAACGCCATGCCGGCGCTCGGCCTCTTCGGCCTTGCAAAGGCAGGTCAGACGGATGCAGTGATTGACACTTTCCAGTTCGGCGGAGATCCCGGAACGAAGGACCTTCCGGTGACCATTGAGAAGATTCCGGGGATGGCTGAGAACTCCATTCGCGGCGTGGATGCTTCTTCCTGTATCGCACTTGAAAAGGCAGGAGTGAAGTTCTACGACAAAGAAGGATCTGAAGCAGATCTCTTCGATGTTCTGGAAGACCACGGAGTCAACTACATCCGGATCAGAATCTGGAATGATCCGAAGAATGCGGAAGGACAGACCTACGGGGGAGGTGCCTGTGATGTGGCTACCGGTCTTGAGATGGCCAGCAGGGCAAAGGACCATGACATGAAAGTCCTGCTCTGTTTCCACTACTCGGACTTCTGGGCGGACCCCTATCAGCAGTTTGCACCGAAGGAGTGGCAGGCTGATGTCAACAATCCGAAAGCCATCGAGAACCGGGTATACCAGTTCACCAAAGAAACTGTGAAGCAGTTTGTGGAGACCGGCGCCGACATCGGTATGGTGCAGGTTGGAAATGAGATCACCAGAGGTATGATCGGCATTAATGACACTTGGGATAAGGTCTGGAAGAATACGACCACATCCAAGGTGCTGAACGGATACCTCAAGGTCGGCAGTAAGGCGGTCAGAGAGGAAGCACCGAATGCGCTGATCGCGCTGCACCTTGAGTCTCCGAATGTAGACAGATACAATGCGATCATGTCCACATGGAAACGGGATGGCGTCGATTATGACGTACTGGGAACCTCCTGCTATCCCTTCTGGGGAAAAGTGGGAAGGGAACAGAATCCTGAAAACGTGATCAGAATCGAGAAACTTGCCGCTGACTACGGCAAACTCTTCTGTATCCTGGAGACAGCCTGGCCATATACGATCAAAGAGGGCGACGGAACAGCGAATACGATTGGAGAAAACAATAGTTTATCTGCCTACAAAGTTAGCCCGCAGGGACAGGCAGACTGCTTATCCAGTCTTTATAAAGCGGTTGTCGGCACTGAGAACGGTCTCGGCATCTTCTATTGGGAACCGGCATGGATTCCGGTCAGAGCAGGTTGGATCAACTGGCACTATAACAAATACATCGCTGACATAAAAGGCACCGGATGGGCTTCCGTGGGAGCGAAAGATTACTCCAAACACACAAAGATGTATTACAATGATAATCCATCCTGGGGAGGTTCTTCCTGGGAGAACAATGCCTTGTTTGACATAAACGGTCACCCGCTCGGATCCCTGTCCGTCTATAAGGACTCAATCTCCAAGGGGCAGGAAGAGATCGTGAAGATCCAGCCGGTCGATGAGAAAGGGACGATCATCGCAGCGGCTGTATTTGCCAAGGTCGAGTTGGGCAAAAGCAGGACCATCACGCTGTCTCAGATCAAGGGTTACAAGCTGATTTCATCAGCGAAGACGATCACCGTCAAAGGAAGCAAGGCCGGTGTGACGCTGAAGAAAGTAGCCTATAAGAAACTCGTGGTCTCCAAGGGCCAGTCTGTTAAAAAGAATGGTCAGACCTATCTTGTGACCAAGGTGGCTTCCGGAAAAACACTTGGGACAGTCAGTTTCGTCACCGCTAAGAACCGGAAGACGGTGACAGTACCGGCGACCGTGAAGCTGGGGGATAAGAAAACCTACAAGGTTACTGTTGTAAAAACCGGAGCCTTCAAAGCGAAGCGGATCCGCAGTGTCGTGCTCGGCAAGAATGTGACCAGAATCGAGAAAAAAGCATTCGCGGGCAGCAAGGCGACAAAAATCATCGTCAAGACCAAGAAACTGAAAAAGGCCAGGGTCAAGGGCTCGCTGAAGGGCTCCAAGATCAAGACCATCAGTGTTAAGGTTGGGAAGAAGAAGGCCAACCGGACCTACGTGAAGAAATATAAAAAGATCTTCAAAAAGAGCAATTCCGGTAAGAAAGTGAAAGTGAAATAGAGAAAAAAAGGGGCGTTGCACAACGGTATGTGTAACGCCCCTTGCGTATTTTATTTGACTCCCGCATGTCTACACAGTGCTTCAAAGGTCACCGGATTCAGGTCGTGCTCGATCTTGCACGCGTCCTCCTGCGCAATCTCCGGGTCAACACCGATGGAAATAAAGAACTGGGTCAGGACCTTGTGACGTTCGTAGATCTTCTCTGCGATTTCATAACCCTTGTCAGTCAGAGTGATCAGGCCGTCGCTGGCCATCGTGATATAACCGTTCTCACGAAGGTTCTTAGTGGCGTAGGAAACACTGGGCTTCGTAACGCCGAGATGCTCAGCAATATCAACGGAACGGATATAACCGTGTTCTTCTTTCAAGATAAGCATGGACTCAAGATAGTCCTCGGCGGATTTGTTAATCTGCATGGAAATCACCTCACAAAAATAGAAATCTTTACACTAATAAAGTAACATATTCATACTAAAATAGCAATAAACATATTGTTCTGAATTTTGACCATAGTTTGCGTTTTAGAGTGTGCTGTGTTAGTATAATTCCTGTATTTAAAACAATAAGAGAGGGTATTACAATGCAGGAGAATTTAGTAAGACAGAATATAATCATCACCGAGCGATGCCAGAGTCTGCGGCAGCTCGGAAGAAATGCGCTGCGCGGCCGGTGGGTGGGAGCGATCATTGCAGTGATCATCTACTTGCTGGTATTGTTTGTTCCGACGCTCATTTTTGACAACCTGTTCGGCATGAATATGGCGAACGTCGTTACGGATGACGGGTTCACCTACAATATGGACGCGGAGTTTTATCAACAGCTTTATAATTCCATGCCGCAGATGAGCATGCTTTCTTCGATCTGGATCCTGCTGGTCACCGGCCCCATGGTGCTTGGGATCACGATTTATTTTCTGGCGTCATTCCGCGGACACGAGGTCGGACCCAGAGATGTATTTCTCGGATTCGAACGGTTCGGTAAAGCGCTGGGACTGATGCTCTATCAGGGCTTGTTCATCTTTCTCTGGTCGCTGCTCTTCATCATCCCGGGAATCATTGCATCGTTCCGCTACAGTCAGGCATTTTATGTGCTGGCGGATGACCCGAGCAAGTCGATCCGGGAGTGCATGGATGAGAGTAAATTCATGATGAAAGGGAACAAGGCCAAGTACTTCCTGCTCTGTCTGTCCTTCATCGGATGGATGATCCTTGCTTCTCTTCCGGCAGGAATCATCGAGGGCATCATGAATACGCTGTCCGCGCCGACCGCAGCCGTGGCGATCGTATCGCTGATCACATCCCTGTTCATGGCGCCGGTCTACGCCTATCTGTTCTCCACACAGGCGGGTTTCTATGAGATCCTGTCCGGGCATCTGATCAAGGAGACGGAGCCGGTTCCGATTTCACCGGAGCAGATCGAAATCGAGGCGCCGGTTGAGAAAATCGAAGAAGTCATCGAAGAAGTCGTCGGCGAAAGCGCGGAAGAACCGGCAGATCCGGAACTCCCGCAGGATGAGGAAATCTATCCGGAAGCTGAAATTCTTCCGGAACCACTGAATGAAGAAGACAAATACAATGATTGAAATTAAGAAGTTGACAAACGGAGCCACGATGGTAATGGAGCAGACGGATTTCGTCCGTTCTGCTGCGCTCGGCATCTGGGTCAGGACAGGTTCCTCCCATGAGACCGATGATGTTTCGGGCGTATCGCATTTTATTGAACACATGATGTTCAAGGGGACCGACAGCCGCACCGCCCGGCAGATCGCTGAGGACGTTGATCGAATCGGGGGTATGTCGAATGCGTTCACCGGCAAGGAGGCGACCTGCTACTATATCAAGACGCTCTCAACCAACATCTATCAGGGCGCCGAGATTCTCCTTGATATGCTGACGAACTCTGCTTTTGCTGAGGAGGAAATGGACAAGGAAAGGCAGGTCATCCTGGAGGAGATCAAGATGGTTCGCGACACGCCGGATGAGGACGTCCTGGATACCATCGCCGAGCTCGTCAGCGGCAGGAATGCCATTGGCAGAACCATCCTGGGAACGCCGGAGAGCCTGGCGGGGATCGACCGCGCCAAACTGGTGGACTACTACCAGAACGAGTATTCCAGAGACAGCATCGTCATCGCGGTTGCCGGTAATTTTGATAAGGAGAGAATCGTTGCCCAGTTCGAAGAAGGACTGAGCAGCCTGCACGGGGAGAAGCCTGCCTTTGCGCCGGAGGTCTACCCCTATGAACAGAAGTTTCAGGTCAAGGTCAAGGACATCGAACAGACCCATCTGTGTCTGGCAACACCTTCCGTTCCGCTGGGAGATGACCGCCACTACGCCTTCGTACTAATGAACAGCATTTTCGGCGGCAGCATGAGTTCACGACTCTTCCAGAACATCAGAGAGCAGCGGGGCCTGGCTTATTCGGTCGCTTCCATGAATGGATTTTCAAGTAAATCCGGCTTCTTTAACATCTATGCCGGCGTCGCTCATGAGAAGGTGGCTGAGACGGTCGCAGCGATCCGGGAGGAAATCCTTCGTCTGTGCAGTGACGGCGTGACGGAGGATGAACTGATGATGGCCAAGGAGCAGGTCAAGAGTTCTTACATTTTCGGCCTTGAGAATATCAACAGCCGGATGTTCAACCTGGGTAAGAATATGCTGCTGCTCGAGAAAGTCTATGCGCCGGACGATGTGCTCAGCGCCTACGACGCCGTGACCACAGAGGACATTCTTGCTGTAGCGCAGCTGATCGGTGATGCGGCCGGCTACTGCGGAGCGGCGGTGACCGGACAGCAGTTCGATTTAGAGGAGCTGGTGCGCGCATGAGGATTCGCATGGTCAGCAGGTCCGGCATCTATCCGGCCTATGAAACAGAAGGGGCCGCGGGTATGGATATCCGCGCCTTTTTAGACAGCCCGGTCACGATCGGGCCCGGAGAGAGGGCGCTGATTCCGACGGGCCTTTATATGCAGATCGAACCCGGTTTTGAGGTTCAGCTGCGCGCCAGAAGCGGTCTTGCCATACGAAACGGCATCTGCCTGGCCAACGGGATCGGTACCATCGACAGTGACTACCGCGGCGAAGTGAAGGTTGCGCTCATCAATCTGGGACAGGAGCCCTTTACCGTGCGGGACGGTGACCGGATCGCCCAGATGGTCGCAGCTGCGTACGTCCGCGCTGAGATCACGCCGGCAAAGCAGCTCGATGAATCGGAGCGCGGAGACGGCGGATTCGGGTCCACGGGGATTTAAGATAAAGGGGAGTCAGGGATGATTACGAGAAAAATCACAGAACAGCGAGAGCATGAGATTCTGTCGCCGTTTGCCTGCAAGGCGGACGAAAGCCGCGGACGCCGCATGCCCGAGGAACACTGCGACATCCGTACCGTGTTCCAGAGGGACAGGGACAGGATCATTCATTCGAAATCTTTCCGCCGTCTGATGCATAAGACGCAGGTCTTCCTTGCGCCGGAGGGCGATCACTTCCGGACCAGGCTGACGCATACCATCGAGGTGTCCCAGATCGCCAGGACCATTGCGCGTGGCTGCGGACTCAACGAGGATCTGACCGAAGCGATCGCCATGGGACATGATCTCGGACACACGCCGTTCGGCCACAACGGAGAATCCATTCTGAACCAGATCTACAGCCGGGGTTTTCGCCATAATGAGCAGAGCCTGCGCGTCGTTGACGTGCTTGAATCCGGCGGATCGGATCGCAGGGGCCTCAATCTGACCGAGGAGGTCAGGGATGGGATCCTGAATCACACGGGGCCGAACAGGCCTTTTACCCTGGAGGGGCAGGTCGTCAAGATCAGCGACCGGATCGCCTATATCAACCACGACATCGATGATGCCATCAGGAGCGGGGTCATCACGGTGGAAGATCTCCCGGAGGAGAGCATTGCCGTGCTCGGACGCACCCACAAGCAGCGGATCGATACGCTCGTGCGCGATATGATCCAGCATACGGACGAGCAGCCGGAGGCCAGGCTCAGCGATGAGAAGTACCGGCTGATGAACGAACTGCGGGCCTTCATGTTCCGCAACGTTTACCATAGCCCCTTCGTCAAACGGGCAGAGGATGTGGCCAAGATTTCCGGCACGATTTCGTCTCTGTTCGAATACTACCTGGACCATCCGGAGGAACTGCCGGAGGAACTCAGGCGCATGGAGACAGACTACGATACAGAGGAGCTGGTCAAAGACCACGTCGCCGGCATGACGGACCGCTACGCCATGAACCTATACGATGAGCTGTTCGTGGTCAAAGGCTGGAGATAAAATTAAAAAAAGAAAAACCGAGGATCCCGACGTAAATATATATAGTAAGCGTAGCTATTGTATAAGGGGATTCGAGGTCAGAGTGAGTTCAGGCAATATTGCTGAAGAAATCAAAAGCAGGTGTAACATTGTAGACGTCGTCGGAAGAGTCGTCACTCTGAAAAAGGCAGGGAGCAACTATAAGGGGCTCTGTCCTTTTCACAATGAGAAGACACCTTCTTTTAATGTGAACGAACAGAAGCAGATCTTCAAGTGCTTTGGCTGCGGGGCGGCGGGCGATGTGATCGGTTTCGTAGAGAAATACTATAATCACGATTTCCGCGGCGCCTGCGAGATGCTGGCAAATGAATACGGCATCGATATTTCCGGCTCCTTTGGCGGCAGCGAGCACAAGAAGGAATTTTATGAGATCAACCGCGAAGCGGCCATGTTCTTTTACAGGGCTCTGCGTGAGAGGATGAATCCCGGCTACAGTTACATGAAGAATCGCGGCATTTCCGAGGAGACGATGAATCGGTTCGGAATCGGATATGCGGACGGAGGATGGCAGAGCCTGCTGGATCACATGGAGGCCAAAGGAATCTCCCGTGAGAAGCTGCTTCAGCTCGGTCTGATCTCCCGCTCAGGAGATCGCTACTATGATAAGTTCCGCGACCGGGTCATTTTCCCGATCATCAATACGGGAGGCAAGGTCATCGGATTCGGGGGCAGGATCATCGGAGACGGTAATCCCAAGTATCTGAACTCCCAGGAGTCCGATGTGTTCCAGAAGAAGAACAACCTGTACGGACTCAACCTGGCCAGGACCGACATAGCGAAAGAGGACCGCATTATACTTGTGGAGGGCTACATGGATGTGATTTCCCTTTATCAGGCGGGAATCCGCAATGTATGCGCCTCGCTGGGGACGGCCCTGACGGAGAATCAGGCGCGCCTGATCAAACGATATACGAAGAATGTCGTCCTGTCCTATGACGCCGATGAGGCGGGACAGAACGCAGCCATGCGGGGCGTTGATATCCTGTACCAGGAAAGTCTGCGGCCGCGCGTGCTGAAGGTCACGGACGGCAAGGATCCGGACGAATTCATCAAGTCCAAAGGCAGATCTGCCTTTGTGAAACTGGCGGACGAGGCGCTTCCGATCGGAGACTTCAAGATGGCGAGGATCAGCGGCAAGTATGATCTCTCGGATGAGCAGCAGAAACTGGATTACCTGCAGGAGATCATCGGAGCTCTGCAGGCCATGAAGCCGGTCGAAGCGGACCTCTACATTGGCAAGATCGCGGACCAGACCGGGATCTCGCCGCAGGCCATCCGGCGGGAATACGAATCCGGAAGGCAGGAGAGCCCGGCTCGCGCGGTCAGCGCGCCGGCAAGACGCGAGGAGCAGGAGAGAGCCCAGGAGATCACGGAGACGGAGCGAAACCTTCTGAAACTGATGCTGCAGGACCTGCGCTTCACGAAACTGCCTGAAGACGTCAGCGGGGACATTTTCCGAAGCAGCGAAGGCTCCGACCTTTACCAGCTGATCCTGGAGATCAAGGAGCAGGCGGGCAGTTCATCGGGCCCGGCGGATACCGGCCGGCTGCGAGAGCTGATGGATCCGGAACTGACAGAGGTCTTCCTGAGAATCGACGAGATGGTCATTCCGGAAGATAAAGAACAGATCATTTTTGAAGAATGCATCACATACATACGAAAAGAACGCCTGCGCCGGCGTGATCAGGAGATCACCTGGCAGCTCTCGCAGGGGGATGAGGTCATCTCCGAGGAAGAAATGAGAGCGCTCATGGAGGAACAGGCTGAAATACAAAGAAAACTCAGAGGACAGGGGGAATAAAAATGGCGGAAAAGAATCCGAAAAATGCAAAAAACACGGAAGTTAAGGTGGACGCTGAACTTGAAAATTTCCGTAAAAACATTCAGGACATCCTGAAGAACGGAACTCAGAGCAAGCTGTTCACCCAGTCGAAGGACGAAGCAGCCGTACAGAAACTGATCGCCAGGGGTCAGGCGCGGAAGGTTCCTTCGCTGACGCTTGCTGAGATTACCGACGCTCTTTCCGGTCTTGAAATCGACAAGGACCGGATGGAGGAAATCCTGGCAGAACTTGCGAAGAATAAGATCGAGATCACCGACGAGGCTGAGCCGGACGAACATGATCTGCTGCAGTTGGAAGAAGAAGAAAAGGACGATCCGGACGCGAAGGCTGCCGCTGAGTCCGGCGCCAAGGAGATCGACCTGGAAAGTTCTCTGTCAAAGAGCATCTCCGTGGAAGACCCGGTCAGGATGTATCTGAAGGAGATCGGCAAGGTGCCGCTTCTGACTGCGGAGGAAGAAGTTGAACTGGCCAAACGGATGGAAGCAGGAGATGAGAGCGCCAAGCAGAAACTCTG
>JAZNNY010000049.1:0-20787 GCA_045580505.1 Lentihominibacter sp.
CGAGATCCCCTGTAACGCGAGGGGAAGAAGGTACGACCGGATCTACCGGGTCTATCAGCAGGAAAACGGGCTGTTATCGGCACAGGTTACTGGGACGAAGACCAGCGTGTCCTCAAAGCAGATAAAGTATTCATGGCGCTCAATGAGCCAAAAAAATAATGAAGATATTCAAGACACTGGAAGAAATCAACAACATAGAAGAAACGGTCGTTGCGCTCGGCAATTTTGACGGCGTTCACAAGGGACATCAGCAGATTATCGAGCGGACGGTCAGAAGCGCGAAGGCGGTCGGCCTGAAGAGCGCGGTGTTCACCTTCTCCAATCATCCCAGCACGATTCTGGGCAAGGGAGAGCCGGTGAAGAACATCCTCTACGAGGAGGAGAAGACGCGGATCATCGAAGCCATGGGCATCGACTACCTGTTCAACATTCCTTTTACGAGGGAGATCCTCAGCATGCCGCCGGAGCAGTTCATCGAGGAGATCCTGGTGAACCGGCTGCGGATCCGCGAAGCCTACTGCGGTTTCAACTACAGTTTCGGCTACAAGGCCAGCGGCACCCCGGAGGTGCTGATGCACGAGGGCCTGAAGCACGGATTCGGCCTGCACGTACAGGAACCTTACAAGATCGACGACATCGTGGTCAGCAGCACCTATATCCGCGAGTTGATCATGGAAGGCAAGATGGAGCAGGCCAGTAAATTCATGGGCCGCATGTACGCCATCGGGGGCGTGGTCGTCGAGGGCAACCGGCTCGGACGGACCATCGGCTTTCCGACCATGAATCTGGTCATCGACGAGACCATGGTGACACCGCCCAACGGCGTCTACATCACGTTCTGCACGGTGGACGGCGCCCGGTACCCGGCGGTCACCAACGTGGGCAACAAGCCGACCATCGGCGAATACGCCAAGAACATCGAGACCAATGTGTTCAACTTCGATGAAGACTGTTACGGCAAGCGCATCAACGTGGAATTCATCCGCTGGACCCGGCCGGAGAAGAAGTTCTCGGGCGTGGAGGAACTCAAGAAGCAGATCGAAAGCGACAGCATTCAGGCCAAAGCCTATCACCGGGAGAAGGGGATGCTGTAAAGGCAGGCCTGCTTTTGTATGAAAAATAATACTTGATTTCATCGGCGGACTGTGCTATATTAGTACCGTTGCCGATTAATTACGGGATGTGGCTCAGCTTGGTAGAGCGTTGCGTTCGGGACGCAAAGGCCGCTGGTTCGAATCCAGTCATCCCGACCAGACAAAACCACTTGGACTGAATGCAGTTCGAGTGGTTTTTTGTTGCAAACGGGACCGGGATGGTCTACAATTAATTTTGTATGAAATTTAGAATAATACGGGGAGGGAACCAGTATGAAAGACGCAACGAAATGCCTGCATGCAGGATATACACCGAAGAACACGGAACCGAGAGTGATGCCGATCGTGCAGAGCACGACCTATGTATATGACTCGACCGCAGATGTGGCGGCCGTGTTCGATGATCCGACCAGATCTCTGATCTATTCGAGATTCGCCAATCCGACGGTCATGGCCGTCGAGGAGAAGATCGCGGAGCTGGAGGGCGGCGTCGGCGCCATGTGTACATCCTCGGGACAGGCTGCATCACTGCTTTCTGTACTGAACCTTTGCCAGGCGGGCGACAGCATCATCAGTTCTTCTGAGATCTACGGCGGAACGATCAACCTGTTCGCTTTCACACTGAAGAAGCTCGGGATCGAGTGCATCTTCATCGACAGGGATGCAACGGATGAGGAGATCCACGCGGCCTTCAAGCCGAACACCAAACTGGTCTTCGGAGAGACGCTGGCCAATCCGGCCCTGACCGTGTTCGACATCGAGCGGTTCGCAGACATCGCGCACGCGCACAATGTTCCGCTGATCATCGATAACACTTTTGCAACGCCGGTCCTCTGTAAGCCGTTTGAATTCGGCGCGGACATCGTGACCCATTCGACGACGAAGTACATGGACGGCCACGCGGTCCAGGGCGGCGGCGTCATCGTCGACTCCGGCAAGTTTGACTGGACCTGCGGCAACTTCCCCGAACTGACCGAGCCGGACGAATCCTATCACGGGATCGTATATACGGAAACTTACGGCAAGATGGCCTATATCATCAAAGCCAGAATGCAGCTCATGCGTGACTTCGGCTGCTACCCGGCAGCTCACTCCGCGTTCCTTCTGAACATGGGGCTTGAGACGCTTCCGGTCAGAATGAAGCAGTACTGCGAGAACGGCCTTGCAGTAGCGAAGTACCTGGAAGACTGCGACATGGTCGAGAGCGTCCGCTATCCGGGCCTTGAGAGCGATCCGGACCACGAGCTCGCCAAGAAGTATCTGAAGGGCTGCAGCGGCGTCATTTCCTTCGTGATCAAGGGCGGAAGAGAGACGGCCATGAAGTTCATGGATTCTCTGCAGCTGGCGTCCAACGAAGTTCACGTCGCGGACATCCGCACCTGCGTGCTCCATCCGGCCAGTGAGACCCACCGTCAGCTGACCGATGAACAGCTTGCGGCTGCGGGCATCGAGGGCGGCATGATCCGTCTGTCCGTCGGACTCGAAGACCTCGATGATATCATGGCTGATATCGAGCAGGCATTTGAAAAGGCAAGAGGTTAATTATGAATATAGAAGAAAAAGTACAGGAAATCGTAGCCAACGTCCGCCAGAGAGGCGGCGGCATGCTCAGCAATATGCTGGAGCCGGAGTACGTGGAATGCGATACCGAACGAAAGATGACCCGCATCCGCTATAAGCGCTTCAAGTGGGAAGAGAACGGCCGCGGTGAAGTGCACGGCGGCGTGATTTCCGCCATGATGGACACCGCCATGGGCGTGACCGCGATGGCCTTTCTGGATCACGACGTATCGACCGCGGACATGTCGATCAGCTTCATCCGTCCCTTTGCGGGCAGAAGTTTTTTGATCGAGTCCGAGGTCATCCACCTGGGACAGCGGATCGTCCGTCTGTCCGCCCGCGCCTTTGACGAGGAGTCGGGCAAGCTGCTGGCATCCGGAACATCCAATTTCATGCCGGTCATTTACGAGAAACACAAGGGCATCCTGGGCGTGTAGGCGAGCCGGCACGCCGGGCCGCTTCGGAAGGGGCGGGCCTGCCTTTGGAAGAGGAGAAGAAGCAATATGCCACTGATTATCCCGGATCAGCTTCCCGCAGCGGAGGCTCTGAAGGAAGAAAACATTTTTATCATGAACCGCGCGCGTGCGAGCAATCAGGACATCCGGCCGCTGAAGGTCATCATCCTGAATCTGATGCCGACCAAGATCGCAACCGAAACGCAGCTCGCGCGGGTGCTGGCGAACAGCCCCCTGCAGGTCGAGATGACCCTGCTCGGCATGGACAGCCACACGTCGACCCACACGTCGCAGGACCACCTGCAGACGTTCTATTCGACGCTCGATGAAGTCCGCGAAAATTATTACGACGGACTGATCATCACCGGCTCACCGGTCGAGCAGATGCCCTTCGAGGATGTCGACTACTGGAAGGAACTGTGTGAGATCTTTGAGTTCGCCAAAACGCATGTCTACAGCAACATGTTCATCTGCTGGGGCGCGCAGGCGGCTCTGTACTATTACTACGGGATCCAGAAGCACCTGCTGGACAAGAAACTGTTCGGCGTTTTTGAGCACCGGGTGGTCAGACCCCGCAATCCTTTGATGCGCGGATTTGACGAGGTGTTCTATGCGCCGCATTCCAGGCACACCAAGGTGAACCGCGAGGACATCGAAGCCGAGCCGCAGCTGCGGATCCTGGCCGACTCCGCGGAAGCCGGCCCGCACATTCTCTCCACGGAGAACGGCCGGCAGATCTTCGTGCTCGGTCACCAGGAGTACGACAAGGCGACCCTCGCGACGGAATACTTCCGCGATGTGAACAAGGGCCTGCCGATCGAAGTGCCGAAGAACTACTTCAAAAACGACGATCCGGAGGAGGAGATTCTCTTCCGCTGGCGCTCGCACGCCAACCTGCTGTTCTCCAACTGGCTCAACTATTATCTCTATCAGGCGACTCCATACAACCTCGACGCCCTGCGCGATGGCCGCGCGGACGCCTGGAGAGCGACGAGCGGGGAAGAGTAAAAAGGACGGCGCGGAAGCGGAGACGATCTATATTATCATTATCTATGGCAAAAATTGAACTTTCGCCCGGCGCCATGTTAAACCCCGTTCCGGTGGTCATGGCCAGCTGCGGCACTATGGAACATCCCAACATCATCACCATCGCGTGGACCGGCACCGTCTGCTCGAATCCCCCGATGACCTATATCTCCGTGCGCCCGGAGCGCCATTCCTATGACATCATCAAGGAGTCCGGCGAGTTCACGATCAATCTCGTAACGCGCGACCTTACCTTTGCCGCGGACTGGTGCGGCGTGAAGTCGGGCCGGGACTTCGACAAATTTAAGGAGCAGGGGTTGACGCCGGCGGCCGGGCTCGAGGTCAGCTGCCCGTCGATCGCTGAGTCTCCTATGAATCTGGAGTGCCGGGTGAGCCAGGTCGTTCCCCTCGGCTCCCACGACATGTTCCTCGCCGAAATCGTTGCGGTCACTGCCGACGAGTCCCTGATGGATCCCTCCGGCGCCCTTCGCCTGGACCGGGCCGGCCTCGTCTCCTATAATCACGGCCACTACTACGGCCTGCAAAGGCAGGAACTCGGCCGTTTCGGCTATTCGGTAATGAAGCCCAAAACCCGCAAACGCTATGAGGCGGAGAAGCGGGCAAAGCGGAGGAATGGTGGGAAGCGGAAGAAGTAGGACGGGGGCGTGAGGCGGCGTGAGTTTTTGGCTGGAGCAAACAAATAGTTTCGGGCCGTTTTGATACAAATCCCATTATTATTGCGTTTTTATCAAGAAGAATGATCCTGTTTTGATACAAATACAGATAATGCAAAGAAAATAGAAATCGGCACGTACAGGCAAGACCAAAAGTAATTGGAATTGTTCGAAAGGCCGACTTTTTCTTTAGTATTCACATATTTTAAACAGGCAGGAGAATGCGTCAAGAAGCGATTTTGATAAAAGACAGAAAATGATCGTGTATGTATCAATTTCTTGAGCAGGTTCTTGATAAAAGCTTAAAAAAGAATGCGATTCTAGAAAAAGCATCACGTCATCCAAAAGGCAAAAAAAGAACGGCCCAAAGCGTGGGCTTATGGGGCCGTGAATTCCAAGAGTGTCAAATTACAGCATTACATATACGGCAGGATTCTGCGGGCAATCGTATCTTTAATAAAATTTGAATCCTCCATATCCTTTTCAACGCTGATGATAAATTCGTCCTCAGCAACATAGCCGCCCTGTCTGAGTGCAGCCAGCTTTTCCATATTACGTTCCCGATAATCGTAGCGGAAGAGGTAGCCAAGATGTTCCCAGTATATTTTCTTCCCTGTAGTGGTAAGGATGATGAAGTCTGGATAGTAGGTGTTCTTGTTACCCAATGTATCTCCGAAAGCTCCTTCGATCCAGGAAACATCAACTTCGATTTCTTCCTCATAGTGATAGGGGATGCCTTCCAATTCCATTTCATTACCAATATCACGTTCGGATTTGCTGCGCATGTAGATTCCCGAATACGTACGGTAAATATGTTTTTTTGTTCTCCCGTAGCAAGGGTATCGGCTTTTCATCCACCGGTATTGCTCGGGGGAGAGAGTGATACGGATCAAATCCAGATGCGCCTTGTTATATTTTTCGAGCAGTTTACGAATACGTGTTGAGAGCGGTTTCACTCGAATCAATGAAGACGATTTCCTCCGCGCGATCTCATGTTCATGTTCTTTCAGTTTCAGTTCGATATACCTCTTTCGGGCAAGCTTGTACACAAGGTCAAGGTCTCGTGTAATTGACCTGCGCTTTCCGTTTACAGACCAGGTAAAGTAAGGCTTTCCTTCTACGAATTTCACATAAAGACTTCCACTTGGAAGGCTTTTTAATTCCTCTCGGAGCTGTGCTCCTTTCTGTTCCTCCAATTTGAGAAGGATTTCGATGGCATCCTGAAAAGCATTATAATCATTTGTCTGCAGCACCATTTATCACCTCCTCCCCAAAGCGATCCCAATGACCGCTGCCACATACCCGGCCGCCAGAGCAGCAGCGGCTCCCGGATGGATGTAACTGATCAGCGGCGGCAGAACCTCATCGTCCGGCACACTGGCAAGGCGCAGCCCGAAGGCATGCTGCAGTACGATCGCCGTCGCCAGCAGGCTGAGGCAAAGGCAGAGCAGCCCCGAATCTCTAAAAAGTTTTCCCATCGTAATTCTCCTTTCTTATTTCGGCACGCTCGCCCTGCACAGTTTGTAAGCGAAGTGGCTGAATTTCTTCGCTTTGATCCATCGCGTGTTCCTGGTTTTGTGCCAGGTGCCGTCGTAAAAGGCGTACTCCCGGGCTTTGACCTTGTAGTTGCGGAAGATCCGCTTGTACTTGATGGACCACCAGGAGCCTTTCTTCTTGCCGGTCAGGCCGTAGCTCTTACTGGCGCTCGCCGACCACTGCCGGCTGACGTTGAACTGGAAGGCGGCGCTGAGTTTTCTCAGCGGGATGCCCACGTTGCCGGAGAGGCTGTTGGAGACGGACTTCGACGTGCTCATGGAGATCGAGTCACCCGAGCCGCCGTCCGCCCGGGCGCGGATCCCGGTGTTCCATTTGCCCCCTGACTCACCGATGTAGACACGACTTCCCTCGACCTTCCATTTCGTTCCCCCGTAGTCCTTTGCCGCAAAGGCAGGCTCCGGCCCCGGCCAAAGCGGGCAGAAAAGGGCAGAGGCGGCGCAGATGCAGAAGGCGAGCAGGATACAGAAATAACGGCGTTTCATCATAAACAATACCCCCTTTGCATGATATGATTACCAGATTATGGCAGATGAATGTGTCGTGTGCGTGATGGAAATATGTGGTAATCATGAATTCAATACGTCATGCAAAGGAAATATATGTTACAATAACGTTGTAAAGTTCATATAGAACCAAGGAGGGCAGAGTTTTGGTTGATCGGAGTTTATTAAAGAATCTATCGAAGCAATATCCCGATATCAAATCGGCGACCCAGGAGATCGTCAATCTGAGCGCGATCCTGAGCCTGCCGAAGGGCACGGAATACTATCTCAGCGACCTGCACGGGGAGCATGAGGCGTTCATTCACATGCTGAAGAGCGCGTCCGGCGTCATTAAGGGGAAGATCGACGAGATCTTCGGACCGGACCTGACCAGCGAGGAGCGCGATGACCTCGCGGCGCTCGTCTACAACGCAGAGGCGGAGATCGCCCGCAGGAAGAAGAGTGAAGCCGACTTCGACCGCTGGTGTAAGGAATCCATCCTGCACCTGGTCTACATCTGCAAGTCGGTCTGCAATAAATACACCCAGTCCAAGATCCGTAAAAGACTGCCGAAGGCCTACGCATACATCATCGACGAGCTGCTGCACGCCGACGATGAAGCCAACATGGGCAACTACTACAGCCAGATCATCAACACCATGGTCGAGTGCAAGGTGGCGGAGGAGTTCATTATTGAGATGGCGGAGGTCATCTCCAGCCTGGCCGTGGACAAGTTGCACATCATCGGCGACATCTGGGACAGAGGCTCGCACCCGGACCGGATCATGGAATACCTGATGGACTTCCACGACGTTGATTTCCAGTGGGGCAACCACGACATCGTCTGGATGGGGGCGGCGACCGGCAACTGGGCCTGCATCGCCAACTGCCTCAGGATGAACATTTCCTACAATAACTTCGACATGCTCGAGGTCGGCTACGGCTTCAACCTGCGGCCGCTGGCCATCCTGGCCGAGAAATACTACAAATACGATCCCTGCATCAAGTTCTGGCCGAAGGTCATCGAAGAGAACAAGCTGGATCCGGTTGACCCGGGCCTGGCCGCCAAGATGAACAAGGCCATCGCCATCCTGCAGTTCAAGATCGAAGGGCAGAGGATCAAGGCGCATCCGGAATACCACCTGGAGCACCGGATGATGCTGCACCGGATCAACTTTGAGAAAGGAACCATTCAGATCGGCGATACGGAGTGGACGCTCAACGACACCAACTTCCCGACGGTCGATCCGAAGGATCCGTACAAGCTGACCGACGATGAGGAGATGGTCATGCGGGGCCTCTCCATGGCCTTCCTGCAGAACGAGAAGCTGCAGCGCCACGTGCGGTTCATGATCACCCACGGAGCACTCTACCAGATCGTCAACGGCAACCTCATGTACCACGGCTGCATTCCGATGAACGAGGACGGAACCTTCAAGGAAGTCGAGTTCATGGGCAAGAAACTCCACGGCAAGGCCTACATGGACTACCTCGACAAGCTGGTGCGCCAGGCCTACTTCAAGGAGGAGTCTCCGAAGAGAAAGGGCAAGTCCGGCGACCTGATGTGGTACCTGTGGCTTTCCGCCAACAGCCCGCTGTTCGGCAAGGACCAGATGACGACCTTCGAGCGCTGCTTCATCGACGATAAGAAGTCCCACAAGGAGCACACCGTTCCTTATTATAAGCTGATCAACGATCAGAAGGTCTGCGAGAGCATCCTGGAGGAGTTCGGCCTCGATCCGGAGAATTCCGTTGTCCTGAACGGCCACGTGCCGGTCAAGATCAAGGACGGCGAGAGCCCGGTCAAGGGTGGGGGACGCCTGTTCATCATCGACGGCGGCATGTCCAAGGCTTACCAGAAGACAACGGGCATCGCGGGGTATACCTTCATTTACAATTCCCGCTACATGGCCCTGGCCGAGCACAAGCCTTACAGCCCGCTGCGTCCGGACGGGACTCAGGTCTTCCATTCGCCGGTCATCACCATCGTCAAGAACATGAGCAAGCGGATGCTGATCCAGGATACCGACATCGGCAAGGAACTCATGCGCGAGCGCGATGAACTCAAGGAACTCGTCGAAGCCTACCGCAGCGGCGCCATGAAGCAGAAGATCTCCCCGAGAGACTGAAAAGGCAGGACGGGCCTGCTTTTGGAAGGTTAGATACAACTTACCAACAAAGTACGAGTTATACACCAATATAATTGCCGGTTTATCTGAAATATTCCTTGCAAAAGCAGGGCAAAAGTGGTTTAATTATGTTGGTGTATTTTGTTACAAAAATAACAATACTACACTCGTCTATAAGCGTTAAAATCGCTGTTAAATAATTCTAAGGAGGCATTTACATGAACTTTCAACTGACGAAGGAACAAGAATTCGTAAGAAAAATGGTAAGCGATTTTGCCACGACTGAGGTTGAACCTCTTGCTGCAGACATCGACGCGGAACACAGATTCCCGGAAGAGACTGTAGAGAAGATGGCGAAATATGGTTTACTGGGCGTTCCGTTCCCAACAGAGTACGGCGGCGCTGGCGGAGATCACATCTCCTACGCGATCACAGTTGAAGAGCTGTCCAAGAAGTGCGCATCTACCGGCGTTATCTGCTCAGCTCATACATCGCTGTGCTGCTGGCCGATCTTCAACTGGGGAACAGAAGAACAGAGACAGAAGTACCTGCCGGACCTGCTTTCCGGTAAGAAACTGGGTGCTTTCGGTCTGACAGAGCCGAACGCAGGAACAGACGCATCCGGACAGCAGACAAGAGCTGAGGATTGCGGAGATTACTGGCTCCTGAACGGCGCTAAGGTATTCATCACCAATGGTGGATATGCAGACGTATTCGTCGTTATGGCGATGACAGACAAGTCCAAGGGTAACCACGGAATCAGCTCCTTCATCGTTGAGAAGGGTGACGAAGGATTCTCCATCGGTAAGACAGAAGACAAGATGGGTATCTGCGCTTCCTCCACAACAGAACTTATTTTCCAGAACTGCAAGATTCCTAAGGACAGACTCCTCGGCGAGATCGGCGATGGATTCAAGGTAGCTATGTCCACACTGGACGGCGGCCGTATCGGTATCGCTTCCCAGGCTCTGGGTATCGCACAGGGCGCTCTGGATGTAACCATCGAGTACATGAAGGCAAGAAAGCAGTTTGGTAAGGCACTGTCCAAGTTCCAGGCACTGCAGTTCGTCGTAGCTGATCTGGCAACACAGATCGAGGCTGCAAGACTTCTGGTCTACAGAGCTGCTGACATGAAGGACAAGCACCTGCCGTACGGACCGGCTGCTGCAATGGCTAAGCTGTTTGCTGCTGAGACAGCAATGCACGTCACAACCAAGTGCGTACAGCTCCACGGTGGCTATGGTTACACCAAGGATTATCCGGTAGAGAGAATGATGAGAGACGCGAAGATCACTGAGATCTACGAAGGTACATCCGAAGTTCAGAGAATGGTCATCGCTGCATCCGTTCTTGGTAAATAAGCACAGAGGGAGGAAAATATAATGGCATTTAATATTATCGTATGCGCAAAGCAGGTTCCTGATACCAATGTTATCAAGATCAACCCTAAGACTGGTACATTGATCAGAGACGGCGTTCCGAGCATCCTGAACAATGACGACGCGAACGCTCTGGAAGAAGCGCTGGCAATCAAAGACAAATTTGATGACGTTCACATCACAGTCATCACAATGGGACCTCCGCAGGCGAACGATCTGCTGTTCGAGTGCATCGCCAAGGGCGCTGACGAAGGTATCCTGGTATCCGACAGAGCAGTCGGCGGTTCCGACACATGGGCTACTTCCAACACTCTGGAAGCTGCAGTCCGCAAGTGGGTCAAGGAGAACGGCGACTACGACCTGATCTTCACAGGACGTCAGGCGATCGACGGAGATACCGCGCAGGTTGGTCCGCAGCTGGCTGAGAAGCTGGGTCTGCCGCAGGTTTCCTACGTTGAGGAATTCGAGATCGCAGAAGACAGAAAGTCTGTTACGGTCAAGAGACAGCTGGAAGACGGCTATGAACTGATCGAGGTTAAACTGCCTTGCCTGCTGACCACTATCAAAGAACTGAACACTCCGAGATACATGACAGTTGCCGGCATCTATGGCGACAAGAACATGATCACCTGGAATGCGAAGGACATCGAAGTTGACCTGACCAAGGTTGGTCTGGAAGCTTCCCCGACAAACGTATTCAGATCATTTACTCCTGCTCCGAAAGAACCGGGCATCAAGATCGAAGGCGACAGCGAGAAGGAACAGGCTAAGAACTTACTGATCAAGCTGAAGGGCAAGCATGTAATCTAAGTAACACGAAGTTACGGATTGATTAGTCAAAGGAGGAGAATAAGTAAATGGCTATTAATATTATCAAAGAAAAATGTATCGGATGCGGACAGTGCTTCAAGTCCTGCCCGAAAGACGCATTTTATTTCGAACCATATGATGGCAACAAGCTGGGCAAGGTTGCTGCTATCGGACCGAGCTGCGACTTCTGTAACCAGTGCCTGACTGCTTGTAAGTTCGGCGCGATCGAAGAGAAGAAGGTCGAAGTTCAGGCTGACCTGGGCGACTACAAGCACGTTTGGGTATTCGCAGAGCAGAGAGACGGCAAGCTGATGAACGTTGCTCTCGAGCTGATCGGTGAAGGCCACAGACTGGCTAAGGAAATCTCCGAGGATACACAGGTCTGCGCAGTCCTGATCGGATCCGAAGAAGACATCACACCGCTGGTTGACGAGTGCTTCGCTTATGGCGCTGAGAAGGTCTACAAGATCGCAAGCCCGCTGCTGCAGCACTACACCACAGATGCATACACCTATGCTCTGAAGGAAGCAATCGACGAGTACAAGCCGGAAATCGTTCTGTACGGTGCTACCCACATCGGACGTGACTTCGCTCCGAGAATCGCTGCTAGATGCAACACTGGTCAGACAGCTGACTGCACAAGACTGGACGTTAAGGTTTCCAGCTACATCGAATACGCTAAGAAGAACACAACTCTGGACACTTCCACACTGGATCCGAACGATCCGTCCACAGGAATCAAGCAGACTCGTCCGGCATTCGGCGGTAACCTGATGGCTACCATCATCTGCCCGAGAACCCGTCCGCAGATGTCCACAGTAAGACCTGGCGTTATGCAGAAGGGAGAGCCGGCCCCCGGCGCTACCGGTGAAGTCGTTGACGTTAAGACCACTGTTTCCGCAGACGACATCCACATCCAGATCAAGGACGTTGTTAAGTCCGCTAAGGAAATGGTTTCCCTGACCGACGCTGACATCATCTGCTCCGGCGGCCGTGGCCTCGGCGATGCATCCGGATTCGAACTGATCAAGAAGTTCGCTGACAAGGTCGGCGGCGTTGTCGGTTCCTCCCGTGCAGCAGTAGACGCTGGCTGGATCGATCACTCTCACCAGGTTGGACAGACCGGTACCACAGTTAAGCCGAAAATCTACTTCGCTTGCGGTATCTCCGGCGCGATCCAGCACCTGGCAGGAATGCAGACATCCGACATCATAGTTGCAATCAACAAGGATTCCGATGCTCCGATCTTCGAAGTTGCTGACTTCGGTATCGTAGGTGACCTGTACAAGGTTATCCCGGAAATCATCGAAGAGTGGGACAACGCGGAAGCTCTGTATGATGCATCCACCAAATAAGAAAGCCTCTTAGAATTTGGTCCTTACGGGCTGTTGCACTTAGGTGCAACAGCCCGTTTTCTTTGGGGTAAAGATAATAAGACAGGGGACGGTTCTCTGTCTTATCTCTGGTAAGACAGAGAACCGTCCCCTGTCTTATCCTGTCTTCCCCTGTCTTATACCATAAAAAAGAGACTGCCGGAGCAGTCTCTTTTTCGCATTATGATTTCAGTTTTAGTTGTCGTCGTTGTTATCACCGCTGTCCTCGGAAGATGGTGGGGGATCAGGCGCATCGGTTTTAGGTTCTGTCTTCGGTTCTGTCTGCGGCGCTTCAGTTGGCGCCGGTGTTGCCTGTGTAGCAGGCTTTGTTACGGGCTTTGTAGTAGCTCTGGTAGTCGCCGGTTTGGTTTTCTTGGTAGTCGGCGCCTTAGTCGTTGTATCCTTGGTTACCTTCTTCTCGGTCTTCTTTTTATCCTTATCGTCATCGTCATCGTTCTTGCTGCGTCTTACCTTGGAGTAGGTTCCGTCGGGATAGTATTCGCCGTTGATTTTCTTGACGTTGTCCGGCATATCCCGGAAGGACGCGGTAGAGAGCGGCTCGCATACGCGACTCATGATCGCTGACCAGAAGCGGGCGGCAGCGCCTGACATCTCGTACAGTTTGATGTTGACATCGTTGCCTTCCCAGAGGGCCATGGTGTACTGCGGGGTGAATCCGGCGAACCAGATGTCGTACTGATCACTGGTCGTACCGGTCTTACCGCCGACCGGCTGGTTCGGGATGGCCGCGCTCATACCGATACCCTGGGTTACGACGGAGTGGAGAATATCAGTCATGATCCAGGCAACACCTTCATCGTAGACGCGCTCTGACTTAGTCTTTTTTTCCATGATCACTTCGTCGCGGTTGTTCAGGACCTTCGTATAGAAGACCGGCGTTTTATAGGATCCGCCGTTGGGGAAGGTGGCATAAGCAGCTGTGAGCTCGAGCGGGGTAATGCCATTGGTCAGGCCGCCCAGGGCGAGCGCTGCAGGGTTCATATCGCTGACAGCACCTTCTTCATCGATCGTGGTGATGCCGACCTTCTTCAGCATCTTAATGGACCAGTCGGCGCCGATGTTCTGCCATACCTTGACGGCGCAGACGTTGACTGACTGCTGGACCGCCCTGCGGAGGGTGATCTTGCCGGAGTATCCGCCGCCGGAGTTCTTCGGCCACTGTTTGCCGTTGACATACATCGGTTTGTCATTGATGATACTGCCGGCCGTAATATAGTTACCCCAGCTGCTGCCGTCCTTGGTGCTGAGTTTCATGACCTTGTCATCAGCTTCCTTCTCAAAACTGAGCTGCAGGGCAGGGCCGTATACGCCGATCGGCTTAATGGAGGAACCCGGCTGCCGCGGATGTACGGCACGGTTGTAGAGCTGCTTGCCGGTGGCGCCGCGGCCGCCGATCATGCCCTTGATCTCACCGGTCTTGTTCTCCATGATAACCGCAGCTGCCTGCGGCTGACGGATCTTCTGCTTCAGGGTGTACCGCTCATCATTGACGATCAGACGGTCGCCCTTATCCTTGAAGTAATCCGGATACTCCTTAAAGAAGGTTCCGGAGATCACACAGTTGCCATCATCGTCCAGGGTCTTGATCGGGTTTCCTGCGGAGTCGAACTGCGGAATGGAGAGGGCACCGCTCTCTATGAAGTAGAATACGCCGTCTTCATTCACGTACATGCTCTTGAACTCGATGCTGACATCCGTCGCTCCGTTGCTCTCGATCGGATAGAGGTTCAGCCGCTTGCCGGCCTTGATGGTGATACCGCCGTCCTCGTTTCTGGTGAATTCATCCTCCTGCAGGATGAAACGATCCTTGTCGTCGAAGTATTCATCGTAGGACTGCAGGAGCACCGCACCTGTATCCGAGTTGATCAGATCGCCTTCAGCGTTCGTGCTGACATAGGCAATCGAAGTGTAGTTATCACTGTCTTCGAACTCATCGTCCAGGATGTTCTGGACCCGGGAGTCCATGGTCGTATAGATCTTCAGTCCGGTGGAGTAGATCATGTTCTGCGCTTCGGAATCCGTGACACCGTATTCCTCCACGATATCCTTCTGAAGCTGGCTGACTGCGTAATCCGTAAAGTAGGATGACTTCTCATTGCCGGCATCTCCAAGGTCGATCCGCTTCTTAAGGCTCTTCTTCAGGACCTTGTCGTGCAGTTCCTTATCGATGTAGCCCAGGTTGTACATGTTCTCGATGACCAGATTCCGACGGTCATGGGAAGCTTCTCCATTATACAGGAAGTTGATGGAAGGCGTTTTCTTGATGATTGGCAGATCTGTAATCGTCTTATAGTAGTCGGCGATGACCAGTGCGTTCAGGTCAGGAGACTGCGGAATCGCAGCCAGAGCAGCGCACTCAATGAGCTTCAGCTTGCCGACCGGCTTGTTGAAGTAAGACTGCGCAGCCGCCTCTACGCCGTAACTGTTAAAGCCCAGGTAGATCGTATTGAGGTAGGCCTCCATGATCTGTTTCTTGGAGAGGTTCTTCTCCAGGATGATCGTGATATACATTTCAGTCAGCTTACGTCCCATAGACCGTTCGCTCTTGATGTCAGCCAGGTAGAAGTTACGGGCTAGCTGCTGACTGATGGTGGACGTGCCGCTGATGCTGCCTCCACCGGTAATGCTGTCCTTGATGGCGCCGACCATACGGATGAAGTTGAATCCGTGGTGGGTCCAGAACTTGTTGTCCTCAATGGAGATGATCGCATTGACCATATTCTCCGGAATATCGTCATAGGCGACGATGGTACGGTTGCCTCCGTCAAAGTAGAGGGCGTCGATTTCATTGCCGTCCTGGTCGTAGACGATGGACCGCTGCTTGATCTGCGAGTAAATGTTATCCGTTTCGATATTCGGCGCCTTCAGGAAGACGATGCCGACCATAATTCCTACGCCGAGCACCATCATGGTGCCAAAAATCAGGATAAAGCTCAGTATGGATTTGCCCGGAGTGAGCTTGCGTGCTGGTTTCTTAGGCTTCCGCTTGCTGATCGACTTCGCGGCCTTCTTCGTGCTGCGCTCTGCCGCGTGCACGATATTGGCAGGACCCAGACGGGCGGCGGAGCCCTTCTTGGCTCGCTTTGCCCGGCCGGACTTTCTCACACCGTTCGTCGCGCGTCCGGCGGTCGCCGTACCATAGTAAAATTCCGTGTTATTCTCAGCATTACTGCGGGATGTAGTCGCGCTCCCGGCAGGGGAAGCCTTGCCTTCTTTGCCGGCTGAATCCGCGCTGGCGTCAGCTCCAAAGTGCCCGGTATCCTCCGCAGCCCTAGCGGGGGCCTCCTTATCAAACTGCGCGAAGAATTCATCCATGCTGTTCTTGTTCTCGTTTCCCTTGTTGTTCTTGTCTGACAAAATGATTTCCTCCGTTTTCGGGATCAATATACATCAAATATTATACCATAGGTCGGCTTACATTTGTGAATAATTTGTGCTACAATACTTCAAGTAAAAATGGAAGGAAGAGTCAGCTGATATGAATGAAGATATGCGTGTATCCCAGCCGCGGCTCGGCCGTGGAGGGATGATCGCGCTGATCACCATGTGCAATGCCATCGCTCCGCTATCGACGGATATGTATATGCCCGCGCTTCCGGACATGGCATCTTATTTTCAAACGACCGACGCTGTGATGAACATGACCTTGGTCGGATTCTTTTTGTTTTTTGCCATCGGCATGCTGGTGTTCGGCCCCGTGTCGGACCGGTTCGGCCGGCGGCCGGTCATGCTCTTTGGCGTGATTCTCTATGTCCTCGCCAGCATCGCCTGCGGGTTCTCCATGAATGTGTACTTCCTGATCGGCATGAGGGTCCTCCAGGCCTGCGGAGCCGGCTGCATGGTCTCGGTCAGCACGGCGATCGTCAAAGACCAGTTCACCGGACAGACGCAGGGGACAGTCCTCGCCATTTCCCAGGCTTTCAGCGTGCTCGGTCCGGTACTCGCGCCTCTAATCGGCGCCCAGATCTACCGCTTCTTCAGCTGGCGGGCCGATTTCTTCATGCAGGCGCTGATCACTCTGGTGGTCCTGCTTTTGGCCTTCCTGATGCGGGAGACGCTGCCTGAGCAGGAGCGGCTTTCGGGCGGCGTGCGGCAGACCTTCGGCCGTCTGCGCGCGGTGCTCTCAGGGAAGGTGTTCCGGGCTTTTCTGATCTGCGTGTGCGTGATTCAGATCCCGATGATGGCCTATATTTCGTCAAGTTCCTACATCTATGAGAACCAGTTCGGGCAGTCTTCGACCATGTACAGCGTTTACTTCGCGGCGACCGCCCTGGCTTCGGTCCTGGGACCGGTGATCTACGTCCGCGTGCGGCGCTTCAACGCCTACCGGGTGACCTTCGGCATCTTCGGGTCCTGCCTGGTCTTCGGCCTGATCCTGTTCTTCTTCGGCCACCGGGCGCCGCTCTTTTTCGCGCTCTGCTTCGCGCCGATCATGATGACCTCCTCGGTCTCCCGGCCCTTCGCGACTGCCATCCTGCTCAACCTGCAGGCCAGCGACACGGGCTCGGCCTCGTCGCTTTCGAACTTCACTTTCACACTCTCCGGCACCATCGGCATGCTGCTGATCACCTCCATCTGGCATGACTACATCCTCGGCATCGCCATCCTGGCCATCGGGGCAGGCCTCGTCGGTACGGCGCTTTGCCTTCGCCTTCGTGCAAAGGCAGGACCGAGCGCGCTGTCCGTGTTCCGGGGATAGAAGTCTTCGTACGGTTTCTCACTTTCACCCTGGGGATGAATGTTCGGTTTGCTTGGGGATGCATCCCCAAGGATTCCGGGAATCATCCACAAGATTTCGCTGCTTTCTTAAAAAACTTGTGGATGAATCTGCACTTGCCGTGTGGATGCATCCACAAGCAATTCCGGAAAGCATCCACAATGTAGGGTGTCCCTTATAGATTCCTCAGCGGGATTGACAAATAATGGGAATGTAATATAATGGTAGCCCAAGGGGGTAAGGGATTTTGATCAGGCGACCATTGTATTACGTCGCTGCAGCGTTCGCTGCGACGATTCTTTTGAAGTACTATTTCGGCTGGGCAGCGGTTGGGATCTGCTGCGCGGTCCTGGCAGGGGCAGCAAGGTGGAAGCGATCCGGGCTGGTCCTGCTTTTGCTGTGCGCAGGACTTGTGAGCGCGGGGACGCTGGCCTGGCACGAGCACCTGTTAAAGGAAGACCCGGCGCTGAACTTCCTGGATCAAGAGGTCCAGCTTACGGGAATCGTCAAGGAGCCGTCCCTGCATACGGATTCGCGTGGGCAGGTGGTGGTACGGATCGAGACAGCAGTGCGGGGGATCGAGGGCACGGCGGTCACAAGCAGCCGGGTCCAGGTCACCGTTCCGGCAGAAGCGCTGACCGGCGCCGAAGCCGGACAGACTGCAGCGGCCACAGGAACGGCGACGGCCGCCGCAACCCCAAACCCTCTCCTGAATCTTCCGCCCGGTACGCCCATCCGCGTCAGCGGAACCCTGAAGGCGCCCGAGCCAAAGCGCAACCCGAACTGCTTTGACTACCGGCTCTACCTGAAAACAAGCGGGATCCAGGCGGTCATGCGGACCGAGTATGTACAGGTGCTGGCAGAGCGCGGCCCGGACGGCGCCCCGCAAACCCAAACCATCAGGGCCAGGCTCTTTCTCATGCGCGAGCACTACCTGGACCGGATCGAGTCCCATGCGGGCAAGGAAACAGCGGGGATGATGCGGGCGATCCTCTTCGGAGAGAAGGGGCTGCTCGAAAAGGATACGCAGGAACTCTTCCAAAAGAACGGAACCGCCCACGTTCTCGCGGTCAGCGGCCTGCACGTCGGCATGCTCTACGCGGCGCTCGTACTGGTGTGGGATCTTGGGACGGGCACCTGTCCGTCCATCTTCGGACGAACAAAGGGCAGGCGGTTCTTCGCAGTGACCGCGCTGTTCTTCGGAGGGTACACCTTCCTGGCGGGTTATGCGCCTTCCGTGGTTCGGGCCGTGGTGATGGTGCTGCTGCATTCCTTTGCAAAGATGACCAATCGAAGGTACGATCTGAACTGCGCCGCCTTCGCGGTAGGGATCGCGGCGCTCGCCCACAATCCCTACATTATATTTCAGGCGGGCTTTCAGATGAGTTACCTGGCTATCCTGACGCTGGGCCTGCTCACGCCGTATATTCAGCGGTTTTACCAGGGAGCACTGGTCGGGAGCATCGCCATACAGATCGGGCTCGGTCCTTATATGATCTTTCAGTTTAACGTGCTCCCGATGCTCGCGGTTTTCGTCAACGTACCCGTAATTTTCCTGACCGGCCTGCTCGTACCGGCGGGGATGGCAGGCATGATGCTCCCGCTTGGGGGCGGAGTGTGGGATACGGGGCTGGCCTGCCTTTGCAGGGGCTGGTGAAGCTAAACGAGCTCGCCTGCGTCGATGGGATCAGCTGCCTGACCGTGGCAAGCCCGCCGCACTGGGCACTGGCCTTGTGGTATATGGGACTTCTTCTGCTCGCATCGGAAGAGGGGCGGCTGCTCTTTATCAAAGGAAGGAAGCGCCTGGCCCGGGGGCTCGTCGCGGGTATTCTGGTGGCTTCGATTGCCCTCGGGCAGGCGGCGGACGACGGCTACCGGCACATGGACCTGGTGTTCGTGGACGTCGGGCAGGGCGACTGTATGCACCTGCGCAGCGGAGGCCGGAATTTTCTGATCGATGGTGGCGGCAGCGCGGACTACGAGGTCGGCACGAAGACCCTGCAGCCCTATCTTCTGAAGAACGGCGTGCGGCGGATCGACGGGGCGTTCGTGACCCACCTGCACACCGACCACTACAAGGGAATCTGCGAGCTTGCAAAGGCAGGTCTCGTCCGCCGCATTTATATCTACGAATCGAACCGCCTGAAAATCGGCCAGGTCTGCCGGGACACCGGCCTGCCGAAAGACAGGATCAGTTTCCTGCGGCAGGGGCAGACGGTGCGGCTTTCGCGGGAGGACAGCCTGCAGGTCCTGTGGCCGGAAGGGAAGAGCGACGAGGAATACCGGAGGATGATCGAGAATGAGGAGGATGAGAATGCTTCAAGCCTGATCATGCGGGTAAACCTTTCGGGCGTGAGTTTCCTGGCGACGGGCGATCTGGGCGAGGATGGGGAGCGGGAACTGTTGCGAGAGTATGGAGGAAATCAGACCACCCCACTTCACGTGGACATCCTCAAAGTCGGCCACCACGGGTCGAAGACCAGCTCCTCGGAAGAATTCCTGGATGCGGTGGGGCCTGCCTTTGCAGTGATCCAGGTAGGAAAAAATAACATGTACGGCCACCCCACGCCCGAGGTGCTCGAGCGGCTCGAAGGCCGGGGCATTCCGGTCTGGCGGACCGACCTGCAGGGGGCGGTCGGGATGAAGCTGAAGGATGGACAGGTGCGAGAGGTGAGGACGATGGTGGAGTGATATGCGGAGGAATTAATTATGACTGAATCGTTTTCCTGCAGACTTTATGTTCCAACTAACAAAAGATGAATATGAGAATTTGATGTTGAAAATTTCAACATCAGGACTAGGCGGGCGAAGAAAACTACCGAATGCTTTTACAGAGCAGGGAGTTTACCAACTTGCGACCGTCCTTAGAGGAGAAGTTGCAGAAAGACAAAGTGTTGCAATAATGCGCGTTTTTAGGACAATGCGAGAATATATGTCTAAAAACATTCAAGTGTATCACTGCGGAGCATCCAGCAAAGATGCCAGAAAGAAGATCACGACCATCACGCAGATAAAGGACACCTCAAATCACAAAGGAATGATCACGAAATTGCTGACCAATTCTCCGCTTATACTCTGTTAATTGTGGTATACTTTAAACAAACAAAACATCATGTCATCAGAGAAGGGATGTGATGGGATGAATAAGCAAAAGTCAAAGTTTCTGATCGCAGGAATGATGGTCATCGGGTTACTGCTGATCTGCGGGTGCGCCAGGGAAGCGAAAGAGCTCACGCTGCAGCCGGATCATCTCGAAATGCTCGTCAATCTGGACGGGGAATGGGACGAATACTATGAGGAACTGACGCTCGAGTGCGATGGCAAAAGGATCGACGGCAATGAGGCCGAGTGGTATTCTGAGGATCCGGAAATCGCGGAGGTGGATGAGGAAGGCTGGGTCACATCGATGGGCGTCGGGGAAACGACGATCACGGTCAGGTACAAGGGCGCCTCGGACCAGTGCACGGTTAAGGTAACACAGAAGATCACAAGAAGTCGGATCGTAGCCAT
>JAZNNY010000050.1:0-14238 GCA_045580505.1 Lentihominibacter sp.
GAGGCGCTCGGCTACGAACTTGACAGTTACACCATGTCCTTTGCGGAGCTTCTGGCCGGGGAGGATGAATACGAAGACGGAGTAAGGCATGACAATTGAGCAGAATACGGCAATCAGGTCTTCGGTGGTTGATACGCCGCAGGACATTGCCTTGTTTGATATTTTTGCGGGCTATGACCGGGTTGATTTCCCGGGGCCCATTTACCGGGTGACTGGAGGGCACGGAGGAGAGGCGCTTCTGATCCTTGGAAGTGAGAAGACCGCACTGCTGGACTGCGGGATGGCCTACTGCGCGGAAGTTACGCTGGAGAATCTGATCAACCGGCTGTCCGCGCTCGGCAGGGACCGGCTCGACTACATTCTTCTGTCGCATTCCCACTACGACCACATCGGGGCGCTGCCCTGGATCCGTGAGGCTTTCCCCGGGGCGATCGTGTGCGGCAGCCAGCATACGGCCGACATTCTGAAACGGCCGGGAGCGCACGCCCTGATGAAGGAACTCGGGGAGCACGCCCTGCAGCTCTATGAGCCGGGGAGCACCAAGGAGATCCGGGTGGACAATCTCGCGGTCGACCTGGTGCTGGCAGACGGGGATACGGTCCGCCTCGGAAACGAGACCCTCACGGCCTATGAGACGAAGGGACACACGGACTGTTCCATGTCCTATCTGCTGCAGCCGTATTCCCTGCTCTTCACCAGCGAGAGCACAGGGATCATCGAGGGACGTCCGGAGGGAACGCCCGACGGCAGGGGATACATCCACACGCCGGTGCTGAAGGACTTCAGCGACGCGCTGGCTTCGGCGGAGAAGTGCCGGAGGCTCGGCGCGCAGCATGTGTGCCTGCCGCATTTCGGCATGGTGCCGGGCGATATGCTCGACGGCTACTGGGATGATTTCGCGGCCGAGTGTGAGAGCAAGATGGACTTTGCGAGGAAACTGCGGGCGGGCGGTCTGGACGAGGATACCATGCTGGCCCGGTACGCAGACCGGTACTGGACCGGTGTAAAACAGATGGAACAGCCGAAGGAAGCGTTCATGCTGAATTCCAGGCATATACTGAGAGCACTCCTGAAGGAGATCGATCGGAGGGATCACAATGGCATTTGATGCAGAAAAAGTTAAAAACGATATCGTGCAGTGGATCAGGGACTGGTTCGAGGAGAACGGCAAGGGCTGTAAGGCGGTCATCGGTATTTCCGGCGGCAAGGACAGTTCGGTCACAGCGGCCCTCTGTGTCGAGGCCCTCGGCAAAGAGAATGTCTTCGGCGTCATGATGCCGAATGGTGAGCAGTTCGACATCGATGTCTCCAAGGCGCTTGTGAAGCACCTGGGAATCGACTCCGTCGTCTTCAACATCAAGGGAGCATACGACGGAGTGGTAGCGGAGCTGATGGAGCATTTCGACCACTTCAGCGATCAGGCGAAGACCAACCTGCCGCCAAGGCTTCGGATGACCGTGCTCTACGCGGTATCTCAGAATATCAACGGGCGTGTTGCCAACACCTGCAACCTGTCCGAGGACTGGGTCGGCTATAACACCAAGTTCGGCGACGGGGCGGGGGACTTCAGCCCGCTGTCAAAGCTGACCGTCCAGGAGGTCAAGGCGGTAGGAAGGGTGCTGGGACTTCCGTCCATGTTCGTGGACAAGGTGCCGATCGACGGCCTGCAGGCCAAGACCGACGAAGATAATCTGGGCTTTACCTACGCAGTGCTCGACCGGTACATCCGGGAGGGAATCTGCGAGGATGAGGAGATCCGGAAGAAGATCGACCAGAAACATAAGGCAAATCTCTTCAAACTGCAGCCCATGCCGACATTTCAGTACGAACCGGAGGAATAAGACGATATGAGAAAAGAACTGATCGACAGGATCAACGAACTGGCCCACAAGAAGAAGGCGGAAGGCCTCACGGAGGCCGAGAAAGCCGAGCAGGCCATGCTGCGCCAGGAGTACCTGGCGGAGTTCCGCAAGAACTTCCGGCGGCAGCTGGAGGACGTCCGCTTCGTAGAAGATCTGACAGAAGCGGAAATCGAGGAAATCGCAAGAGAGAAAAAACTGATTTAATCTTGCAATCTGTACCTAACAGGTATACTATGAATAAAACAGGCTTTTCACCTGTATAAATATTTATTGAAAAGGAGAGTTGCAGTAAATGAGAGAAGTCTATCTGGACTATTCGGCAACGACACCGACCAAGGAAGAAGTCGTTGCTGAGATGATCCCTTACTACACGGAAGTGTACGGCAATCCGTCCAGCCTTTATGGGCCGGGTCTGCGCGCCAAAGAGGGTGTGTCAAACGCCCGCCGGCAGGTCGCTGAGCTGATCGGAGCGGATGAGAAGGAGATCTTTTTCACTTCCTGCGGAACGGAGGCTGACAACTGGGTTCTGGAAGGGATCGCGGACCAGCTGAAGAACAAGGGAAATCACATTATCACCACGAAAATCGAGCATCACGCGATCCTGCACACCTGCATGTACCTGCAGAAGTATCACGGGATCGAAGTGACTTATCTGGATGTAGACGAAGAAGGTTTCGTCTCTCCGGAAGATCTGGAAGCTGCCATCACGGACAAAACGATCCTGGTCAGCATCATGATGGTCAACAACGAGATCGGAACACTGGAACCGATCAAAGAACTGGCGAAGATCGCAAAGAAGCACGGCGTGCTCTTCCATACTGACGCCGTTCAGGCAGCCGGCAATGTGCCGATCGACGTGAAAGACCTGGACGTGGATTTCCTGTCCATGTCCGCGCATAAGATCTACGGACCGAAGGGCATCGGCGCCCTCTACAAGAGAAAGGGCACCCAGCTTCCGAGTTTCGTGCACGGCGGCGCCCAGGAAAACCGCAAGCGCGCCGGTACGGAGAACACGGCGGGCATCGTCGGCTTCGGCAAGGCGGCGGAACTGGCACGCGTCAACCTGGATACGCATATCGCGCACTCAAGGGAGCTGCGCCAGTATCTGTGGGAACAGATCCAGGAGAAGATCGACAAGATCCGCCTGAACGGACCTGCAGATTTTGAGAAGCGCCATCCGGCGAACCTGAACGTCTCCTTCAGCTATATCGAGGGAGAATCGATCCTGCTTTTGCTTGACGCAGCGGGCGTCAGCGTCTCCACAGGGTCGGCCTGCTCCTCCGGATCGCTGGACATTTCCCATGTGCTTTCCTCGACCCATGTGCCGATGGAGATCATCAACGGAACCGTCCGGTTCACCGTGGGCGACTTCACCACGAAGGAAGACATCGACTACGCCGTGGACGCACTGGCCAAGGTCGTGGATACACTGAGAAGAGTTTCGCCGGTCACCGGCAAGGAAGGATGGTAAACAAAATGGCTTTATATAACGATACCGTAATGGATCATTTCCTGAATCCGCACAACGTGGGCGAGATCGAGAATCCGTCCGGCAAGGGCATCTACGGAAGCCCGGTCTGCGGCGATATGATGCAGGTCACGATCGACGTCGATGATAACGATGTGATCACCGACGCCAAGTTCAAGACCTACGGCTGCGGCAGCGCGATCGCTTCTTCGTCGATGGCGACCGATATGATCATCGGCATGACCGTCGATGAGGCGCTGACCGTCTCCAACAAGAAGATCGTCGAGGAACTCGGCGGACTTCCGGCGATCAAGATCCACTGCAGCGTCCTGGCGGAGCACGCCATCAAGAACGCAATCTGGAACTACGCTGAGAAGAACGGCAAGCACTACGCGGGACTTGAGGGCTACAACCCGACCGAGGACAGCGAAGAAGACGATCATCACGACATTCCGGAAGAGGAATAGGATGTGAGAAAATGACCCGGAGCAGGGATCTGACCTGTTTTCGGGTTTTTTTGTATGAACTTGACTGGCTATCGCTGGAGCGATATAATTGGTGCGGGAGGAACTGGAGATGAGGATAAAAATATATCATGGCTCAGAACAGATCATTACAAAACCCGAGTATGGCAAAGGAAATCCGCGTAATGATTACGGGCGGGGGTTTTATTGTACGCAGTACTTCGAACTTGCGGGCGAGTGGGCCTGTCGCAGGAAGACAGACGGGTTCGTGAATGCATACCAGTTGGACTTGGCCGGCCTGCACGTGCTGGATCTGAACGGCCCCGGGTTTTCTGTTTTGAACTGGCTGGCGGTCCTTGCCAGGCACCGCACTTACTGGCAGCGTGGGAGCATCGCAGAGGAAGCCAAGAACTATATCGAGCAGTATTTCCTGCCGGATCTGGAGCCTTACGATGTGATCTGCGGGTACCGTGCAGATGATTCCTATTTCTCATTTGCCCAGGACTTTGTCTCGGGAGCAATTTCACTTCGGAAACTATCAGAGGCCATGCGCCTTGGGGATCTGGGCGTTCAGATCGTGCTGAAGAGTGAGCGCGCATTTGAGAGCCTCGAATATATTGAGAGTGCCGAGGCTCCCGCTGATCACTATTATCCGAAGAAAGCAGAACGCGATCTGCAGGCGAGGCGAAGGTACCGGACCATGAAGACGGGGAAAAATGATTCTAAGGACGATCTATACATCCTGGATATCTTAAGAGAGGAGATGAGGGCAGATGATCCACGCTTACGCTGAGGAATACGTAGATACTGCGCAGAGGATCCTGGGTGACGCATTCGATGCCGCCCTGGTCAGCAGAGGACTGGATCCGGATCTGTTCACCGGTCTGCTTTTGGCATCGAGGACCATGGAGCAGTTTTCCAGAGGCAATCCTGCCTTTGCAGCGGGGGTGAACGGCTGTGAGCTGGTGCGGATGATGCTGGATGAGAGCGGCCTGGAATACGAGGATCTGCCGGATGAGCTCTATCTCGATAAGTCTGCGGAGTACTGGGCCGGCTGGGCGCTGGCATACTATCAATGGTACTCGGGGAGAACCTTCGAAGAGATCCTGCATGCTGTCACCCTGGAAGAACTGATCGGCCTCTACGGAGTTTACCACGAGATGGACGTTTCGCAGTTTGCAGATGACATGGAGCAGAGAATCAGGGAAGCCCGCACCGAAACCAGGCTGAGATTCTACCGGGATATACTGGGACTGTCGCAGTCAGAGCTTGCAGCTCGGGCGGAGGTGCCGATTCGACAGATCCAGCTTTTTGAGCAGCGGCAGCGGGACATCAACAAAACCCAGGCGGCTACGCTCCTGCGGCTGTCGAGGGCGCTTTACTGCAAACCGGAAGATTTGTTGGAGAGATAGCATTTTTTGTGGTATGATTGGACCAATCAGTTGTTTGCTGGCGATCGAGGAGACAGGGAATGAAATATTACGACGAGTACAAGAGCAAGCTGAGGACCCCGGAGGAGGCGGTCCGCTGCGTGAAGGACGGAGACTGGATCGACTATACGATCTCACAAGGCCAGCCGGTGCTGCTGGATGCGGCCCTGGCAAAGAGAAAGGGCGAGGTGAAGGACGTGAACTGCCGCGGCTATTTCATGTTCGAGCCAATCCGGATCGTCGAAGATGACCCGGAGCACGAGAGTTTCACCTATCACAGCTGGTATACGGCCGGCATCGAGCGGAAGTACTGGAACCAGGGCCTGATCGATCATATTCCCATGATCTACAGCAATCAGAGTTCTTACTACAAGCTGGGCTACTGCAAGGTGAACGTGGCCATGATCTGTGTTGCGCCGATGGATGACGAGGGATATTTCAACCTGCATTTTACTGTAGCCACATCGAAGCCGGTTCTGGATGCGGCGGACATCGTGATCGTTGAAGTCAACGAACACCTGCCGCGGGTCTGCAATATCAAAGAGCGGCTGGACCAGGGCATCGACGCCAACCGGATCCACATCAGTGAGGTGGACTACATTGTGGAGGGAGAGCACCATCCCATGGTCGAGATCAAGTCTCCGCCGCCATCGCCTGAAGAGGTCGCTATCGCTGACTTCATCGCACCTCAGATCCCGGACCGGGCCGTGCTCCAACTGGGAGTCGGCGGCATGCCCAACATCCTCGGTGAGCACCTGGCCAAGTCGGACATCAAAGACCTGGGCTGCCACAGCGAATTGATCACGGACGCCTTCTTCAATTTGTACGAGCAGGGCAAGCTGACCAACGCCCATAAAGAGATCTATAAAGGCAGGTCCATCTTCGGCATCTGCGCCGGCAGCCAGTCCCTCTACGACTGGATCAATGAGAACCCGGAATGCGGCGGCGATATGGTCAGCCATGTCAACGACCCTTACGTGATCGGGCAGCTGTCGAACGTGATTGCGATCAACGGCTGCGTGAGCGCAGACCTTTACGGGCAGGTCTGCTCCGAGAGTGTCGGTACGCGTCATATTTCGGGAACCGGTGGTCAGGTCGATTTCGTGACCGGCGCCTACCGGTCTCCGGGCGGCAAGGCGTTCCTGTGCATGAACAGCGCCTATAAAGATAAGGAGGGCAAGCTGCACAGCAACATCCAGCCCAGGTTCACCCGCGGCGAGATCGTGACCACCCCGAGATCCGAGACCCATTACATCGTCACCGACCAGGGCATCGTCAATTTGAGTGGTCGCACTGTGTGGGAGCGGGCGGAGCTGATGATTTCCATTGCTCATCCGCAGTTCCGGGACGAACTGATCGCCGAGGCAGAAAAGCAGGGCATCTGGAGGCAGTCGAATAAGAAGTAGGACAGAAGCGGATCTGCAGGAGGGAGGCACCGATGAAGAAGGTCAAACTCGGAAATACGAATATTGAAGTCACCCCGATCGGCCTTGGCGTGCTGACGGTAGGAAAGACGCAACTGGACCTGCCGCTTGAGGAAGGGGCGGATGTAGTTCGCTATGCCTATGAGAAGGGGATCCGGCTCTTCGATACGGCCCAGTACTATGAGACCTATCCGTATATCCGGGGGGCATTCCGGGACATCGACTGCAGCCGGGAGAATCCGAACCGGCCTATCATCGCAAGCAAATCCCTGGATCTTTCCTATGAGGAGATGGAGGCGGCGATCGAAGAGGCCCTGCGCGATCTGGATCTGGAGTATATCGACGTGTTCCTGCTCCATGAGGTACGGCAGGACCCGGATTGGGATTCTCGCGCAGGCGCCTGGCAGTGCCTGCAGGACTACAAAGCCAAAGGCGTGATCGGCGCCATCGGTGTTTCGACACATCATATTGACGTGGTGCAGAGAATGATCAACGTACCGGAGTGTGATATCGTGTTCCCGCTGATCAATTACGCCGGGCTTGGGATCCGCAAAGGTGCTGAGCCGGGAACGGCAGAGGAGATGGCAGATGCGATCCGGCAGTGCCTGGCCGTTGGGAAAGGTGTATTTGCCATGAAAGCCTTCGGGGGAGGCAATCTTTCGGGACAGTACCGAAAGGCACTGGACTACGTGCAAAGTCTGGGCGTGCACTCTATCATGGTCGGCATGGGAAAAGAAGGGGAAGTCGACCGGTTGATCTCCTATGCCGAGGGAACGCTACCGGAGGACTACGCCCCGGATATCAGCGCCAAGCGGATCCATGTGGACCAAGGCGATTGTGAAGGCTGCGGAAACTGCATCGACCGCTGCCCGAACAAGGCGATCTTTCGCAACGAAAACGGCCTTGCGGAAGTGAATTATGACATCTGTCTGACCTGCGGTTACTGCGCGCCTGTCTGCCCGGTCAGGGCGATCATCATGTGGTGATCTTTCTTAAGACTCTTTTTTGACGCTTTTATTGACCTGCTTTGTGTTATTCTGATGACGAAACAGCTGAAAAGCTTGAAATTCCAAGAATCCCATAAGTGTAAAGATTGACATTAATTGTAAATTAATGTATAATATAGTGTCATATAATGGGATGCAGAAGGCAGGCTATGAAGATTCAGAATGATGCATCAAACGCGATCAGGATTTTAGCTGACGCAATAGAAAAAAACAGAACGCTGCTACTCACGCTGTCAGCGATCGTTGTTTTTGTTGTGTCGTACCTTTTGATCCTTCCTGCAATCACTCTGGAAGAAGACGAAGCGGCTTCCCAGGGCGGCATCGATGTGCCGGCCACAGAAGAACAGGCCGATGAAACTGAAGCCGTACCGGCCGTAGGTTCCTGTGAGCTCGCGTATAGCGGCGATGGTTACAGCATCGATCTGACCGCGGACAAGAAGGCGGGCCTGCCCGAGGATACCGAGCTCACGGCAAATGAGATCACATCCGATGATGATGACTATCAAGCCTGGTGCGACGAGGCACTCAAGGCTTTGCAGGAGACCGAGGGCGGGGAGATGATCTCCGGTCTTGCCTCTGTCAGGTTCTATGATATTTCACTTCTTTCCGACGGGAACCCGGTCGAACCGGACGATGCCGTCGACGTAGCGATCTCCTATGATAAAGCGATCAGGATAAACGATGCGGATCAGATCCGGATCGTGCATTTTGCTGCAGACAAAAAAGGCGGTATCGTGCCTGAAGTTCTGCCTGAGGATCAGGTAGAGATCGCGGCAGACGGTACAACGAAGTCCGGTAAAGTGAAGATGAAGGAGACCCGGTTTACCGCCCGGAGTTTCTCTATGTACGCGGTCGCCGAGGTGCAGGAATTCGAGAAGACCATCATAACAGCGGACGGCAGTACGTACCAGGTGAAGGTGACAGCGGGAGCGGACGCGAAGATCCCCGAAGACGCTTCCCTTGAAGTCAGCGAGATCGCCGAAGGTGACGAAGACTACCAGGTCTATTCAGATGAGACAGCGGATGCGGTCGGAGCAAAGGCTGGAGAGATCACATACACCAAATTCCTGGACATCTCCATCGTCTCCGGTGGTGAGCAGATCCAGCCGGCAAGGCCCGTGGATGTCCAGATCAGGATGCTGGACAGAAAACCGGAGGGCGATGTCCGCGTAGTGCATTTCGGGGAAAGCGTCGAGGTTATCGATGACGTATCTGTCAAGGAGGACGTCGTCAGTTTCGAGGCCAGCGGCTTTTCCGCCTACGCGATCGTCGAGGGACCGGACCCGGTCTCGATCGGTTATCAGAGGATATCCTCTATGGAACAATTCATGGAACTGGCAGCCGGTGGACTTTATGTGAGCCATTTTATTAATAATTTCTATTTCACGAATCAGATATATCGTCCAAGCTCCGGCAGAACGGGAATTGCGAAAACAAAACCGGAAAGCGCCACACCTCCCGATGCTGCTGCTCTTTATTATTTCGAACCCGCAGGGACTGACAACAAGTTCTATGCGTATTGCTTCGGATCGAATGGCGAGAAACAGTATGTGCGTAATACCGGGACCAACAGTCTGTCTTTCACAACAGAAAGCAATAAAACCGCATTCACGATAACGGTTGGTTCCAATGGCGCCTGCACTGTCTTTGCGAATGGTTATTACTGGAACCAGCAGGGCAATGCAGGCGGAAACGGCTTTGCGGCATGGACCGAAAATAACGAAGGAAGTCAGCTTAGTTTCTGGTATAAGAATTCCCCGGAAGAGGATCCCTATGGACTCGATGGCAAGACTTACGGGCTGATGAACTGGAACGGCGGTGTTGCGGGCAAGGCGGTCATGGGTGAATCATCTACGGCCGGCGCCCTGGATGCCAAAACCCTAACGGTCATGAACCAGGCCGGAAACGTGGACAATAAGCTGTTTGTTCCCAATGACAGCGATATTACCATGTGGACATTCACATGGTCCGGAAACGACGACAAGTATTATGTCTCGACTACCCAGGGCGGGAGCACTAAATATCTCAAGCTGGACGCCAGCGGAGCATCGCTGGCAGATGAACCCTCTGAGATCCAGATGCTCCCGGGCACCGGGACCCATGAAGGGGAGATCTGCCTGAAATCCGGAGGTTATACACTCACTTACAGCGGTGATGTAGATACAGGCTTTAATGTGAATGCCAGCGCCGGGGCAGAGTGGCTGAACTTCGTTGAACTTTCCGATCTTCCGTCGGATTATGTCAAAACCTACACGGCAACCAAAGTCAGCGTGTCGGATCCTGGCATCACCAATGGATCACAGATCATCGTATATACCCGTTCCTGGAACGATGCCAAGAAGAGATACGATCTGTACGCGATCAACTCGGACGGAACGCTGATCCCGGTTTATGAGAGCGGAGACTCCATCCAGTGGGTCGAAGGTCAGCTGAATACGCTCCTCTGGGATTTCACGGAGCATTATTATGAAGGGACGACCAATCCCAACTATTTCTACGATCTTTACAATGAATACTCAGAAAAGTACATCGCGCCGCAGGTGAGTGATGACGGGCAGATCCTGCAGGATGATCCCATCGGTATCAACCTGAACGGCCGCCGCAACGGGCAGTATTATTCTTCGATCCTGGCATGGGATGAGGACAGTTACACTTATGCCGGGTACAAGGTGGAGAACGGCAGGATCGTTCCATGCCCGAAGTCTGAGGCGATGGACTTTTACTTTGCCATCATGGAGAAACAGGATACGGTCGATGAACTGCACACAGTCAGTACGGTCGATCATACCCAGTACGGTGTCACCATGAAGATGTACGACCTCACCTCACGGAAACAGATGAGCGATTATCTGGATAGCGATGAGGGTGGCACAACAACGAGAACGGTCCCGGACCTTCTTTCTACAGATCTGAAGAATGATGGATATCCGGTAACACAAAGACAAAACAGCGGCGGTTCTCTGGGAGGGCTGTTCGATCAGGCAACGGATAAAAGAACAGTCAATCATCTCTTTATCGAAAGTACATATAAAGCCACCGGATACTTCGAGTATGACAGTTCGCAGAACTTCGCCAGCCTGTATGGCAACAACTTCAAAGTATATAAGGAACTGGGCGCCTATGATACCGGTACCGGACCTACCCGAAAGCACGGCCAGTTCTTCCCGTATAATGATATAGAGGCAGGTAATTTCTGTGTGCTGAATTCGGAAAACCTCTATGATGTACACGGAAAGCTTTTGCCTGACAGTGATCCCCGCAAAGGCGAACGTCTGCACAATCTGGAAACAGGAGGCAAGAAAGTGGATCCTCAGTTTGCGATGGAGCTGGATGCTTCCTTCACGCAGACGCCCAGCGGCAAGGACGCCTGGGGCCATGATATCATCTTCGAATTTACCGGCGATGATGACTTCTGGCTCTATGTAGATGGTGAACTTGTGATCGACCTGGGCGGTATCCACAGCGCCCTTCCCGGACATGTGAATTTCAGCACCGGAGAGGTCGTCGTGAACAATGGAACGCCGACGAACCTGCGGGAAGTATTTAAGGCTAATTACAAGACGCGAAATCCCGAAGCAACGGCTGATGAAGTCAATCAATATCTGAGCCAGTACTTTGAAGAGGGCAGTACGGTCTTTAAGGATTACTCGACCCATACCATGAAGATCTTCTTCATGGAACGGGGCGCCGGCGCCTCTAACCTGCACATGCGGTTCAATCTGGCGTCTGTGAAGCCGGGAACAGTGGAGATGGGCAAGGAGGTCCTGGATGAGAGCAAGAAACTGATCAAGGATCCGATGGCCAAGTTCGCATATCAGATCTATTACAAAAAGCGCGTCACTGATCCGGAGACCGGAGAACATCGAGAGGTTGAAGAGCAACTTACACAGACGGATCAGGACATCAAGGTGACCTATAAGGATACCATCACTCCGGTCCCGTGCCAAAATGTTACGATCGGCGGGATCCCATATGAAAATGCCTACATTCTGAAACCGGGTGAGATAGCTGTGATCGATTTCCCGGACGATACGATTTCCTATCGCATCGTGGAATGCGGCGTCAACACAGACGTATACAAAGATGTCGCGGTCAAGGAGAAGATGTCGACCGGGGATATCGTTGTGACGGAGGAGCAGGTAACTTCCGATCGCTCAGATTTCGGCATCGATTATGCATCGACCAAGGACCGCCCCCTTGTCACCTGGCAGAATACAGTGGACGAAGATGCTCTCCGTACGATGACTTTCACGAAGAGGCTCTTCAAAGAGGATGGTACGACGGAGATCCCCGCGTCACAGGATTCGACGCCTTTCAGCTTCCGGCTGTATATGGCAACAGAATTGGACAGCGATCTGGAACTGGCAAATATGCAATCGTATTGCGTAAAGAATCCTGACGGGGAATACTGTAAATATGTCAAAGGCCAGGGCTTTGTATCCTTGGGAAAAAGCGATTATTCCCAGCTTACCGACGCAGAAAAAGAAGCCGCGACGTTCACGACTTCCATGAACGGTTCGATCTCCAAGATCGCCTCCGGATATACGGTCGAAGTGAGAAATATCCTTGCCGAAACAAGATACAGGATCGTGGAACGTCCCGGCGAGATCCCGGACGGCTACTCCTTCCAGAAGTACGCCTATGATCCGGATGTGAATGAGGATGGAAAGGATCCGCAGGATTATAAACATGGCGATGAGTTCGTACCGGCGGCCGATGGGGTTTCAGAAACCATCGTTTCCGGAAAGGATCCTCATGTGGATGTCCGCAACATCAAAGGCTGGGGACTCCGTATGTATAAGGATTGGTCGGATCAGGACTATATGGCGGAGCGGGCGCCTACGTATTTCGCGGTCTACATCCAGAGGAACAATCCTCATGGAAACGGCGATGGACATGTAGAACTGATCCTGGATACCGTGCGGCAGTTAAAATTCGAAGATGACCCCCAGACTTTGTACTGGTATTTCAAAACGCTGGAACCGGGTACGGATTTCGACCATTACATCATCCGTGAGGTCAGGCTCGACGGAACAGAAGGAGTCGACTGGCGCGTGAAAGAGGACGGGACCGTTACAGGAATCACCTCAAATTATCATGTTCATAACATCCATGATGAGGCGCATATGACGCTTTCCGGCAAGCAAAAGGGAGAAACTGAATCTCACAACTATAATTATACAGTTGAGTATACGAAGGGCCAGACGACCGATGACTCCAATGTCCGCGTGGACACTGTCAAGAACGACCGGCCCGGCATCAAGCTGATCAAAACAGAATGGGACGGAACGACTCCTCTCGCGGGAGCGACCTTCAAACTGACCGATAGCGCCGGGAATGAGATCGGTACTTTCACATCAGATGAAGAAGGGTTGATCTCGGAAGCCTTCCTGACGGAGGGCATCCCTTACATGCTGACCGAAACGGAAGCCCCGCAGGGCTGGCACGGGGTCCAGAAGCCCATCATCATCACACAACAGAACAATGGACACATCACGGTCAGTGGCGATGCAGACCAAGACTATTACGTCGTGCATAACCACGGTCATTCTCCGACCTTGACAGTGAAAGACCGTCCTTACACCTTCCAGGTGATCAAAACAGATGGTGACTCAGATGCGCCGCTGGAAGGAGTGACCTTTAGTCTTCATAAGCAGATCACCGTCGGAGAAACGACTGCTTTCGACAATAATCCGATGGCAGGGTATGAAAACCTGGTGACAGACGATCAGGGCATCGTGCCGAAGATCGACAACACGCTTCCTGCCGGGACCTACCAGATCCGTGAAAAAGCGCTGAGCACCGAGCTGCAGAACGCCGGCTATGAAATGCTGACCTATTATATCGAGTTCAGTGTCAGCAAGACAGGTAAGATCATGATGGTGAACGAGCCAAAGGATGTGACGCTGACAGAAACGGCGCAGGGAAATGATCCGGTCAAATATGAAATGGTCATCAAGAATTATGCCGACTGCGATCTGACCCTCCACAAGGTCGATGAAAACAATGACAATCTGAACGGAGCTGAGTTCAGCCTTTGCAAATTCGATTCGAGCTGGGAAGAGGTCGAAGGGTATGAGGAGATCGACATGAGCGACTCATCCATTTTCGCCCTGGCGAAGCTTTCCCACGGACTCTACCGGCTGGAAGAGACGGTGGCTCCGGACGGATATGTCATCGGAACCAAATACACATACTTTATGATCGAAGATGACCGGACGGTGCGGCTGACAGATGAAGCCGGGACCGGAGAGAATTCGAACCCGGACGCTGCCCTCAGCAATACTGAGATCACCGTTACGAATCATCCGGGCGCGGAGCTCCCGTCCAGTGGCGGACCGGGAACTACCTGGATCTATCTGCTTGGAGCAGTCCTGCTTTTGGGATGCGGCATCACGCTAATCGCGCGGCGGCGGATGGGAGTGTAAATATCGAATAGTGAAAAGGCAGGCTTGTCCATGATAGGGCAGGCCTGTTTTTTGATATCTCGGGTGTTAAAGAACGGTGTAATAGATGTCTTATTTTCTAAAGATTTATTGACTTTCTGCGGTCTTGAGGGTAAAATTTTTTTTAGATATTAAGG
>JAZNNY010000051.1:0-4598 GCA_045580505.1 Lentihominibacter sp.
AGGAGACCGCCCTGCAAGAGGGCATGCTTTCCCCTGAAGATCTTCGGTCGCTGGCCCGGCAGGCCCGGGAATACCTCCCCGGCAGGGTTTCTCATTACGCACCCCTGGTCGGCGTCAGCCCGGGCCGGATCACCATCCGCACCCAAAAGACCCGCTGGGGAAGCTGCAGCGCCAAGGGCAACCTCAACTTCAACTGCCTTCTGATGCTGACCCCTCCCGAAGTCATCGACTGCATCGTCGTCCACGAACTCTGCCATTTGAAGGAGATGAACCACTCGCAGCGCTTCTATGATGAAGTCCTGCGCGTTTACCCCGAATACCACAAATGGCACCGCTGGCTGCGTGAGCATGGCGGCGCCATTATGAAGCGTGTGGATTGGTAGCGCGGGTGGCGGTTGGGCAGCGGATCGGGTGATAGGCTGATGAACGGGCAACGGATCGGGTGATCCGAGGCTGGTCTGGGGCTGGTCTGGGGCTGGTCTGGGGAAACTCTGCAGGAACCTGCAATCCTGGTGGTTTTCGCAGAGTTTGTCTTGCCTGACCAAGGGCTTTTTCGCCCAAACTCTGCAAATTGGGTGTTTTAGGGCATTTTCGCAGAGTTAATTAAATTTAACTCGCGTTTTTTTCGTCTAAACTCTGCACAGATCTGCTATTTGGCCCTCTTCCGCAGAGTTTTACCTGATATTTCCAGAAATTCGCCTGCCAACTCTGCAGATTGTGCTATTATTGGGCTATCTTGCAGAGTTCGGCGTTGGGCCCAGTGCTCTGGATCCTGGGAACTGACAAATGTCCCGATCGCGAGCCCGGCCCGGGCCGACGAACGCCACCTTTTTAATCAGCCGATCCCATAAAACCGCATGGCGTTTTCTTTTGTTCTGGCCGCGACCTCCTCGAAAGAAATCCCTTTGATCTCCGCAATCTTCCGTGCTGTATATTCCACATTGGGCGGGGTGTTCGGTTTCCCGCGCATGGGCACCGGGCTCAGGTAAGGCGAATCGGTCTCGACGAGCAGGAAGTCGAGCGGAATCTGCTCGGCCACTGCCACGGTCTTCTTATTGTTCTTATAGGTTACCGGCCCCGCAATGCTGAGCGTCGCTCCCATCCGAACGTACTGCTTGCCGAGCTCCGCGCTTCCGGAAAAGCAGTGCAGAAGAACCCGCGCATCGCCGGTCTCGCCCGCAGTCCCAGCCGGCAAGGTCTCGCCCGCGCCCGCAGCCGGCAAGGTCTCCCCCGCAGCTCCAGCCGGCAAAGTTTCGCCCGAACTCGCACCAGGCGAACCTTCCCCCGCAGACGCAGCCGACCACCCGACGGGCCTGCCTTTGCAAAAGCCGGTGGGGTCAGGACGCTTCGGGAACCAGCTGCGCCGCTCCTCCGAAAACGCCCCTTCCTCCACGAGAATATCCATGACCTCCTGGTCAGCTTCCCTGGCATGGATGCAGATCGGCATCTTCAGTTCATTGGCCAGGCGGATCTGGCGGCGGAACCACTTGCGCTGCACATCCCGGTCACTCAGATCATAGTGAAAGTCGAGACCGATTTCTCCGATCGCGCGCACCTTCGGAGCCGCTGCGAGCTGGCGGATCAGGGCAAGCTGGTCATCGTCCATGATCTTGGCGTCGTGCGGATGGCAACCTGCGGCGGCGTAACACCAGGGATAGGTATTGGCGTGCCACGCGGCCTCTGCCGAGCTGGCCGGGTCAAAGCCGATGTCCATGACATAGTCCAGCATGCCGCTCTCTATGGATGCCTCGATCTGAGCCACCATGTTCGCGCGGTCTTCTTCAGTCATATCTGCATTGTTCAGATGTGCGTGTGAATCGAATAGCATAACCTCTCCTTTTGTGCCATATGGATCGAATAACGGTCAGAGCCTGAAGAGAACCTGAAATCTCACAATGCTGTCGATCAGGCCCATGTTAATTCCCCCGTCCTCCGTGTCGTACGTTACAATCAGGTTCTTCCAGGGAACGATGCCGTGTCTCTCGAAAACATCCATCTTGTATTGATGGCGCCGCGCATATTTCGGAATATGCATCATCCCGGCATGCTCCCAGTAAAACGGCTCCCCGTCCGCATCCAGCAGGGTGAAATCCGGAGCAAACGGCTTTCCCTCCAGCCACAGGACCTGCTCGTATCTGTTCCCGACATTATAGTCAAAGAGTTTTTCTGAGATCGATGCCTCTGACTTCGATCTCACGTAGATCCCAGTGGATGTCAGGTGGATTTTTTCTTCAGGTTTATATGTGCTCTGCTCGAAAGGCGCCCGTGCCCACTGGCGAAGCCGTTCCATTCTTTCTCTTCGCGCTTTGCCGGGGTCCGCCATCTTAGCCGGCTGTCTCGCAGACAGCAGCACCTCTTCCGGCAGACTTCTTGGCACATCCCTCATCCCAGCGATCAGATCTCGCAGGTCCATCGACTGATATTTCTCCATCAGCTCCTGCAAAAGCAGGGCATTCCATTCTCCCGCTTCTTTGATTGCCAGAAGGCATTCCTTCCCCGCAAGCTGCCCGATCAGATCCGGTTTTCTGTTAATGCCCTTCAGGCTGCGCCCGTCATCCGTATCGAAAACCTGCGTATAATATCGATGGCCTCCCTTAGAGTAACCGCTTAAACGCCCCTCCGGCATCCGGTCCAGCTCCGCTGCATTCTGTGCCAGAATAACCTGAAGATCCTGCGCAGCGCGGTTCAGCTTTGTCTTGATTGTATCCATGGCAATCCCCTTTCATAGGCTCTTCCCTGACTCCCCTTAGATTCCATGGAAATTCTACCATTGCTGGCATTTTTAGTCAACCAAATATTTACATTTTCTTCTTTTGGAAAAACTCTTCAGAATCGCTGAATTCCAGGCTGTTCTGCAGAGTTCATTTCTGGTTTTTCTCCAATATAGCCGACAACTCTGCAAAAGCCCCCTTTTCTGGGCAATTCTGCAGAGTTAGACCTAATGATTCCGGACTTTTGGGTGTTAAACTCTGCGGTTTCGCCCGGAAATGTCCACCGGCGCAGAGTTTTCCCATATTTTTCCATAAACGACCGTGAAAACTCTGCACGGACCTGCCTTTTCAAGACGTTTTGCAGAGTTCGCCCTATGCCTCCTCCTTCTCAGACATTCCCAGCTCATCCAGCGAGATCTGCTGCATGCTGACGCTGTCCTGGGCGCTTTCTGCCAGGTCGGCGTCTTCCGCAGCGAGCAGGCCTTCGATGTCCTGGATGTCCGGCAGTTCCTTGATGGTTTCGAAGCCGAACTGCTTCAGGAATTCATCGGTCGTGCCGTAAAGGATGGGGCGGCCGACGCTCTCTGAACGGCCGACTTCCCTCACCAGGCCTTTCTTGGCCAGGCCTTCCATGACGCGGTCACAGCGAATGCCGCGGATGGACTCGATCTCACCTTTGGTGACCGGCTGGCGGTAGGCAACGATGGCGAGCGTCTCCAGGGCTGACTGGGACAGCCGGCGGCGGCGGGTCGGCGTGCAGAGGCGCTCGATGTACGGCAGATTGTCCGGCCGGGTCGTGAACTGAAAGGCCTTGTTGACCTCGCGGATCACGATGCCGCGGCCCTCCTGCTCGTACTCCTCCATGAGTTCCCTGCAGCATTCGTACGCTTCCTTCTTCTCTATATTGAATACGTCGGCGATGTCTTTCACATCCAGGGGCTCGCCCCAGATGAACATCATCGATTCAATGGCTGATTTTATGGTTTTCCTGCTCGACATTTTTATTCTCCCTGCGCATCCGCCGACTCCGGCGTTTCAGTCATATCCGCCGCCTCAAACAACTCATCCGTCGCTTTGACCGTAATATCTCCAAACAGTTCTTTCTGTTCCGCGTCCAGCCGGTGTTCCTTCATCATTTCCAGCACCGACGAGAAGGTGACGGAAACATCGTATTTATCATCTGCGTGCGGCACCAGATCGCGAAAATCCGCTTCCCGCACATTCTGCTCGCGGAAGTAGTTGCGGATCTCGCCCATCCGAAGTTCCGTCGTAATCCGCTGCTTCTCCGTACGAATGTGATGCGCCCTGATCTCCTCCAGGTTTTTCTTCCGGAGCAGGAAGGCCTCAAAGGCAGCCGTGAACTGGTCCATGTCCAGGTTCAGGTATTCATCCGGCTCGCCCGTAAACTCCGCCAGATCTTCCTGCGGCTTCTCCAGATGAGCCGAAGTCTCCTCGTAACGCTCCTCCAGCATGTGCGAAAGTTCCTTGAAGAGCTTGTATTCCTTCAGCTTCGCGACCAACTCCGTTCGCGGATCCTCGTAGGCCGCCTCTTCCCCGTCTTCGGGCACGGACCTCGGCAGCAGCATCTTCGACTTGATTTCCAGAAGCTCCGCTGCAAGCACCATAAACTCGGTGGACACATTGATGTCCGCCTCCTGCATCCGCCCGATGTACTCCACGTACTGTTCCGTGATCTCCGCGATCCGGATGTCGTAGATGCTCATCTGCGCGTGCTCTATGAGATATACGAGAAGGTCGAACGGACCTTCAAAGACGTTCAGTCTGACTCTGTAACTCATTGATGCTCCTCCGCTGTCATCTGCCTTTGCATTGTACCATAAATCCCCCGTTCATACAAAGGCAGGAAAGCCCGGATTACAACCGGGC
>JAZNNY010000052.1:0-12642 GCA_045580505.1 Lentihominibacter sp.
ATCACCCGGCAGCTCTCGCTGATCCGGGGCAAGGTCATCTTCGACGAGCAGGACCTGCACAGCATGAACTACCGTGACCTGTCACAGAAGATGGCAGTCGTTCTGACCGAGCGGCTGAAGACGGACCTTCTGACCTGCTACGATATCGTGGCCAGCGGCCGCTATCCCTACACCGGAAAGCTGGGCCTGCTCACAGAGGAGGATGAGCGGATGGTCGATGAGGCCATGGCGGTGGTGCATGCGACCGAACTTGGCCCGAAGGACTTCAACGCCATCAGCGATGGCCAGCGCCAGCGCGTCCTGCTCGCCCGGGCGATCTGCCAGGATCCGGAGATCATCGTGCTCGATGAGCCGACCTCCTTCCTGGATATCCGCTATAAACTGGAACTGCTCTCCATCCTGCGGAACATGGCCAAGAAGAAGGGAATCACCGTGGTCATGTCCCTGCATGAGATCGATCTGGCCGAGAAGATCTCCGACCGGATCATCTGCGTGAAGGGTGAGAAAATCTACCGCTATGGCGTTCCTGAAGAGATCTTCCGTGATGAGATGATCCGCGAGCTCTACAGTCTGGACAACGGGTTTTTCGACTCTCTGTTCGGGAGCATCGAACTTCCCGCTCCGAAAGGCGAGGGAGCGCCGGACGTATTCGTGCTGAGTTCGGGCGGCAGCGGCATGCCGGTCTACCGCAGGCTGCAGAAGGAGAATACGCCGTTCATCGCAGGAATTCTGGCGCCGGGCGACATCGATTATCAGCTGGCGAGGCTGCTGGCAGCCGAGGTTATCGAAACGCCGCCGTTTGAGGAGATCGCAGGACCTGCCTTTGCAAAGGCAGAGCAGGCCGTGCGGCAGTGCTCCCGGGTGATCGTCACGGACTTCCCGATCGGGAGCACGAATCGGTGCGTGAAGGATTTGATCCGGATGGCGAAGGAAATGGGCAAACTGGAACAGACAGAAGACAAGGAGGAGTGAAGATCATGATGAGATTTGGATGGTTCAAAGACCCGGACAATGTGGTCTATTCCGATGTGAACGAATTCGCCGATCATTTCGGCAAGGAGACCGGCGTGCAGAATTTCCGGCAGAAGCTGGAGGAGTTCCGCGATCATCCCGTAAAAGAGGGAATCCTGCTCAAGGGAAAGAAGCGGACCACGGTGAAGCTGTTCATCCCGGACCTGTACTTTGAGGATAAGCCGGAGAAGCTGCAGATGGGAGACACCGTTTGGGTCTACATGGGAGAGTACTATCCTTGCCACTGCGTCTACTGGCCGCAGGAGGAGACGGAAGAATAATCACAGGGAGAGTTGAAGAACCCCTGATTGAGTGGTATAATAATTTTTGTTCATTTTGCGGCATCTGCCGCTGAATCAATACGAGAATACGAAACCGACAGGTGCCGACCCGAAAGGCCGGATAATAGGGAAACAGGTGCAAGGCCTGTGCGAACTCGTCACTGTATGCGGATGGCTCTGACTACCCCGAAGCGAGACCGTTTCGAAGCCACTGGGAAGGAATTCCCGGGAAGGCAGCCAGGGCCCAGATCCGTAAGCCAGGAAACCTGCCTGCCGGGGGACGGACAGTGACTGCTGCCCGCCCGCAGCCACGAGACACTGGCGGGTAAAAACTGAATGCAAGAACCGAAACAGATTCTTCAGGAGGCCTTTGCTCGGGTGCGGAGGCTTTTGTGTTCTCGGGAAACTATCATTTTTAAGAGGAGGCTTTAGTATGAAGAATCTGAGAAAGTTTTTTGTAGTAGGCCTGGCGCTGGTCATGGCACTGGGCATGATGATCGCGTTTACCGGCTGCGGTGAATCCGAGCAGGCTGACGATCAGGCAGCGGTATCCGAAGAAGAAGATGCAGCTGTTGCTGAGGATGCGGTTGCGGCCTGCAATGCTGCCATCGAGGCGATCCAGGTCCAGGAATGGACAGAAGACACGGATGAGCTGTGCGCGGCGGCAAGAGCGGCTTATGACGCTCTGACCGATGAGCAGAAGGATCAGCTGGACGATCCGGACTACTTCGGACGGGACACCGGCGATGCATCCAAGGATGATCCGCTGAATCAGGATGAGATCGGTGAGAACGAACTGCTGGTCGTATCCTTCGGCACATCCTTCAATGACAGCAGAGCAGCGGACATCGGCGGCGTTGAGAAGGCGCTGGCCGAGGCATATCCGGACTGGTCCGTCAGAAGAGCGTTCACTGCACAGATCATCATCAACCACGTGCAGGCGCGTGACAATGAGAAGATCGACAACGTACAGCAGGCTCTGGACAGAGCGAAGGAAAACGGCGTCAAGAATCTGGTCGTACAGCCGACCCACCTGATGCACGGCGCAGAGTATGATGAGCTGACAGAAGCCGTCGAAGCCGTCAAGGGAGACTTCGAATCCGTAGAGATCGCTGAGCCGCTTCTGGGCGAGGTTGGCGAGGATGCTTCCGCTATCAACGACGACAAGAAGGCTGCAGCTGAGGCTATGGTCGCTGAGGCAGTCAAGGTCGCTGAAGCTGATTCCATCGATGCTCTGGCAGAAGATGGAACCGCGATCGTCTTCATGGGACACGGGACCTCCCACGAGGCCAACATCACTTACAGCCAGATGCAGACCACGATGAATGATCTGGGATACAAGAACGTATTCGTAGGCACAGTCGAGGGCAATCCGCCGGAAACTGCTCTGCCTGAGGTCAAGAAGGCCGTAGAAGAAGCCGGATACACCAAGGTTATCCTGCGCCCGATGATGGTCGTTGCAGGTGACCACGCCAACAACGATATGGCGGCTGAGGAAGAAGGTACCTGGTACTATGGATTCGTCAACGGCGGTGAGTTCGAGGTCGAGGGAGCAGAGGCTCCGGTCGAGATCGGCGAAGGATTTGGTGCTGACAACGTGACCTGCCAGATCGAAGGTCTGGGAAGAATCGCTGACATTGAGAAGATGTATGTTGAGCACACCGGAGCTGTAATCAAATAAGAACAATAGGAATGGGGGCGGAAGCCTCCGACACAATGTGAATGACAGAGAAGTACTGACGTCTGACGAAACCGGCGGGTGTCAGTGCTTCTTTCACATTATTGCAGAAAGGGATAATTATGAAGAGACTCGGGTATTTATTACTGATCCTGGTCATGACTGCCTTTGCAGGAGTCGCCCTGACCGCCTGCGGCGGATCGGACGGGTCCGGAGAGGCAGCGTCTGAAAGTCCGGCCGAGGCCGCGGGTCTTGCGGACGGGACCTATGTGGTCGACTTCACAACGGACCACGCCATGTTCCATGTCAATGACGCCAACAACGACAAGGGGATCCTGACGGTGAAGGACGGCGAGATGACAGTCCACGTCAGCCTGCAGTCAAAGAAGATCGTCAATCTCTTCTATGGCAGTAAGGAAGACGCACAGAAGGAAGGCGCCGAGATGCTGCCCCGGACCGTAGATACTGTGGAGTACGATGACGGTTACAAGGATGAAGTTTATGGATTTGACATTCCCGTTCCGGCTCTGGATGAGCCCTACGAGGTATCGCTGATTGGGACGCATGACAACTGGTACAGTCATATGGTCACCGTATCAAATCCGGTTCCGGGCGATGATATCCATGCGGGCACCGAGATCGACCTCGAGGACGGAGAATACCAGGTCGAGGTCGCCAAGGAAGGCGGCACGGGCAAGGCGGACGTGACGAGCCCGACGACATTGACCGTGAAAGATGGCAAAGCGACCATGCGCGTTGAGTGGTCCAGCGAATACTATGACTATATGATCGTGGACGGGGAGAAGTACGAGCCGGTCAATGAGTCCGGCAATTCGGTCTTCGAAATTCCCGTCAGCAAGCTGAACGAACCCTTAAAGGTCATCGGAGACACGACGGCCATGAGTGAGCCGCATGAAATCGAGTACGAGCTGACCTGCACACTGGTCGAAGAATAAAATAAAAAGAAACAGGAGAAAATGGTCATGACAGAAGAGAGAAAAAAAGGAATCGCATACGGAGTAGGCGTGGGCCCCGGAGATCCGGAACTGATGACGCTGAAGGCCTGCCGGCTGATCAGAGAAAACGATGTCATCGCCCTTCCGGGCAAGGAGCCGAAGGAGACGGTCGCCTACCAGATCGCAGTATCCGCGGTGCCGGAGCTGGCGGAGAAGGAGCTGATTCCGGTCTATATGCCGATGACCATGGACCGGGCGGTGCAGCGAGAGAACCACAGGCTCGGCGCCCAGCTGATCGAGACCTATCTGGCAGAGGGAAGAAATGTCGTCTACCTGACCCTGGGAGACGCGTCCGTGTACTGCACCTTCACCTATCTGCAGCCCTATCTGGAAGAGGACGGCTACGAGACGCAGCTGGTCAGCGGGATCACATCCTTCTGCGCTGCTGCGGCCCGGCTGAACATCCCGATCGTGGAATGGAACGAGCCGATGCACGTCATGCCGGCGCTGCACAAGCTGGATGACGGGCTGGACCAGGACGGCACCTACGTGCTGATGAAATCCGGAAGCCACATGAAGGAGGTCAAAGACATCCTGCGGACAAGCGGCAAGGACGTCCAGATGGTGGAGGACTGCGGCATGCCGTCTGAGAAGGTATACAGAAGTGTTGAAGAGATCCCGGATGAGGCGGGCTATTTCTCGCTGATCATCGCTAAGGACCCGAAATGATCGAATTAAAGAACCTGACAAAGAAATTCGGAGACTTCACCGCCGTCGACGGTCTGAATCTGACCATCGAAACGGGGGAGTTTTTCGGACTCCTCGGGCCGAATGGCGCGGGCAAGACGACGACGATCAGCATGCTGTCGACCGTCCTTTTGCCGAGCGGCGGCGAGATCCTGATCGACGGAAAGAAACTGGACCGCAAGGCTTCCGCCGAGAAGCGCAAGCTCAGCGTGATCACCCAGGAGTATTCCATGCGGCAGGACATGACCATGGACGAGGTCATGGAGTACCAGGGCCGGCTTTACTACATGAAGAAGAAGGAGATCCGGCAGAAGACGGAGGAACTTCTGGAGTTCGCCGGGCTGGCTGACTACCATCACCGGGTGGTGCGCCATCTTTCCGGCGGCATGAAGCGGAAGCTGATGATCTGCCGGGCCCTGATGACAGACCCGCAGATCCTGCTCCTCGATGAGCCGACGGCGGGCATGGACGCGATCTCCCGCAGACAGATGTGGAATCTGCTGCGCCAGCTGCACGGCAAGGGGATCACGATCCTGCTGACGACCCACTACATCGATGAGGCGCAGTCCCTCTGTGAGCGGGTGGCCCTGATCGACCGCGGCCGGCTGGATACGATCGACACACCGGCGGCCCTGATCGACGCCCTGGGTCCATTTACCGTAGAGACCAGCAGCGAGGAGGAACTGGTCTGCCGCTACTTCATGAGCCGCGAGGAGGCCATCGAGCACCTCGAGACGCTCGGGAGTGAAGCGGTACTTCGAAATACAACGCTGGAAGACGTCTTCGTCGAACGCATCGGAAGGAGAATCAATCAGAAATAATGGGTGTGCTGGCAGTATTATGGGAAAAATGGCGGGAGTTCCGCAGGGACTTCTACAAAATAACGCTGGCGGCGGTCATCACCCCACTGATGTACCTGATCGTGTTCGGCCTCGGAATTCAGACGACCTCACACGGAGAGCCGTACCTGAACTTCCTGATTCCCGGTATCGTGGCGCTGTCGACCATGACCGGAAGTTTCAGCGCGGTGGCTCAGAACATGAGCGTGCAGAGGCTCTACGAGAAGGCCCTGGACCAGGTCATGGTTTCGCCGACCCCGCTCTGGCAGTTCATTTTAGGGCAGGTCATCGGCGGCAGCCTGAGGGGCATGTATTCCGGCTGCATGATCCTGCTCCTGACCTTTCCGATCCGGACGGGGCTGATCTTTAACGGGCTCTCGTTCATGATCATGTTCCTGAACGGGACAGTGTTCGCCACGCTGGCGCTGGTGTTGTCGTTCCTGGCGAAAAGCTACACCGACGCGCCGCGCTACACGGCTTATATCATCACGCCGATGTCGTTTCTCTGCAATACCTTCTTCTCCACCGACTCGATGCCGATGGGGATCAGGCAGGTCGTCGCAGCGCTGCCGCTTTCGCAGGCCAGCGGCGCCATTCGGGGAATTTCCTCCGGACTGGGCTATTCGCCCTGGTGTGTGGTGATACTGATCGCCTACCTGGTCTGTTTCTCACTGATTTCGGTGGCGTTCATCTATAAGAAGAAGAACCTGTAAGGAGGCTCTCATGCAAAGGCAGGACAACCAGATGAAAAAAGCACTGCTCGTCGTCAGTTTCGGAACGACGCATGAAGAGACGCGCGCGAAGACGATCGACCGGATCGAGGAGGACCTTGCAGCGGCCTTTCCGGACAGGAAACTCTACCGGGGCTGGACCAGCCGGATGATCGTGAAGCGGCTGGCTGAGCGGGGAACCCAAGTGGATACCCTCGAGGACGCGCTTGCCCGGATGCAGGAGGATGGCATGACCGATATCCTCGTGCAGCCGACCCATATCATGGAAGGCGCCGAAAATGACCGGATGCTGGAGGCGCTTGACAAGGCTTCTTCCGGTTTTGAAAGCGTGCGGACGGGCCTGCCTTTGCTCAGCTCGGAGGAGGATCTTGCGCAGCTGGCGCGGATCCTTGGAGAGGAGTATCTGGCGGATGGGCAGAATCTGCTTTTGCTCATGGGCCACGGCTCGGCGAAGAAGCCGGAGTCAAACCGGATCTATCGTGAGATGCAGGAGGCGTTTCGGAAGGCCGGCATCCCGGGCGCATACGTGGGAACGGTGGAAGGAACCCCGACATTTGACGATGTGCTCGGAGCGGTTGCCGAATCTGGCGCGCATTGTGTCACCCTGGCGCCGATGATGATCGTTGCAGGAGACCATGCGAAAAACGACATGGCAGGAGAGGATCCTTCGTCCTGGAAGAACCAGCTCGAGGCGGAAGGATTTCAGGTCCGTCCGGTGCTGCGCGGCCTGGGAGAATACCCGGCGGTGCGGCAGATGCTGGTGCAGCATGCAGAGGAAGCTGTTTAAGGGCGCTCTTAGGAGGTCCGGGGAGACCCGGATGAGAGGTCCGGGGCGGTGCGCCTGGAAACCGTTACAATTTCAACTCAGAATTAATCTAATTTGTAACGAGACGGCTGTTTTCGTTACAAATCCGGAATAAAACAGCAGAAAACTGTAAAAGGGACCCGGAAAGAGCCGCAAAGCCCCGGGTTTGGAAGGAAATTATTGGAAAGTGTTACAATTCTCCGTTTTTTTAAGAACAAATTGTAATAGAGACTCACGGGAAGCCGGATGGAACGCCGCCTGGACCCCGAAACGGATGGGGACCCTGCTGTTTGCGTGCCTTGTGATTGCCATGATCGCGGCGGTCAGTGCGCTGCCGCAGGAAGTCTGCGCCGCTGAGGGCTATGACAAGGTCGCCTCCGGGGCGGACACGGCCGGGGGGAAGGAAGTCGTCAAGTACGGCATGATCCCGGTCCGGGCGCAGGACATCAACGAAGGAAGCTATGAGATCGAGGTTGAGTCCAGCTCCACGTTCTTTCGGATCGAGAAGGCGATCCTGAAGGTGAAGGACGGGAAGATGACCGCGGACCTGACACTTTCCAGCATCAGTTATAAGTACGTATATCCGGGAACCGCGGAGGAAGCTGCCGCGGCGCCGGAGAACAAATACACGAAACTGAAGGAGCGCGATGGGCAGGGCAGTTTTCAGATCCGGGTGAACGGGCTGAATGAAGAGATCCCTTGCGCGGCCTTCAGTAAAAAGAAAAAGCTCTGGTATGACCGGATGATCCTGCTCGATGCGAGCACGCTGCCAGGAGAAGCGCTGAAGATCACTCTGCCGGATTACGATAAGATCGACAGGGCGGTGGAAGCCTACGAGAGCGGCGAGGGCGATGGCGAGGGCGGCACTTCGGGCGCGTCCGGCACGGCCGGAACCACCGGAACGAGCAAAGGCAGCCAGCTGACCTCCTACGATCCGGTCCCAGTGAAAATAAAAGATGGTGAATATTCCATCCAGGTCAACATGGCCGGCGGCAGCGGCAGGGCCAGCGTCAGCTCGCCGACCTGGATGATCGTAAAGGACGGGAAGGCCTATGCGAGGCTACTCTGGTCCTCTACCTACTACGATTACATGATCGTGGGAGGGACGAAGTATGAAAATGAAACAACGGATGGAGGAAACTCCTCGTTTACCATCCCCATCGCGGTGATGGATGAGCCCATGCCGGTGATCGCCGATACGACGGCTATGGGAGATCCGGTGGAGATCGAATACGAACTTACCTTTTATCAGGACTCGATCGGATCCAAGAGCCAGATTCCGCAGGAGGCAGCGACCAACGTGCTGATCGTAGCGCTCGTCATCATCGTGCTCGGCGGAGCGCTGAACTTCGTGATCAAAAGGAGGCGGAAGCAGTGACAGGAAGACACACGCACTTTCCCATGTTCATCGAATCGACCGGGAAGAAGGTCCTGATCATCGGCGGCGGCGCGGTGGCGGAGCGAAGAGTTCTGACCCTGAAGGAATTCGGCTTTGAGATTGCCGTGATTTCAGAAAGCCTCACCGAGACCCTGCGCAGCCTGTCAGAAGAAGGGGGCTTCCGGTATCAGAAGGGGAAATGCGCTGCGGGCGCGGAGATAGAGGAAATTTCGGGCGGCCCGGCGGACCTGCTTTTGGCCTGTACGGATGACCGGGAGGTCAACCGGTGGATCGGAGCGTACGGGCGGGAGAAGGACATCCCGGTCAACGTCTGCGATGCCAGAGAAGAATCCACGTTCTGGTTTCCGGCCATCGCACTAAATGAGGAACTGACGATGGGCCTCGTGGGCGACGGAACCTCGCACGGGACGGTAAGGAAGGCAGCGGCAGCGCTGCGTGAAGTAATCGAAGAAAGGTCGTACGAAAAATGAAGATCAGAGTAGGCAGCAGAGAGAGCAGTCTGGCCGTGATCCAGTCGGAGATGCTGATGGACGCCATCAGAGAATATGACGATTCCATCGAGCTCGAACTGGTCACCATGAAAACCAAAGGCGATCGGATCCTGGATAAGAATCTGGACAAGATCGGCGGCAAGGGACTGTTCATCAAGGAACTGGAGATCGCCCTGGCAGAGGAGAGGGTAGACCTGACGGTCCACTGCGTCAAGGACATGACCATGGAGGTCCCGGAGGAACTTCCCATCCTGGCCGTTTCGAAGCGGGAAGATCCGCGGGATGCTCTGATTTTGCCGGAGGGCGTGGACTATCTTGATCTGTCCAAGCCGGTAGGGTGCTCCTCAAACCGGAGGATCGTGCAGTTTCAGAAGATGTACCCGCAGGCGCGGTTCGTACCCATGCGCGGGAATATCCAGACCAGGCTTGCCAAGGTGGACAGCGGCGAATATGCCGGGACCATGCTGGCCGTTGCCGGCCTCAAAAGAGCGGGGCTGGAGCACAGAATCAGCCGGATTTTTGAGCCGGAGGAGATGGTCCCGGCCTGCGGGCAGGGCGTTTTGGCGGTGCAGGGAAGAGCGGGACAGAAGGCGGCGTTCCTGAAGAAGTTCGCGGATATTGACGCCTGGCGGGCCTGCCTTTGTGAGAGGAGCTTCGTGAGGACGCTGGGCGGAGGATGCACGGAGCCCATCGCAGCTTTCGCGCAGACGGAGGGCGACCGGATCTTCCTGACCGGGCTGAATCTGGACGCCCAGGGGAAACCGTTTACAAGATCTATTGAGGCAGCTGCGCCCACTGATGCGGACTGTATCGCGCTGGGACGGGAGCTGGCTTTGGCAATGAAGTAGTTTGACTGGACAGAGGAAGTAAGACATGAGTGGTAAGGTGTATTTAGTAGGAGCAGGTCCGGGAGACGGCAAACTCCTGACCATCAAGGCCCTTGAGCTGATTCGCAGCGCGGATGTTATCGTCTACGACCGCCTGGTCGGCAGGGAAGTCATGGAGATGATTCCCGAAGGGACGGAGATGATCGACGTCGGCAAGAACGCCGGCCGCCATCCGGTGCCCCAGAATGAAATCAATGAGATCCTTTTCACCCAGGCAAAGGCAGGCAAGACAGTAGTGCGCCTGAAGGGCGGAGATCCCTTTGTGTTCGGCCGCGGCGGAGAGGAACTGGAACTGCTGGCTGAGCAGGGCATCGAATTCGAAGAGGTCCCGGGGATCACTTCGTCAATCGCAGCCCCGGCCTATGCAGGCATCCCGGTTACGCACAGGGACTACTGTTCTTCACTGCACATCATCACAGGACACGCCAAAAAAGGGAGTGAGTTGAAGCTGGACTTTGACGCGCTCACGCGCCTGAAGGGGACGCTGGTCTTCCTGATGAGCGTGGCGACCATCGGCAAAATCGCGGACGGCCTGCTTGCGGCGGGCATGGATCCGCAGATGCCGTGCGCCGTCATCGAGAACGGAACGATGCCGCATCAGAGAAAGATCGTTTCCGTGCTGTCGGAGATCGCAGATGAGGTCAGAAAACAGAACGTCCACTCCCCGGCTACGATCATGGTGGGGCGAGTATGCACCCTTTCCGACCGGTTCGACTGGGTGAGCGGCCGGCCGCTGCAGGGACAGAGAGTCCTGGTGACCCAGCCGCAGGCGAGAAGCTCCCGCCTGGCGGACGGGCTGAGAAAACTCGGCGCCGAGGCCATGCTCTATCCTTGTATCAAGACGACCCCGATCCGTCCGCTGGACGTGCCGGAGCGTCTGGGCGATGATCCCTTTGATACCCTGGTGTTCACCAGCGCAGAGGGCGTCCGGTCGTATTGCTCCTGGCTGCTGGAAGGCGGGCGCGATGTGAGGACTCTTGCAGGTAAGAGGATCGCCTGCATCGGAAGCGCCACGGCGAAGGCGCTGAACGGGTTTGGCCTGCAGGCGGATTTCGTACCAACAGTATATAACGGCAGAGCCCTGGGCGAGGAAATGGTCTCCGGCGGCTTTGTCGATGAAAACAGCCGGGTCCTGCTTCTGAGGACGGCAGCCGCATCACGCGATGTGACGGACGTTCTGGACGAGGCGGGAATTCCCTATGCGGATATTCCCGTATACGAAACGACCATCCTGCAGCAGCAGCCGCTCGAAGATATGGGAGAGGTCGACCTGGTGTCGTTTACCAGCAGAAGCTGCGTCACAGGTTTTGTGCAGTCACAGGGCAGAACGGACTTCACCGGCGTGAAGGCGCTCTGCATCGGGGAGAAAACAGCGGAGGAAGCTGAGAAGTACGGCTTCGACTGCATCATCTCCGGGACGGCGACAATCGAAAGCATGCTGGACAAGGCGGCCCATATGCAGCAGGGCAACGGGCCTGAGTTTCCCGGAGACGGGGAAGACGCTCTGCAGCTGAGACTCAGGCAAACCGAGACACAAGAGGAGGAATCCCTGTGCGATCGTCATCCGCATATTGTCCGCGGCAGTCCATCGGGAAAAGAAAGGATCGATGGATAAGTTAAGACAATTATATGCAATGACGAAAGGAAAACAGAATAATGGAACTGATAAACAGACCGAGAAGACTGCGTACAACGGAGGCCATGAGGAAGATGGTCAGAGAGACGAGAGTCGATAAATCGTCCCTCATTTATCCGATCTTCGCCATCGATGGAACGGGAATCAAAGATGAAATTCCCTCCATGCCCGGCCAGTACCGCTACAGCGTTGACCAGCTGCCCTATGCGCTTGAAGAAGCAGCACAGCTTGGGGTGAACAACATCCTCATGTTCGGAATCCCCGAACACAAGGACGAGTGCGGCAGCCAGGCTTATGCGCACGACGGCATCGTGCAGCGGGCGCTGAGAGAAGGGAAGAAGCACTTCCCCGATATGCTGTTCATCGCCGATGTATGTATGTGTGAATACACTTCTCACGGACACTGCGGAATTCTCGACGGTGAGTATGTCGATAATGACAAGACCCTGCAGAAACTGGCGGAGATCGCAAGTTCACAGGCAGAAGCCGGAGCTGATATCGTAGCTCCATCTGATATGATGGACGGACATGTCACCGCCATCCGTCAGAAACTGGACGCGGACGGATTCAAGAACATTCCGATCATGTCCTATGCGGTCAAATTCGCATCTGCATTTTATGGCCCCTTCCGTGATGCGGCCGATTCCGCGCCGCACTTCGGCGACAGGAAGAGTTATCAGATGGATTACCACAACGGCAGAGAGGCCATGAAGGAGGCTCTGCTGGATGTGGAGGAAGGAACGGACTTCCTCATCGTGAAGCCTGCGATGGCCTTTTATGACCTGCTGGAGAGAGTGGTCAGCGCGACGAATATCCCGGTCGCGACCTACAGCGTCAGCGGAGAGTATTCCATGGTCAAGGCAGCGGCGCAGAACGGATGGATCGACGAAGAGAGGATCATCGGGGAAATGGCTGTCGGAGCCTACCGCGCGGGAGCCGGCATGTACATCACCTATTTCGCAAAGGAACTTGCGAAGATGATCGATGAAGGACGGATCGGCTGATGACGGGTTCACTGATAAGTGCGGATAACTCGTGGGCTCTGTTTGCGATCCTCGCGGGGATCGCGACGCTGGCCATCTATCTGGAACAGAAGACCCGGATCGGGTCCAGGCTCACGGGTTGTGTCATGGCTTTGATCGGTGCCATGATACTGTCCAACATCGGGATCATTCCGCTGG
>JAZNNY010000053.1:0-20909 GCA_045580505.1 Lentihominibacter sp.
CCTCTTATTTATTTCGACTGAATCCATTATACCACGGTCTCACTTCAGGAACAAGTGTTCTTTTTATGCTGTGCACTTTTTATGCAATTCATCCCGCCACTTGAAGAAGATGGGGGATTTCTTGTTCACTATATGTTAAAACATATCAACAGAGAGGAACTGAATAAAATGAATGAAATAATTACCAATGTAACATTAGGTTTTGTGTTTTTGTTATGCGCCGGAGTGGCCTTCTGCATATGGCCGCTCGAGAATATTCTTCGCCGGAAGGAACGGAAAGAGAGGGCGAAGAGAACCAAAAAATGATCTTTACATTTGTCCGCTAGTAGATTTTACATCGGAGCGCTAATGTAAAGGCAGGACAAAAAGGAGGAAAGCAGAAATGAGTTTCAGAAACAGCAAGAAAGAGGATCCGTTTTTCGAAATGTTTAAGACCTATGCGGCCACCATCGATCGGATGGGGTCTGACTTCGGAAAGATCATCAATGATTATCACAACGTTGAACGGGCGATTGCAGACATGAAAATGACAGAATCCGAATGTGATGATCTGTCGCACGTCCTTTTGGAAGAACTGAACAAGTCGTTCATCACCCCGTTTGACCGGGAGGATATTTTCATGATTACCAATCAGCTCGACGATATCGCCGACTACATTGAGGACACGGCAAGCAAACTGCAGATCTTCGGTGTTGAAAGCATTAAGGACGATGCGAAAGAGCTGGGAGAACTGATCGATGATGCAACATCAGAAGTTTCGCGGCTGTTCTGCGTTCTTCCGGAGAGGAAGAAAAACAAGAACGCCATGGAGAACATCATTGAGATCAACCGCCTGGAGAATCTGGGGGATGCCGTCTTCAGAAGAGCGCTGGGAAAACTGTTCCGCGAGGAACCGGATCCGATAGAAATCATCCGGTGGAAGGACATCTTTGAAAATCTGGAGGACACACTGGATGCATGCGAGCACCTCGCAGATACCGTAAGAGGGGTGATCGTGAAAAATGCTTAGCATGATTATCGTTTTCGTCATACTGTTTGCCCTGATCTTCGAATTCATCAACGGGTTTCATGACACCGCGAATGCCATCGCGACTGCCGTATATACGAAGGCGCTCTCTCCGTATAAGGCGATCGCGATGGCAGCGCTCATGAATCTGTGTGGTGCAATGGTCAGCGAAAAAGTCGCCGGAACGATATCGAACGGACTGGTGGATGTGGCGCTGGAGCAGTATGTCATACTGTCTGCTCTGATCGGAGCGATCCTGTGGAATCTGTTCACATGGTGGCGCGGAATCCCGAGCAGTTCATCCCACGCGCTGATCGGAGCCGTCATGGTTTATACGCTGACGACCGAGCACATCATCTGGAGCGGCGTTGTATCAAAAGTCATCATACCGCTGTTCACGTCTCCCCTCCTCGGGCTGCTCGTGGGCTTCGCCTGTATGAAACTGATTTATAAGGTCTTTGCCCGGTGGACGCCGCAAAAGGTGAACCGGCTGTTTCTCAAACTGCAGGTGCTTTCATCTGCCTTTGTTGCATTCAGCCACGGAAACAACGACGCGCAGAAGACCATGGGAATCATTACACTGGCGCTCGTCACTGCCGGGATCGCCGACAGTGGAGATGGTGTGCCCTTGTGGGTCAAACTGAGCTGCGCTCTCGTGATGGCAGCAGGAACATCCGTTGGCGGATGGAAGGTCATGAAGACGATGGGCAGCGGGGTTACCAGAATCGAACCTGCGTCAGGATTTGCCGCCCAGACTTCATCGGCGCTGGTCATTGAATGCATGACCTTTCTCGGTGCGCCCGTCAGTACGACACAGGTCATCACCACCTCTATCATGGGCACTGGAACAGCGCGCAGAGTAAGCGCGGTAAGATGGGGCGTTGCGGGGAATATCCTCACAGCGTGGATCGTGACCCTTCCGGTCTCTATGGTGCTGGGAGGGATCACATCGTTTGTACTATCAGGGATTAACTCGATTCTTTAAGCAAACGCTTCTCTGGTCAGGTCAAAGCGAGATGAGTCGCTTTACCTGACCCTTACTTTAAATGCCTTGTAATAATAGGATTTGATTCCTCCTATCCCCAACATTCCTTCAGGACCCGCTCGACGTTTTCATGGGTGAACTTGTCAATCTGTCGTTCGGTCATCCCCCTCTTCTTCAGTGCTTCGAAGAGAACCTCCATATGGTCGCAGCTCGGGATCTCAAGGTCTGTGATTCCGCCGTCAAAATCCGTACCGATCGCTATGAAGTCCTCTCCGCCTTTATTCAACATATACATGGCATGGTCACAGAGTCTTTCGACCGTGCTCGTCTCATCATCGATGTCTTCATTCAGGAAGCCGCCATAGAAATTGAGACCGGAAACCCCGCCCTTGTCAGCGAGGGTCCTGATCTGATCGTCCGTCAGGTTCCTGGGAGACGGAGAAAGTGCATAGGCGTTGGAATGCGTCGCGACGAAAGGCTTCTTCGTAAGTCTCGCCACGTCATAGAACCCGCCCTCATTGAGATGCGATACATCGATCACGATCCCGAGATCGTTCATGACGGGGATCGCCTCCCTTCCGAATTCGGTCAGCGGCTTCTTCATGAGCGCTCCGTCGTCGCTGCAGCACTGGCCGAAGCAGTTGGGGTCATTCCAGGTAAGGGCCATGACCTTTACGTCCAGGTCAGCCAGTTTCTTCAGCATCTCCGGATCGCCGTTGACAAGGGCGCCGTTTTCAATCGTAAGGATGCAGGAGATCTTGCCCGCCTCTTCATTTGCCCTGATGTCATCGAATTTCCTTACAAAAGCGAAATGCTCGCTGTCGTCCTCGATGCTTCTGAAAAGGAGATCCCTCATCTGATGGAACAGGTCGAAAAGATCGGGATCGTGATCATAACCAAACCATTCCTCCATCTCACTCTGCGGAAGAAATGCCGCAAACATCTGCGCCTTGACCGGGCTCTTTTTCAGTTTGCCGAAATCGATCTGGCTTCCTTCAAGCTGCTGAATGGTGTTCTTCTTCCGGCTGACCCCAACCATGAGGGTGTCACAATGCATGTCAATGTATCCCATGTTGCTTCTCCTTAAATCAGTTCAAAGTGCCTGAGGGCATTCGCGATCCCGTCTTCGTCAACGGACGTCGTTACGTAATCGGCCGCCTGCTTCAGCGTATCGACGCCATTGCCCATGGCCACGCCGATTCCGGCATATCTGATCATATCGATATCATTTTCTCCATCGCCGAACGCCATGATCTGGCTCCTGGACCAGCCTTTTTCCTCCAGGAATTTGCGGATCCCTGCCGCCTTTCCTCCCGTTTTGGCGATGATATCGATTCCTGTCTTGTTCCAGCTCGTGATATGACAGTGGTCCAGCAGTGTTTCCAACTTCTGCCTTGTCGCATCATCCACATAGGCCAGACACTGGTAAATCTTTTCCCCCTTGTACTTGCCTATGTCGGGGATCTTGGCACGGGCTTCCTTCTGGGTCTGGATCACTACATCATCGACGTAATTGATGTAGCGCTCCTTCTCGCCGATCAGAACGAACGGAATGCGGCCCGCCTCAAAGATGCTGACCAGGATCTGTACCTCTCCCGGATCGATCTCGTTTCCCGCAAACATCTTTCCGTTCCGGTCCAGGCAGATGTTGCCGTTCAGGGTCAGATAGCCGTCAAAATCCAGCTCCGCTACAGGCATCTGCATCAGTTCCTCCATCATCCTGCCGGTGGCAAGGACGGTCTCTATGCCCATCGCCTGCGCCTCCTTCAACGCCTGTTTCGTGCTCTCCGGGACCCGTCCCGTCGTATGGGAAAAGATGGTTCCATCCACGTCAAAGAAGGCGGCTCTGATGTCAGGCTTTCCGCCTGCCTTCTTTCTGATCTCGTACAGCCTGCTGAATCCGGTCATGTCCAGTATCTCATCGATGACGTCATTGGTATTGCACAGAACCGGAACATACTCGTTGCCGCAGGCTTTTCGGACTTTCATCAGAACCCGCAATCCGGAAGAGGAAATGTATTCGCATTCCGCCAGATCGATCTCGATCTTCCCCTCCATCCCGATCGCCTTCTGCATCGCCTCGCCGAATTCCTTACTGCTGTTCGCATCGATCTTGCCGTATGGCCGCACGATGACCCGGCCGTTTTCCGTAGTTTTGACGTCGATTCTCATTTCTATCCCCTTTCGCGCCTGTTTTGTACTACCGGAACCTGAAAACGTAATTCTTCCGCTTCACATGCCTGCTCTGCTCATCTGCCTTTGCGCCATAAAAACTGTAGAAGCCCGCATAGAACCTGGTTCCATCGTGAAAGATCGTCTCCAGTTCCTTCTTCGGCTTGCCTGTCCGGAGTTTCACCTTCGAGACGACTCTTCCCTTCATGTTGTAGACCGTGATCAGATTGTAGTTTCGCCTGCCTTTGAAACTCTGGCAAAGATAGATGCGGTCTCCCAGGCTGTCCAGCCCCTGATAGATCATATTCTTGCCGGCGTTCTTCCTGATCCTCTTGTACGGCTTCAGTTTCTCATTCAGAAGCACCAGGTCGTGGTACTTTCGCGTATAGCAGATGTAGCAGTTATGCTTCTCGTTATAGGCGATGGCGCCGACCCCGCGGAAGTTGCGCCACTTTGTCTTTATCGTCTTGTGATACTTTAGTTTCAGCGTACGCGGGTCGATGACCGATAGCCGCTTGGGCCTGGGTGTGCTGTTGGCGACGACGATGATGTCCTTTCGCGTGTTGTAGGTGATTCCGTTGGCATGCTTGATATTCAGCGGCTTTGAAACCTTCACCACCCGCATGTCGGCGAGGCGCACCTTGACGATCTTCGTCTTGTCGTTTTTCCTGTTGTACTGGGTAAAATACCCGTAACCGTCATTGGCGCAGGCGCCCTGCAGGGTGTCGTACCTGTAGAGTTTCTGCCCCGCCGCCCTGGTCAGATTGAAGGCAGCCCCGTCCGAACTCCGGCAGATGCTGAGGTCCGCCTGCCTGATCCCCGCGGATACGGGCGCGGCCGTTATGAGCATCATCACGATTACGATTGCTGAAACGATTTTTATCCGCATGCGTCTTCTGTCCCTATTCCCCGATAATCTTGATCAGGACGCGCTTGTCCCGCTTCCCGTCGAATTCGTAGTAAAAAATCTGCTCCCAGGTCCCAAAATCCAGACGGCCATTCGTGATCGCGACCACGGACTCCCTGCCCATCAGACTGCGCTTCAGGTGCGCGTCAGCGTTGTCCTCAAACCCGTTGTGGTCGTACTGCTCATAGGGCTTCTCCGGCACGAGCCGCTCGAGCAGCCGCTCATAGTCCCTGTGCAGCCCTGCCTCATCATCGTTGATGATCACGCTGGCGGTAATGTGCATCGGGTTTACCAGGCAAAGGCCCTCCTTCACCCCGCTCTCGTCGATCGCCTGCTGCACGTCCCGGGTGATGTTGACCAGGCCGCGCCTGGTCGGCAGCTTGAAATGCAGTTCCTTCTTATATGATTTCATTGGATGCCTCCTCTTCCAAGGAAATTGTACCATTTTATAGCAGCGTTTGTCCATCAGCGATGGCGACTCCCTCCAGCTCAAGCAGCTTCCGCTTCTTATCGATTCCGCCGGCATAGCCTGTCAGTGAACCGTCAGAGCCTTCCCATCCGAACTGAGCGTCATCCCGCCGAGCGGCGAATCGTAATGCGCTATATACTGCATATCGAACCTCTTTTCGTTTTTTCCTTGATCCGATTATACAACACAACCGGCCCTGGCCGTCATCGAAATTGACCGCTTCAGCTGCTTGTTCTATAATGAGTATGCAACTGCAGTTTTTAATTGAAACGGAGAAGACGATGACCATGAGAACGGATCCCGCATCCTTTGACTTTGCAAAATGGGAAAAATGTATGACTGAAGTGCTGGAAGAAAGCCCGGACCTGCTTTTGACCGAAAGTGACCGGCAGGGTGAGCCGGCGCTCAGGGAGGAGATCGCGGGGTACCTGTACCGGTCCCGCGGCGTTGTCTGCAGTCAGAAGCAGGTCATCATCAGCGCGGGAACCCAGCAGCTGGTGAACCACCTGGCCCGGCTGCTGAAGCTCATGGACATTGAACACATCTGCACTGAAGACCCGGGGTACGAACCGGTCCGGAGCATCTTCCGCGACTGGGGCTTCAGCATCAGCGACGTTCCGGTGCGGGAAAACGGACTTGCCATTGAGAAGCTTCCGACCAACATCCGCACCGCCGCCTATGTATGTCCGCAGAACCAGTTTCCTACGGGGGCGGTCATGCCGATCGACCACCGCCACCTGCTGCTGGACTGGGCCGAGGAGAACGACAGCCTGATCATCGAGGACGATTACAACAGCGAACTCTGGTACGCCGACATGCCGATCGACGCGCTGCAGGGCCTGGACGGCGGCAAACGCGTCGTCTACATGGGCACCTTCAGCCCCACCCTGTTTCCGGCAGTCCGCATCAGCTACATGGTGCTCCCGGAGCATATGGCTGAACTTTTTGATACCATCAAACAGAACTACGACCAGACCTGCTCGAAAACGGAGCAGCTGACCCTGGCCCGCTTCATGCGCGAGGGCTTCTACCAGGCCAACCTGGACCGGGTCAGAAAACTCTATGCCGATAAACGCAATGCCGCCCTGAACGCTATCAGCAAATACGGTGATCACGGCAGCTTCATGGATGTGGAGAACACCCAGTCCGGGATCAACATCATCCTGAAAATCGACACGCACGCCAGGACGGTCACCGAGGGCACGAGCGGCAGAGAGCGGACGGAAGAGATTCGCGCTGAAATGACCGACCGCATGATCCGGTCTGCGGCAGATCTCGGCATCAAGGTCAGGGGGATTCCCCAGCTGTCCCGGAACGGACAGATCTATCTCACCTTTTATTACGATCAGATCCCGCTGGAGGAGATTCGCAGCGCGATCAGGGAGATGACCTCCAGATTCAAGTCGGACATCACCAAGGGCGGACTGCACATCCCGAGCGTCTACGAGGTCGTACGTCTTTCGGACGGCAAGCCTCAGTTTCTGCCGGAGCACTTCGCCCGCCTGGAGAATTCGCTCGGCAGCATCGGCATGGCGGTTCCCTTCTCGCAGAAGCAGCTGGCGGGAAGCATCGATGCGCTTGTGACCGAAGGCCACGTACTGAACCACAACATCAAACTGGAAGTCGACATCAGCGGGCACAGCGTCCTGTACCTGAACCCGACCCATTATCCGACGAAAGACCAGTACGCGCAGGGCGTTCGCACAGATCTCTTCCACGGCGAGCGGAAGAATCCTCACGTCAAAATGATGGATCAGGAACTGCGCGATGCGACCGATGCGGTCATCCGGGAGCGCCGCCTCTACGAAGTGATCCTGGTGGACCGCAGCGGACAGATCACGGAAGGCAGCCGTTCCAACATCTTCTTCATCCGGGGCGGGGAAGTCTACACATCCCCGCTGCACCAGGTCCTGCCCGGCGTTACCCGCAGCAAGATCATCGAGATCCTTCGCGAAAAAGGCGTGACGGTCCACGAGGAGCCTATCACAGCGGAGGATATCGGCAGCTTCGACGCGGCCTTCATCAGCGGAACCTCGCCCAAGGTCCTGCCGATTGCATCCACCGGCGAAGTGAACTACGACGTGAACGATCCACTTCTGCGGGATCTCATGCGCTGGTACGACGAGGCCTACGCGCTGGCCGGCTGAGGCCGGGGGCTGTTCCGACATTGTCTTTTCCGAAAAGAGGGGTTAACTTCCCCTTTTTTTAGTGTTATACTGAACGGGTGCGCTTTACACAAGGAAGGAGACTTGAAGAAATGTTTAAAAAGAAAAAAGAAAAAAAACAGCGCAGCTTCCTGTCTTCGTTCTCCATCTGTTTCATCGTCGTCATCCTGGCGGCGGTACTGACATGGATCATCCCTGCCGGTAATTACGAAACACTGGAATACGATGCAGGATCTGATCAATTTATCGTCAGCTCTGCTGACTACGACGAAGAGGCTGGGACCGGCGAGCAGACCGAGTATCCTGCGACCCAGGAAACCCTGGACCAGTTCGGCATCACAGCGGGACTGGACAGCTTCAAGGCCGGCAACATCACCAAGCCCATGTCCATTCCGGGTACCTACCAGAAGGTAGAGGCTCATCATCAGGGCCTGGCGGAATTCCTGGCATCCCCGGTACAGGGTACAGCGGATGGTTTTGATATCATCTTCTTTATCTTCATGCTGGGCGGCACCATCGGTGTCATCAACTACATCGGCGCCTTCAATGCAGGCATCGGCGCTCTGGCCAGAGCATGCAAAGGCAGAGAGCAGATCATCCTGGTCGTCGTTACCCTGCTGATCGCCTTCATGGGAACCATCGAGGGCTTCTGCGAAGAGACCATCGCCCTGTATCCGGTTCTGGTACCGGTCTTCCTGGCGGCGGGCTATGACGCCATCACCGCGGTCGGTGCGATCTACATGGGATCCACCATCGGCTGCATGTTCGGTACGATCAACCCGTTCTCCGTCGGTATCGCATCCTATGCGGCAGGCACGACCATGAACGCCGGCATCGGTTTCCGTATCGTCGGTCTGGTCATCGGCTGCGCCATCACAGTCATCTATCTGATGAGATACGCGAACAAGATCAAGAAGAATCCGGAACTGTCCCTGGTAGCAGACCAGAGAGAACAGATCGCAGCGAAGTTCAGTGCTGTTGACCTGGATAACATTCCGGAGTTCACGACCAGAAGAAAGATCTCCCTGATCCTCTTCATCGTCACCTTCGGCGTAATGATCTGGGGCATCATGGTTCCGGGCTGGTGGTTCGAAGAACTGTCCGAGCTGTTCATCGTATCCGGCGTCGTCATCGGTATCGTCGGCGGCATCGGTGAGAAGGCACTGGTACGCGAGTTCGTCAACGGTGCGGCTGACCTGGTCGGCGTCGCCCTGATCCTGGGCGTTGCCCGTGCGGTCACCATCCTGCTGGACAACGGAAACATTTCCGGATCCATCCTGGAGGGACTGTCCTCTGCGGTTTCCGGACTCCCGCCGGCAGTATTCCTGATCCTGCTGATGCTGGTTTACGTCGTACTCGGATTCTTCATCAACTCGTCCTCCGGTCTGGCGGTTCTGTCCATTCCGATCATGGCGCCGCTGGCGGATGTCGTCGGAATTCCGAGAGAGCTGATCGTATCCGCTTACGTTTATGGCCTCGGCATCATCACGTTCGTCACACCGACAGGCATCATCATGCCGTCCCTGGAAGTTGTCGACACGACCTTCGACAGATGGCTGAAACTGGCTATGCCGCTGGTCGGTATTCTGACCGTATTCGGCGCGATCATGCTGGTTCTGCAGCTGATGTTCGCATAGTTTTAAGCGTACATGAACCGAAAAGCCATGCAGATTCTGCGTGGCTTTTTCTGAAAGGAGTTTTCATATGACAGTATTGAAGGGTTTACAGCCGGAAAGCGTCTTCGGTTTCTTCGAGGACATCTGCGGCATCCCGCACGGTTCCGGCAATACGAAGCAGCTGAGCGACTGGCTCGTCAGCTTCGCGAAGGAAAGAAATCTGGAGCACTACCAGGATGAGATGAACAACGTCATCATCATCAAGGAAGGCTCCGCCGGCTACGAGACGGCTGAGCCTGTCATCCTGCAGGGCCACATCGACATGGTCTGCAACCAGGAGGACACCTGTACCAAGGACATGGCCAAGGAAGGCCTCGACCTCGCGGTGGACGGCGACATCATCTATGCTGAAGGGACAACCCTCGGCGGAGATGACGGCATCGCAGCCGCATTCATGCTCGCGATCCTGGACGATGACAGTCTGCAGCATCCCCGCGTAGAATGCGTATTTACGACAGAAGAAGAGACCGGCCTCTACGGCGCGGAAGCCATCGATGTTTCCCCGCTGAAAGGCAGGCGTTTCCTCAATATGGATTCCGAGGATGAGGGTATCCTGACCGTCGGCTGTGCCGGCGGCGTCACCGGGATCGGTTCCATTCCGTTCACAAGAGAGGCTGCCTCCGGCCAGGCTCTGGAAGTAAAACTGACCGGTCTGCGCGGCGGCCACTCCGGCACCGACATCATCATGGGCCAGGAGAACGCGGCGAAGGCGCTCGGCCGCCTGCTGTTTGAGCTGGCCGATGGTGCTGAGGCGCGCATCGTCTTCGTTGACGCCGGCGTTGCGGATAACGTCATTCCGGTCTCGGCAGGCGCAGTGATCGTCACCCCTTCCGCGGACAAGGCCCGCGCCGTCTGCGAGGAATGCAGAGCGATTTTCGCCCACGAGTTCAAGGTCGATACGGACTTCCGGCTGACCGCAGCCGATGCAAAGGCAGAGCTCGCTCCGATGGATGCAGCTTCCACGCAGAAGGTCATCGCCTATCTGATCGGTACCCCGAACGGCATCGAGAAGATGACCGTCGGCATCGAAGGACTGCCGCAGACCTCCCTCAGCCTGGGCGTGGTTAAAACCCTGGAAGAGGCAGTCGAGTACACCTTCTGCATCCGCAGCTCCGTCGATTCGGAATGCCGGATGCTCTCCCGCCGGCTCGAATGCCAGGCGAAGGCCCTGGGCGGAAACTACCGCGAAGAAGGCCCGTATCCGGGCTGGGAATACGCGCCGGTCTCCCCGCTCCGCGACCTGGTCTGCGAAGTATATAAGGAACAGACGGGCAAGGACATGGTCATCGAGGCCATCCATGCAGGACTTGAGTGCGGCTATTTCGCCGGCAAGATGCCCGGCCTGGACTGCGTTTCGATCGGTCCTGATCTGCGCGACGTTCACACCCCGAACGAGACCATGTACATCAGTTCCGTGCAGCGGACCTGGTCCCTGGTCACAGAAGTTCTGGCGAGAATGAAATAAACGAATCAATCAAAAGAAGGGAGCAGTTCACACCGCGTGATCTGCTCCCTTTTCCTTTGTTTATCCTTATACTTCTTCTTCCAGTTCTTTCTCCAGCCTTGCTTCCAGCTGCCGCTCGAACTCTTCGTTCTCAGCCACCATCTGCTTCCAGTACTCGCCCTTCCTGTAGATCTTCTTAAAGAAGATATATCCCGGAATGGCCGTCAGGCCGAGCAGAACGCCGATGCCGGATACGGTGATGTCCGATACGATGCTGTACACATAGATCAGGATCGGAATGCACAGATACAGGCAGTAGAGCTTGTTCGGCATTCTGACCTTGTAGGCCAGTTTCTTGTCCGGCTCCTTGATTCTCATCTTGATGTTTGAAATGAACATCAGGATGATCGGAATCGCGTAAAGGCTGGTCGCCACCTCCACGAGGATCTGGAACGGGCTGTCCTCTCCGGTGGAGTATGCCGCCCAGAGGCAGAGGGCGATACTGACTCCGGACAGGATGCAGATGGCTGCTGCCGGTGTCCCGTATTTCTTGCTTTCCCTGGAAAATACCTTGAAGAACGATCCCTTCCTGCTGAAGGATGCCATGACGTGTGCATAGGCCATGATGTACTCACAGAGGATCATCATGGAAGCCAGACTGCCGGCTGCCACAAAGCCCCACTTCAGCGGCGCTCCTCCGAGCAGCTGCCCGGCCTGCACGAAGCTGATGTTGCCGTCCGCAGTACCCCAGTTCGCCCAGCTTCCTGGGATCATCTCGTTGATCGCGCCCATGGCCGGCACGACCCACAGCATGTACATGAGGGAGATGATCGGAACTGCGATGATGATGCCCTTCGGTACCACATGCTCTCCGTTTTCGATCTCGCCAGATGCAGCTGAGATCGTCTCATATCCGGTGTTGAACCAGATGCCGATCAAAAGGCCCTGTCCCGCCGCCTGGAAGAACGACATGTCCTCCGGCTTCAGCGGCTCCACCATGCAGACCGGATTCTCGATATCCATCAGCGCCACGATCAGCATGATGACAAAGGGGATGAAACACAGAACGGTAACCACCGTCGCCATATTGCTGACGACCTTGATGCCGAGAATGTTGATAAAGGCAAACAGTGCGATCAGCACAGCGCACATGGCCCAAAAGAGGATCGGCGTGACCTTCACTCCGACCAGTTCGAACATGACCTGCAGGTAATTGGTAGTCAGTACGGCAAAGGTTGCCGGCTCAAAGAACCCTGCAATCGTATAGGCCCATCCGCTGGCAAAGCCTGCCTTTTCGCCCAGGCCGTTCTTCGCCCAGACATACATGCCGCCGTTCTCCGGATACGCCGCCGACAGCTCCGCCGACGAAAGACCAAACGGCAGCGACCAGATGAACGGAAGGACACAGAAAACCAGCATCGTCACACCAGGACCCACGCTGCCAACCATGTCCTCAATACCAAAACCTCCGCCCGCGACAGTAACGCAAACCATCATTGCTACGCCGAGAACGGAGATTTTCTTTTTGTTTTCACTTGTCACCTTCTTGCCCTCCTCAGATGTCAAAAATCGAACATCTGTAAGTGTACACCAGCGTCATTTCCGATGTCAACCGATGGCAAGACAATCCCAAAAGAGAGCAATCAAGTCTCTTATTCGGTGAATAACGGCGTGGAGTAATATCTGTCGCCGCTGTCCGGAAGGAGCGCCACGATGGTCTTCCCCTTGTTCTCCGGATTTTTAGCATACTGGATCGCCGCATGCAGCGCAGCCCCCGAGGAGATGCCGACGGAGATTCCCTCCTTCTTGGCCAGATATTTGGCTGCCGCGAAGGCATCGTCATTAGACGATGTGAACACTTCATCGTAAACCGCCGTGTTCAGAACGTCCGGAACGAAGCCCGCGCCGATGCCCTGGATCTTGTGCACGCCTGCCTTTCCCTCAGAGAGGACCGGGGAATCGGCCGGCTCCAGTGCGACGACCTTGACATCCGGATTCTGTTCTTTCAGATACTCGCCGGTGCCCGTGACCGTTCCGCCTGTCCCGACGCCGGAGATGAAGATGTCGACCTTGCCGTCGGTATCCCTCCAGATCTCCGGTCCTGTCGTCTTCTTATGGATGGCCGGATTGGCCGGGTTGACAAACTGTCCCGGGATGAAGCCGCCCGGAATCTCCTTAGCCAGTTCCTCCGCCTTGGCAATGGCGCCCTTCATTCCCTTGGCCCCTTCGGTCAGAACGATCTCTGCCCCGTAGGCCTTCAGGATGTTGCGCCGCTCCACGCTCATGGTCTCCGGCATGGTCAGGATCGCGCGGTACCCCTTCGCCGCCGCGATTGCCGCGAGTCCGATTCCGGTGTTGCCGGATGTCGGCTCGATGATAACGGAGCCCTCCTTAAGCAAGCCCTTCTCCTCCGCGTCCTCGATCATGGACATGGCGATCCGGTCTTTCACACTTCCCGCCGGATTAAAGTACTCCAGTTTGACCAGGATGGTTGCTTCAAGTCCCAGGTCCTTCTCAATGTTGATTACCTCTACGAGCGGCGTATTTCCAATCAGCGCCAGTGTTCCCTTATAGATATTTGCCATATTTTTAAACCCCCTTTGTTTATTTCGCTGCAGCGAATCCCTTCTCCAGATCCGCAATGATATCATCAATATGTTCTGTTCCGATGGACAGGCGGATTGTCGCCTGACTGATTCCCTGATCCGTGAGTTCCTCGTCCGTCAGCTGGGAATGCGTCGTGCTCGCCGGATGAATGGCGAGGCTCTTCACATCCGCCACGTTGGCCAAAAGCGAGAAGATCTCGAGCGCGTCGATAAACTTCCAGGCTTCCTCCTTGCCGCCCTTGATATCAAAGGTGAAGATCGAGCCGCCTCCGTTCGGGAAATACTTCTGATAGAGCGCGTGATCCGGATGGTCCGGAAGTGCCGGATGGTTGATCTTCTCAACCTGCGGGTGCGCGTTCAGAAATGCCAGAACCTTCTCCGTGTTCTCCGCGTGCCGCTCCACCCTAAGCGACAGGGTCTCCACCCCCTGCAAAAGCAGGAATGCGCTGAATGGTGCCAGCGTCGCTCCGCTGTCTCTTAGCAGGATCGCTCGGATGTAGGTGACGAAAGCTGCCGGACCCACGGCATCATAGAAGGAGATTCCGTGGTAGGATGGATTCGGGTCCGCGATGTTGCCGTACTTGCCGCTGGCCTTCCAGTCGAACTTGCCGGCTTCCACGATGATTCCTCCGAGCGTTGTTCCGTGGCCGCCCAGGAACTTGGTCGCGGAATGCACCACGATGTCCGCTCCGTATTCGATCGGTCGAATCAGATACGGCGTTCCGAAGGTGTTGTCGATCACGAGCGGAAGTCCGTGGCTGTGCGCCAGATCTGCGATCTTCTCGATATCCGGAATGTCGCTGTTCGGATTGCCCAGGGTTTCCAGGAAGATCGCCCGGGTATTCTCCTGAATGGCCTCCTCCACTTCCTGCAGGTTGTGGGCATCTACAAAGGTCGTCTCGATCCCGTACTGAGGCAGCGTATGCGCCAGCAGGTTGAAGGTCCCTCCGTAGATCGTCTTCTGCGCGACGATGTGACCGCCGTTTGCCGCCAGCGCCTGAATCGTATAGGTGATGGCCGCCGCTCCGGAGGCCAGCGCCAGACCGGCAGACCCCCCTTCCAGTGCGGCGACTCTATCTTCCAGCACCCCCTGTGTGGAATTGGTCAGCCGACCGTAGATGTTGCCCGGGTCCGCGAGACCGAACCGGTCTGCCGCGTGCTGGCTGTTATGGAAAACGTACGAAGTTGTCTGATAGATGGGAACGGCTCTGGCGTCGGTCGCCGGGTCTGCCTGTTCCTGTCCTACATGCAGCTGTAATGTTTCAAATCTGTAATCGCTCATCTATATCATCCCTTTCTTTTTCTGTTTCATTTGGTAACTATCTTGTTCGAACGATGCTATATTAATACTATTTACCTACTATGTCAATAGGATTTATAAAATTTTTTACCTTGAATTTCATATTTACCCCGTAGTACAATAGGTGATAGATGGTAGAATAGACAGACTAGAGAGGGGGCAGAGCATGATTTCAACCAAAGGACGATATGCCCTTCGCGTCATGATCGATCTGGCGCAGCATGAGGGAGAAGGAAACATTCCATTAAAGAGCATCGCCGAGCGGCAGGACATCTCCAAGAAGTATCTGGAGATCATTGTCAAAGAGCTGGTCAAAAATGGCCTTCTGAATGGAGTAAGTGGAAAGGGCGGCGGCTACAGCCTCTGCCGGAAACCAGATGAATACACCGTAGGGGAAATCGTCGAACTGATGGAAGGCACCCTGGCTCCGGTCGCCTGTCTGGCCCGGGAGGATTACGACTGCCCCCGGGCAGACTTCTGCGAGACGCTTCCCATGTGGAAGGAATACCACCAGATGGTGCATGACTTCTTCTATGGAAAAAAACTCAGCGATCTGCTTGGAGACCGGGATCCGGTTTATTACATCTAAGATTTCAGCACATGAAAAAAGAGCACGTTCCGCATTTAGCGAGAACCTGCTCTCTTTTTTCTCTATTATTACGTCCTATTCCCGCGGCGGGCGCACCGTGAAGGTCTGCCCAAGCGAGGTATAGACGAGTTCTTCCGGCTCTTCCTCAACCGGCGGTTCCTCTTCCGGCATGCTTTGCCGCCGCCTGTGCTCCCTGCGGGCAAACCAGATGACGAGCGAAGCGAGCGCGATCAGCGTAAATCCGCCCAGGAAGATGGTCTTGAAGTGGGCATAGCCCGCCCAGAATATCCCGAGCAGCAGATCGGCAAGCCAGACGGCTACTGCCGCAATCAGGATCCATTTGATCGTATGCCGGTTCAGGATTTTCCGAATCGGCAGATCCGGGAACATGGCCTTGGCTGTCACCGTGAAAGCTCCCGCAATGACAAGGGCAATCAGGGCAAGTCCCAGCAGCCAGTGCAGCACCGGCGAAAGACCTGCAAACAGCGTACTTCCGCCGAGGACTACTAAGTGTCCGATGAACCAGAATGGCAACACGAAAACCGTCCGCACAGCCAGTGGCAGATGCAGGATCCACTCGCGCAGCGGGCCGGACTTTACCGTTTCCCCCTGCTTCTTCTCATCATCCTGCAGCTGACCGCTGTCCTGATCGTTCTCCAGGTCTACGTATTGAATTTGTGGCTGGGTGCCCGCGTCCTGCTGCAGAATGTCCGCAGGATTGTCGAACGAAGCATCCACCGCAGCGCCGGATGCAGCAATCGTTGCCGCTACTGCCGCCGCCACCTTCTTCTTGTTGTCCATCGGAATCCTCCGATTTTATTTTTTGAATACATCCACCAGGATCTTCAGATTCTTCGGGCTCAGCATGTGCGCGTTCTCCTGGCTCTCCCAGACTTCCGGATATTTCTCGATCGTGCCGTTGATCTGCGCGAACAGGGTCGACAGTTCACCGGCAGTCATGCCGCTCATCCTGGCGTGTTCTTCATACTTCTCCGGCTCTTCCGCGATCACTTCTGACATCCTCTTATAGATTCCAGCATACTCCTTGCTGGACATCCCCTCGATCTCCTCGATCTCCGGATGCTGCGTGTCAGCCTTCATGGTATTTTTGATCATCTGCTCAATCGCTTCCGGTGCCATCGCGCACTTTTCGATAAAGGCAGCCAGCTTGCTGATTGACTCAACTGCTTCACTGCTGTGATCTTCGAATGCTTTCTTGATTTCTTCTGCTTTCTGTTTCATGTGTTACCTCTCCGTCTGGATGCAATTTTTTCTGTATTCAGTATAGTCATTTGCCAGGATTTTGCAAGAGAAATATACTGAAATTTTAGTCCTTCACCTTGACCGAGGTGATCACTGGCTGATCCTCCGGTGCGATGGTCCCGTTGTCGTCGAGCGGTTTGGCATCCGCTGCTATTTTATCCGCGATCTCCTGCCCTTCGGTCACGTGTCCAAAGGCAGCATAGTCCCCGTCCAGAAACTCCGAGTCCGCCACCACGATGAAGAACTGAGAGCTGCCGCTGTTCGGGTCGCCTGCCCGCGCCATGGAGATCACGCCCTTCTTATGAGAGATGTTGTTCTCCACACCGTTGGAGGCGAATTCTCCCTGGATGGTCTGGTCTGAGCCCCCGCTGCCATCCCCGTTCGGGTCGCCGCCCTGGATCATGAACCCGTCCATGATCCGGTGAAAAGTCAGGCCATCATAGAAGCCGGCATTTGCCAGATCCATGAAGTTCTGCACGGTGATCGGCGCCGTGTCGCCGTCGAGTTCAAGGGTGATGTCGCCGTAATCCTTCACCGAGATTACCGCATGGTGCACGCCGATTCCCTCCGCCTTCGCAGTCTCCGCGCTCCCGGAGCCTTCCGCGTCCGTGCTTCCGCCGCAGCCGGCCAGCATGGCCAGTACCAGCATCAGTCCAAGGCATGCTGCCATGATCAACTGTTTTCTTTTCATTAATACCTCCGCGTAATCATCATTTTCTCTGTTTTATCTTCAGCGTCTTCAGATATGTCTTCTGCTCCGGGCTGATCCGGTAACTTTCGACGGCCTTCTGAATGGTCTTATTGTGGGTCCATGCGTCCAGCCTTTGCTCCTGCAGATAGGGCAGGACGCTATCGTACTGCTTGGCCAGCGCCGTGGCGAAGTACCAGGCGATCATCATGTTCACGTAATACTCTTCTGAATGAACCGATGCGACGAGCTTCGGATATTCCGGCGCAAAGTCGTCATCCAGAAAAAGCTGCATCAGCATGCCGATGGCAAAACGGACTGTATAGGTATGCTCCGCCGTAAGCCACCGCCTGACATATGGAAGCAGCTGCTCCTTATGCTTTCGGAAGACCTTCGGTGACAGCTGGTCGCAGGTCGCCCAGTTGTCCACATAGGGGAGAAAGGCTTCAACCTGCTGAATGCACCGTTCGAAGTCCTTCTCCTCCGACAGAAGAAACGCGTGCAGCTGGTTCTCATCGAAATATTCATGCGGGAGCATGCCCAAGAACCCTTCGATCCCCTCCGTGCTCCCGGTCTTTCGCAGGTCCTTTGCCATGCTCCGCAGCTGCGGCGTTCGCACTCCGATTACGGATTCCGGATCTACCGTCGGCATCAGTTTCATCTGAAACTGTCGGTAGCCGGTGTCCTGCAGTTCAAACAGCCGTGAAAGGATCATCTTCCGGTTCATGCCGGATCTCCTTTCGCCTGTCCCTGCCTGGTCAGTTCTTCTTCCTCCAGCTGCCGGTAGGCAACCTTGCCGACCAGGGTCGTTGGCAGTTCCTTACGAAATTCGATGTCATAGGGCATCGCGTATTTCGCGATGTGCTTTCTGGCGTAGTCCATCAGTTCTTCCTTCGTGGCTTCACTCGCCGGCACGCCTTCCTTCAGCATGACAAAGGCCTTGACCTTATGCATCTTCAGGCTGTCCGGCACGCCGATGATGCAGCTCATGTGCACCATCTCATGCGCGTCGAAGATGTTCTCGAGCTGGGCCGGATAGACGTTATAGCCCGAGGTGATGATCATCCGCTTGATCCTGCCTTTGAAGTAGATGAATCCAGCTTCGTCCATCGTCCCGAGATCTCCGGTATAGACCCAGGTCAGGCCGTCCTCATGGGTACGCAGGACTTCCGCGGTCTCCTCCGGCATATCCAGATACCCCTTCATCACGGACGGTCCGGCGATCAGGATCTCGCCCTCCTCCCCGTAGGGGAGCACGCGGTCCGTGCCGGGTTCTACGATCTTATAGTATGTATCTGGGAACGGGATGCCGATGCTCCCCTCCCGGGCCTGGTTCGGCGGTGTAAGGCAGGAGGCCGTCACGCATTCCGTCGTTCCGTAGCCCTCCCGGATCTGAATGGATGCGTTATGCGTATAGAGAAACCTGTCGAATTTCTTCTTGAGTTCGACCGACAGAGAATCCCCTCCGGAGAAGACACCCTTCAGACAGGACAGGTCCGCCTTCTTCATGAGCGGCAGCCGCAGCAGGGCTTCGTAGAGCGTCGGCACTCCCGCGATGAAATTGCACCGGTATTTGGTGATCAGCCTGGCGTAACTCTTGGGGGTGAACCGGGGCACCAGCACGCAGCGCCCGCCCTGGGATAGCATCGTATGGATACAGACGCCCAGACCGAAGCCGTGGAACAGCGGCATAGCCGCCAGCATCCGGTCGCCCGGCTGAAACATGGGGTTGGCTGCAACGACCTGCTCGGACAAGGCGTTGAAGTTCATATTCGTCAGGACGATGCCCTTGGTCTTGCCGGTCGTCCCGCCGGAATAGAGGATCACGGCAGGATCGTCCGCCTTCCGCACGACTTCGTAATCCGGGAAGCTGGATTTACCGAGCCGGAGAAACTGTTTCCAGGAGATAATGGGCGCATCCTTTGGGATCGGCTCGATCTTGCGTCCTTCGGTTGCCATATACCCTGCCCGGATCGGGCGGGTCAGCTCATCGCGGATCCTCGCGATGATCACGTTTCTCAATTCGGTGTTCTTGCGGATCGCTTCGATCTTGCCGTAAAACTGATCGAGCGTAATGATCGTGGTACTGTGGGAAATGTTGAGATACTCTTCGATCTCCTTCTCCGCGGACAGGGGATGCACCATGTTGGCGATGGCGCCAACCCGGTTGATGGCATAGAGCATGTAGATCGCCTGCGGGCAGTTAGGCATGGCGATGGTGATCCGGTCATCCTCTCTGACCCCAATGGTACGCAGTGATCTGGCGCATGCATCGATCTGCTGCAGCATCTGCTTGTAGCTTGTGGACTTGCCCATGAAGTCGAAGGCGGTATTCCCCGGGAATGTCCTGGCAACGGTCTGCACCTTCTCGTACATGGTGCCGCCGCTGTAGACAAGCGTCTCCGGGAGATCGCCCCGATGGGCAAACCATGGGGTTTGAACCTTCTCCGGGATCGGAAATGTAATCAGATTCTCTGTGTCGTATAACATGGTGTTTCTCCTCTCTGCTGTCCTTGATCCCTGCTCCCTATTCGTAATCGATCGGCTCGGCCAGCGGCCGCTCCAGTAGTTCCGGCTCCTGAAGCAGTTTTTTCAGGAGCCGAACCGATTTCGAATAGTAGTAACCGTCGGCGAGCCGTTCATCGACCGTAATGCCGAGGTCGAGGCTGTCTCGCATCTCATAACTTCCGTCGTCCTCAAAGAACGGGCGCATCTTCTTCTCACCGATGATGACGAACAGGGAATTCGTCCCCCAGTTCGTCAGGTGGTGGTAGCCGCTCCTCAGTTTGATCGATCCGAGATTGGACAGCACGATGGAGGTGTAGTAGGGATCGCTTGAGATCACAGGCGCAGGCACTTTGCCGTGAACGTCCAGCCTGCGGGCAAGCCAGGCAACAAAGCGCACTAAAAAGAACGGCAGCTTGGTTACGATGTCCATCGCTTCGGTCGAGCCGTCCTTTTTCTCACTCCGCCCGCTGTAGACCTGCTGGCGGATCTTCTCATGGATGGTTTCTAAGGTGTCTTCGTCTTCTCCGCGCAGTACGGCCAGCGCCTCTCCGCCCTGGTCCGAGAATTTCTTCTTGACCACGAAGGACGCGCTGACCTCATTGCGTTCGTAGATTCTCTTGTTCTGAATAAAATAATTCATCTTCGGCCGCTGATGCAGTGTCTTCAGCAACGCGGCCACGATCAGATGAAAGATCGTATACCGAAATGGATCCTCTCCGTCTGGGGTCTGCCGCTGCAGTTCCTCGTTCTTCTGCTGCAGATACCGGTTGATGTTTGTCAAATCAATGCGTTCTGCGATATACGCTTCGTTATCGCATCTGGCCGGATAAAGCAGCGGTACAATGACGTGCATCGAATCGAGCTTCCCTACCAGTTTGGCATCGCGTCGTCCCATAAGTCCCGACCCTTTCGTGTTAAAACAACAAATGCATAATTATACTGATTGTTATTATTGTAACATAGATCGGGCAAAAGCACTACCTGGATACAGCGGCGCGGATTTCCCGGTTATAGCAGCTTCTCCTCCCACTCTTTCTCCTTAAAGCCGAGCAGGACGAAATCCTCCCCTGCGATCAGCGGCCGAAGTCGGATCGTAGCCATGTCGTTCTGTGAGCCAAGGGGTTGTGTGAT
>JAZNNY010000054.1:0-15034 GCA_045580505.1 Lentihominibacter sp.
CTGACGGGCGGCAGCCTGCTGTCCGGCGATGAGCTTCGCGCAGAGGCAGGAGGCTCTGTGACCGACGTCCGCGATACGGCATCGGGCAACAATCCGGTAAGTTCGTACCACATTTACCATGGCGAGGAAGATGTCACGGAGAACTATGCGGTAACGACTCTGGCCGGAACGCTCAGCATAGCCCCGCGGCCGGTGAGCATCACGGGCAGAAGCGCGGAATTCACCTATGACGGGACCGCGCACAGCGAGCCAGGCTTCGATGTAGAAGGCCTGGTCGGTTCCGATGAGATCAAGGCAAAGGTCACCGGGACGATCACCTATCCGTCCCAGAGCCCTGTGACAAACGAAGTCATCAGCTATGAAATCACGAATGGTATCCCCGAAAACTATGATGTCACGGTCAAAAACGGTGAGCTGAGCATGGGCGCGGCAAGCCATAAGATTACGATCTCGGCAGCCGATGAGAGCTGGACCTACGACGGGAAGACGCACGAAAACGGGACCGTTACGGTCACGGAGGGCGAGCTGCTGCCCGGCGACAGACTCTCAGCAGCGGCAACCGGCAGCGTGACGAATGTGACGGACACCGAGAAAGGCAACAACCCGGTGGCTGACGGGTACCGGATCCTGCACGAAAATGAGGACGTGACTGAAAACTACCGGATCACGGCGCAGGCGGGAACGCTCAGCATCAAGCCGCGGCCGGTGACGGTCACGGCACAGGATCAGACCTTCGTATATGACGGAACCGAGAAGACCTGGCCGGCATATGATGTCTCCGGCCTGGTCGGAACCGATCAGCTGACGGCAGCTGTAAAGGGCGGCATCACCTTCCCGTCCCAGAGCCCGGTGGTCAATGAGATCGAATCCTGGAAGATTTCCGGCAACGATACGAACTACGAGGTGAAGACAGTAAACGGCCAGCTGAGTATGGAAGCCGGGCAGCAGGCGATCATCATCAAGGCGGCCGACCAGACCTGGACCTATGACGGCCAGGCACATGAAAACAAAGAAGTCACGGTCATCAGCGGCAGCCTCTTCCCGGGCGATCAGCTCGAGGCAAAGGCGACCGGGACGGTCACGAACGTCTCCGATACGAAGGAGGGCAACAACCAGGTGGCCGAAGGCTACAGGATCACACACGAGGGTGAGGACGTGACCGAAAGCTACCGGATCTTGGCGCAGGCGGGAACGCTGCGCGTCCTGCCGGCAGAGCTGACTGTGACCGCTCTGGACAAGAACTTTACATATAACGGACTGCCCCAGTCGGAGCCTGGCTATGAGACGGCAGGCCTCGTGGAGGGCGATGAGATCAGCGCCGTGGTGAACGGAACGATCACCTTCCCGGAGGAAAGCCCCGCGGAGAACAGAGTGGAAGCGGTGGCCTTCACCCATGGACAGGCATCGAACTATCACATTACAAAAGCGAGCGGGCGGCTGACCATGACGCATGCGAACCGGTCGATTACGATCACAGGCGGCAGCAGCGAATGGACTTATGACGGCCAGCGGCATGGAAATTCCGACGTGGCTGTGACCGAAGGAAAACTGTTTGCGGGAGATGTCCTCTACGCATCTGCCGGCGGCAGCGCGACGAATGTCCGGGATACTGCTGCGGGCAACAATCCGGTCACGAGCTACCGCATCCTGCACGATGGCGAGGATGTCACGTCCAGCTATGCCGTCAAGGCACAGCCCGGCACGCTGAGCATCACACCGAAGGAAGTCACTCTGACAGCGGCCAGTGAGAACTTCGTCTATGACGGAGAGGCGCACAGCAACGGCAGCTTCACGGCGACCGGCCTGGTTGGCTCCGACCGGATCGAAGCGATCGTGGTCGGATCGATCCGCCTGCTCAGTCAGAGCCCGGTGGTCAACCGGATCACGGGGTACACCTTCACGGCGGGCGATGAAAACAACTACAAAGTGAACCGGGTCGACGGGCAGCTGCAGATCACGAAGGCTGAAAAGGCCATCACGATCCAGGCAGCCAGCCATACCTGGACCTACGACGGCAAACCGCATGCAGACCAGAGCGTAGAGATCGTGAAGGGCGGCCTGCTCTCCGGCGATGAACTGCGCGCGAAGGCGGGCGGCGTCGTAAGGAATGTAACGGATACGGCTGAGGGCAATAATACGGTCACCTCTTACCGGATCTACCATGATGAGGAAGATGTCACCGAGAACTACGCAGTCACAAGCCTCCCGGGCACCCTGTCCGTGACGCCGAAGTCTGTGACGGTGACTGCTTCTGACGCGGAGTTCACCTACGACGGTAAGACGCATACGAGCGAAGACTATGAGACAGTCGGCCTGGTCGGAAGCGACGAGATTGCGGCGAGGACCATCGGCGGGATCACCTTCCCGACCGAGAGCCCGGCCGAAAACCGCATCGCTTCTTACAAGATCAAGGGAGATGCGGCCAACTACGACGTCCGGACTGTCAGCGGCAAGCTGACCATGAAGAAGGCAGATCGGAAGATCACCATCACGGCAGCCAGCGGCGCATGGACCTATGACGGCCAGCCTCATTCCAATGAGACCGTTGCGATCACGGACGGCAAACTGTTCGAGGGAGATGTCCTTAAGGCACATGCTTCCGGCAGCGTGACAGATGTTCGTGACACTGCGGATGGAAATAACCCGGTGGCGGAGGGCTACCGAATCCTGCACGGCGCTGAGGACGTGACGGAGAACTATCAGATTACTGCAAAGGCAGGCCGCCTCGAGATCAAGCCGAAGGCTGCTGAGATCACGGCCGCAAGCCGAACCTTCGTTTACGACGGCAAGGCACACAGCGAGAGCGGATACACCGTTCTGGGCCTGGTCGGCTCCGATGAGATCAGCGCTGAAACAGAAGGCAAGATCACTACTCCGGAGGAGAGCCCGGTCGTGAACCGGATCGCCTCCTGGAAGTTCAAGTCCGGCAAGCGGTCCAACTACAAGGTGAAGACCGTGGACGGCGCGCTTACCGTGGTCAATGCGGATGCGCAGATCACGATCACGGCTGCAAGCGGCACCTGGACCTACGATGGCAAGCCGCATGAGGCGCCGCAGGTCAGCGTGACGGAAGGAGCTCTGTTTGAGGGCGATGTGCTGGAAACTTCTGCGACCGGCAGCGTGACCAATGCAGCGGATACAGCATCCGGCAACAATCCGGTGGGAGACTTCCGGATCATGCACGGAGACAAGGATGTCACCGCAAGCTATGCGGTCACAGCCATCCCGGGCACACTGACGGTACTCCCGAAGGAGGTTACCATTACAGCGGCCAGTGAGCAGTTTGATTACAACGGAGACGTCCACAGCAATGACAGTTACGTGACAGAAGGCCTGGTGGACGATGATGAGATCGAGGCTGTCATTGAAGGTCAGATCAGTCATCCGAGCCAGAATCCGGTTCCGAACCGGGTGGCTTCCTATGAGTTCACCAAGGGCGATGCCGGCAACTACGAGGTGGCGACCGTGGACGGCGTCCTGCTGATGAACGCAGTGCCGATCCACAAACTGATCGTCCACTATGTTGATGAGGACAACCGTCCGGTAGCGGGCGACTATAAGGATTCGATGGAGGAGGATACGGATTACGGTCCGATCGTCTCTCCGCAGGTCAGCGGATACAATCCGGACTTCAAGGAACTCTACGGAACCATGGGCCGCGATGACATCGAACTGTTTGTCACCTACAGAATGGATACCGGAGAACCGGTCCTTCCGGGCGTAACGGATTCTACCGACCCGGCGGATCCGTCCGGACCATCTGATTCGTCCAAACCATCGGGCGCATCGGATTCCCAGAGAACACCGGGACAGACCGGCGGTGGATCTTCTGATGCCGGCCTGACCGGCCCGGCGACCGGACTGGTCACCGTCTCCGATGACGGAATTCCGCAGATCACCTACGTGGATGACGGCGCGATTCCGCAGGCTCTGGCCACCGGCGCATGGGCACTGCTCAACCTGCTCTGCGCCATCGCAACCTGCATCATCAGCCTGCTGGTCCTGATCTTCCTGTTCATCAGGAAGAGAAGACGCGGCGAGGATGAAGCGGATGAGAATGCGTCCGGTAACGACGCGTCCGGTGAGGACGCCTCCGGTGAGGACGAGCGGGGCCGCACGAAGCGGAGGATCCTGCTCCGTCTGGCATGCCTCATCCCGGCGATCGCGGCAGTGATTATCTTCCTCCTGACCGAGGACATGAGCCAGCCGATGCAGCTGACCGACAGATGGACACTCATCATGTTCGTCATCCTGCTGATTGAGGAAGTACTTGCACTGCTGACGAGAAAAAGACGGAACTCTGATGAGAGTGACGAGCGCACAGCGGAAGTCGGTTAGATCCAAGGAAGGAACTTTTGAGGTTTTCCCTCTTTTACAGAGCGAAAACCTCGAAAGTTCGTTATCTAATGAGGAAAGCACAATGTTGATCGACACCGTAAGACAAACGATACAGACTCATAATCTGATTCATAAAGGAGACCACATTGTCCTCGGTCTGTCCGGCGGGCCGGACTCCACCTGCCTTTTCCACGTCCTGCAAAGGCTTGCCCCGGAGTACGAACTAACCATTCACCCGGTCCATGTGAACCATCAGTTTCGGCCCGGCGCGGCGGAGCGGGACCAGGTGTATGTGGAGGAGCTCTGCCAGAAGGCGGCCGGCGGCGGAACGGAAGCGGGCGGCGAGCCGGGAATCGTTCGTCCCTGCCGCAGTTTCATCGTGGACTGCAATGCCCTCGCGCGCGAACTCAGAATGACTTCCGAAGAGGCCGGCCGTAAGGCCAGATATGATGCATTCGTACAGGTGGCAAAGGAGGTGCAGGCCGAGCTGACCCCCCGCGTCCGCATCGCCGTCGCCCAGAACGCCAACGATCAGGCGGAAACGATCCTGCACCGAATCCTTCGTGGAACCGGGACGGATGGTTTATCGGGCATTGCCTATAGGCGATTCGAGCGGGAAATCCCGGTGATTCGTCCCCTGCTCGACGTCCCGAGAGACGAGATCGAGGCGTACTGCGAGGAGAACGGGCTCGATCCGGTGACCGATCACACCAATCAGGAGCCGATCTATACGAGAAACCGGATCCGGCTGGATCTTCTGCCGCAGCTGACCGAATACAATCAGAACATCATCGAGACCCTGGCCCGCCTTGGCCGGATTGCGGCTGCCGATAAGGAGTACCTGTGGCAGCAGGCGGAAAGGGCGTTCTGGCAGCTGCGGATCAGCGATGTGGAGCAGGACGACGCGGGCCCGGGCGATGCAGATCCGGGCGCCGCAGCCTCAGCCCAGGCGAAGGAACAGGTGATCCTTGACCGGGAAGACCTGGCTTTGCAGCCGGAAGCGATCCGCCACCGCGTCATCGCAAGGGCGTTCGCCGAGGTCGGCCTCATCAGCGATATTTCCGAAGAGCGGCTGCGGGCGGCCGATGCGATCATCCTGAAAAAGCAGGCCCCCAAGACCGTCGAGTTCCCCCGCGGACATTCTGTCACGGTGGCGCGCGGCCGGGTCAGTTTTACTTGAGAGTTATTCAAGAGGTGAATGCCCGAACCACGGGCGCCCAAGCCGCGGTTTCCCGGGGATCCGGTCTGACAGCTGCTCCCGGTAGATGCAGATCTCGCCGGAGAAAAGATGGGCAGTCAGCGATGCCCCCGCGAAAATGAGCACGGCGGCAGGATGATGACACAGGGCCTCGCAGCCGTAGAGGAAGATCGCCAGCGTGCAGTTGGTGACGCTGCTCAGCACGCAGATGAGGCAGACCGCCGCGCAAAGGCAGGGATCCATGCCAAGAATCGAGCCTGCCATGCAGCCGAAGGTTGCGCCGATGAAGATGTTGGGCGCGATTTCGCCGCCCCGGATGCCGCAGCCCAGCGTCAGAATCGTCAGTACCAGCTTCCAGAAAAACGCGAACGTGTTGGTATCCCCTGCGAGCGCGGAAGCGGCATAGGAAAAGCCCACGCCGCTATACTCCGTGGTCCCGATCAGCTTTGTGATCAAAACGACGGCGATCGCGCCGGCCAGCACGCGAAGATAGGGATTTTCCAGCAGCCGGGCAAGACCCCAGGCGACCAGCCGCCGGCTATAGCAGTAGAGCCGGGCGACCAGCGTCGCGGCCAGCGCCAGCAGGGCGAGTTTTGCGCAGTCGGAAGCGTGCAGGGAGGTGAAGTGGTCTGCCGGCACGGTGAAGTCCGTATAGGTCAGACCAAATAGCGAGCAGCATCCGGTTGCGATTCCCCAGGTCAGAAAAGATGAAATGAGAGCGGGCAGAAGATACTGCCAGCTCTTTTTTGTGAGCACCAGGACTTCGAGTCCGAAGACCGCCCCGGCCAGGGGCGCGTGCAGAATCGCCGTGAAGCCGGCGCTGATTCCGCAGATGACAGGGAGCGGGTTGCGGCCTGACGAGGTTTCATTGCCCCGGGCGCCGCCAAGCGCCGCCCCGATGCTTCCGCCGATCTGCAGTGCAGACCCGGCTCTCCCGACCGAGCCGCCGGTCAGATAGGCCAGGCAGGTGCTCAGGAAAATCATCGGCGCAATCAGAAGCGAGGCGGGCTTTCCCTCCTGCACATGCCGGAAGAGGGCGCCCATCGAAAGATCTTTATCGCCCAGAACCCCATCATAAAGGGATACGATCAGAAGTCCGGCCGCCGGAAGCAGGTACAGGAGAAATGCGTGCTCCTCCCGCGTCCGGTCGCAGACCTGCGTGCAGGCATAAAAAAGAACGCAGGCGCCGCCGGCGATGAGTCCGATCAGGATGCTGGTCAGAAGGGCCCGCCCCTTATCCATGGCGTCCACCCCACCTTCTGGGAGGCTTGATGTTCGCGCGCTTTGTGGAGCGGGCCGGGCCGGTGGATTCGGACGCAGTGGATCCGGACGCAGTGGATCCCGCCGAGGGGGTCCGCCGGACCGTCCGGTCGCCGGCGCTCTTCTTCACTGCCTGCACCGCCTTGGCATAGTGCGGGCAGTCCTTTTCGCGGCAGTCTTCGCCGAGGCCTGCGTGAAGACAGCGCTCGCCTGCCTTTGCGCAATAGGCCCAATCCTCTTTGTCTGAAACGAATGCTCTGCTCATCGATCTCCTCCTGAAAGCTGACTTTATTGTAATGGAAAAGCAGGTCTGACGCAATCATGGCAATATATGGAAAATAGCCGGACTTCACCAAATATCGATGAATTCACGGGGTATTTGGTGAATTTTAGGGAATTCCCGACTGAAAGAAGCGAATCTGAGACGGAAGGAGTGATCGGATTCACCAAAATACTCACGTATTGGGAGGACTTTGGTGAATTAGTCAAAACTAACTCGACGGAGACTGATTAAATTCACCAAAAGTGTATCGGGGAGAGGACTTTTTGGTGAATGCCAATTATTATTGCCCGCCTGACGCAGGACCAAACCCGCTCGATCCGCCCGAACTGTACTGTGTAGTTTTAGTGAAAAGTGCACTAAAAAAGTCCCGGTATATTGATAAACATAGGTTGACATGATAAAATATGATTGCATTTTTGTATTGCAATCACAAAAAGCAGGAGGAAAGATAGTTTGAACAAACGTGGCAGAAATATCACTGTATGGATCGTCATTTTTGCACTTGTGATTGGATTCATATGGTTTTTTAATCTCGATACGACCCCGGAGATGAAAGAGGTCAAGGAATCCACGATGATCGGCTACCTGAAGACGAACGAGGTAGAGAGCATCCGAGTGGAGGAGACCCAGCTGATTGCGGAACTCAAGTCCGGCGACAAGGTTTATGCCTATGTGAACAGCGCCGTGGATATGAGTTTCATCTATGAAGATTACATCATGCCGCAGGTGAAGGAGGGCAATCTGAAACTGTCCAGCCCGGCCCCGAAGAAGGAGTCGATCTGGCTGAGCCTGCTGCCGACACTGATCATGGTCGGCCTGATGGTCTTCCTGTTCTGGTTCATCATGCAGCAGCAGGGGGGCGGCGGCAAGGCCATGTCCTTTGGCAAAAGCAGGGCCAAGCTCCAGAAGGGCGACCAGAAGAAGATCACCTTCAAGGACGTTGCGGGTCTGAAGGAAGAGAAAGAAGAACTGGAGGAGATCGTCGATTTTCTCCGGCATCCGGCGAAATATAACAGCCTGGGCGCGCGGATCCCGAAGGGCATCCTGCTCGTCGGCCCTCCGGGCACGGGTAAAACATACATCTCGAAGGCGACGGCAGGAGAGGCGGGCGTACCGTTCTTTACCATCAGCGGTTCCGACTTCGTAGAGATGTTCGTCGGCGTCGGCGCATCCCGTGTCAGAGACCTGTTCGAGCAGGCCAAGAAGAATGCGCCGTGTATCGTGTTCATCGATGAGATCGACGCGGTTGGCCGTAAGCGTGGCGCCGGCCTGGGCGGCGGACACGATGAGAGAGAGCAGACGCTGAACCAGCTTCTGGTAGAGATGGACGGATTCGCGGAGAACACCGGCATCATCATCCTGGCGGCGACCAACCGTCCGGATGTCCTCGACCCGGCGCTCCTGAGACCGGGCCGCTTCGACAGGCAGATCGTCATCGGCCGGCCGGACATCGTCGGAAGAGAAGAGATCTTCAGGGTACATTCCAGAAACAAGCCGCTGGATCCGAGCGTGGATCTGAAGGTGCTGGCCAGAAGAACACCTGGCTTTACCCCGGCGGATATCGAGAATATGCTCAATGAAGCGGCGCTGCTTGCGGCGCGCAGGAACGGCATCCAGATCCGGATGGACGAGATCGAGGAAGCGATCACCAAGGTCATCGCGGGTCCGGAGAAGAGAAGCCGCGTGATCAACGACGAAGAGAGAAGACTCACCGCCTTCCACGAAGCGGGACACGCAGTCGTGGCCCACTGCCTGCCTAAGACCGATCCGGTGCACCAGATCACCATTATCCCGAGAGGCATGGCCGGCGGCTTCACCATGACCCTGCCGGAAGAGGATAAGAGCTACGGCACCAAGGAAGAGATGCGCGAGATGATCATCCACCTGCTGGGCGGCCGGGTGGCCGAGCAGCTGACCCTGGACGACATCAGCACGGGCGCAAGCAACGATATTCAGCGGGCAACGGACGTGGCCAGAGAGATGGTCACCAAGTACGGCTTCAGCGAGAAGCTCGGCCCGGTCAACTACAGCTCTTCGGACGAAGTCTTCCTGGGCAAGGATTTCTCCACGCGCCAGAACTACTCTGAAGAGACGGCAAATGAGATCGACGAAGAGATCAAGGCGATCATCGAAGAGGCATACGATGCAGCGACCGCGATCCTGGAAGAGCATATGGATCAGCTGAAGGCCGTTGCGGAAGGCCTGCTGCTCGTTGAGACCCTTGACAGGGAGCAGTTCATCCAGCTGTTTGACGGCGAGAGAACTCCGGAAGAACTGAACGAAGATCTGAAGGGCAAGATGGAAGAGATCGCCGAGAAGAATAAGGAAGAAGCCCGCCAGGCCAGAAAGATCCGCAAGAAGATGGAACAGGAGGCCAGAGAAGAGGCGGAGCGTAAGAAACTGGATGATCTGGAGAAGACCATCGAGGAACAGGGCCGCAATGCCCGGTTCAAGCCAAAGGTCATGACCTACGACGACGTGTCCATGACCCCGAAGCCGCTGAAGAGGAAGCCGATCCCGAAGACTCCGGACGAGGAGGAGAGCCTTGAGCCGGACGAGCAGGACATTCCGAAGCCCGACAAGATCGACACCCCGGTTCAGGACGAGCAGGACATTCCGGAGGCGCAGACCGAGGACATTCCGGACGCTGAGATCGAGCCGGCCGATTCCGCAGAAACCGAATCAACCGACACCGAAGAAGAGGAGACTGATCGCCAGTGAAAGTAACCGTAGAAGACTGCCTGAAGCTGGACGCCTTTGCAGGAGCAGAGGTGCTGGCGGGCAGCAGCGAACTAGATAACGAGGTGCGGAGCATTTCCGTGCTGGACGCCGGGGCAGGTAAGGCCCTGCGCGCCGCGGACATGGAGAAGGCGCAGATTTTGCTGACCAGTTTTGCGGGAGCAGGCGCAGATACGGACGACCAGTGCGATCTCATCCAGCAGGCGGCGAAGCAGGGCTGCGCAGCCATGGCGGTTTACCGGATCGGCGCGCCGGGCGGGCTGAAGAAACTCGATCATCAGGTCGTGCAGACGGCGGAGCAGGTGGACCTGCCTTTGCTTGTCATGCCGGCGGAGGCCGGATATTCGGCTGCGATCACGAGCGTGATGGACCGGGTCCTGTACGGAGACAACTTCCGCAACAGCCTGATCAGCAACACGATCTTCCACCTGCTGAACTTTGAGAAGCACAGCAACTTCCAGTCGGCGGTGAAAGAAGCGGCCATCAACAACGACTTTCAGCTGATCCTCCTGAGCGAGGATTTCAATCCGGTGCTGACCATTGAAACGCGGCACCAGGCGACCATCCAGGACGCCATCCGGCTCGGCCGGGAGCAGAATGTGGACGGGGATTCCCAGGTCTACCGCCTGATCGATGTCAACGGCGTGCTGACCTACTGGGGCCCGGTCACCATCGGCAGCGAGAAATATTACATGTTCATCGTGGACAACGAGGATTCCTATACCGCCGGGGAGATCACCAAGCTGGCGGAGATCATCCGGCTCGCCATGGGCATGTGGAAGTATACGCCCGAGCGCGATGCCCGCTCAGAGTTCATCAAGGCGCTCATCCGGGGCAATAAGTCCCTGGCCTACACTCTGCAGGAGGAAGCCAAGATCGACGGCAGCGACATCGTCTGCGCATTCTTCTCCAAGGGCCTGGACAAGGATACCGAGGGCCAGTTCTTCGCGGATTTTGAGAAGAAGACGGACCTTGAGATCCTGAAGATCACGGAGAACGATGAGACCTACGGGATGATTCTGAACGTGGGCGAAGAGGGCATGCGGATGCAGCAGCAGGGCGACTGCGTGACCCTGTTCAACAAGATGAAGGCGGGCCGCAAGGCGAGGATCTTCCATGTGACCGGGCTCTCCAGCATCGAGGGAGCGGCGGACGCCTACAAGCTCATCAACGAGAGCTGGTCCTTCGTGCAGAACGTGTTCCCCTACAAGCGGGTGTTCACCAAGTACGAACTGACCCTGGTCTCCAACTGCATCAACATTCAGATCCAGGGCGGCTTCGTCAAGAAGAACTACGTCGAGCTGCTCGAGCCGTTCAAGGAGACCACCGATCACAAAGGCAGGCAGCTCCTTGAAACCCTCGAAACCTTTGTGCTGGACGCCGGCATGAACAGCAGCAAGACGGCTGAGTTCATGGACATCCACACCAACACCGTCCAGTACCGGCTCAAGAAGATCAACGAGATGCTGGGCGTGGAGATTACGGGCAACCGGGTCATTCCGGGGCTGACCATGGCCCTGGCCCTGAAGCGGCTCGAACGGGCCGTGAGCTAACGAGTTCATTATTGTTTATTAATCATATAAGGAGCGTAACATGTATTTCAATTATCTGGACAAAGCAGACCCTGAAGTGGCTGCAGCAATCAAGCGGGAGATCAACCGCCAGGAGACGAAGATCGAGATGATCGCGTCTGAGAACTTTGTGAATTATGAGATCATGGAAGCTGCCGGAAGCGCGCTGACCAACAAGTATGCCGAGGGATATCCGGGCAAGAGATATTACGGCGGCTGCGAGTTCGTCGATGAGGTCGAACAGCTGGCGATCGACAGAGCCTGCAAGCTCTTCGGCGCGGACCATGCCAACGTACAGGCCCACTCCGGCGCGAACGCGAATACAGCGGTCTACCAGGCGGTGCTGAACTACGGCGATACCGTTCTGGGTATGGACCTTTCCAACGGCGGCCACCTGTCCCACGGATCCCCGGTCAACATCTCCGGTAAGTCCTATAACTTCGTGGCTTACGGTCTGGGTGAGGACGAGCGCATCGACTATGACGACGTCCGCGAGAAGGCAAAGAAGTATCAGCCGAAGCTGATCGTTGCCGGCGCATCTGCCTATCCGAGAGCCATTGATTTCAAGACCTTCAAGGAGATCGCCGATGAAGTCGGCGCCATCTTCATGGTCGACATGGCCCACATCGCAGGCCTGGTCGCGACGGGACATCACGAGAATCCGGTACCGTATGCCGACATCGTAACGACAACGACCCACAAGACCCTGCGCGGACCGCGCGGCGGCCTGATCCTCTGCACGGAGGAATACAAGAAGGCGATCAACTCCGCCATCTTCCCGGGACTGCAGGGCGGCCCGCTGATGCACATCATCGCAGCCAAGGCTGTCTGCCTGAAGGAAGCCATGGAGCCGGCCTTCAAGGAATACCAGCAGCAGGTCGTCGACAATGCCCAGGCGCTGGCCGAAGGCATGATTTCCCACGGATTTGATCTGGTATCCGGCGGCACGGACAACCACCTGATCCTGGTCAAGCTGCTGAACAAGGGCGTCACCGGCAAGGTTGCAGAGAAACTGCTCGACGATGCCAACATCACGACTAACAAGAACTCCATCCCGAACGATCCGGAGAAACCGTTCGTCACCTCGGGCCTGAGAATGGGTACACCGGCCATGACCTCCCGCGGCTTCAAGGAAGACGATGTGAAGAAGGTCACCGACGCCATCGCTCTGGTCATCGACAATCCGGAAAGCGCCGAGAAGATGGAAGAGGCCAAGGCCATCGTGAAGAGCCTGACCGACAAGTATCCGCTGCACAAGAACTTCAAGTACTAAACGAAACCGCGGTGCGTGAAAACTCACCCGGGGCGCCTCTGCCCCGGGTGTTTTATCATCTTGAACAAAGACTGTAAAAGTTCTGAAAACTCCGAAAACCGTTGAATTATGTATACAAGCAAAAACCCGTTGCAAAACAAAAATCGGTGTATTATATTGAAGGTGGTGTGTTAGAAACACACATATTATCTTGTACATATTTATCCAAAATACTTTTAAGGAGGAATCATACATGAACAAGCTTGAGGATCTCCGCGAACGTAAGAGAAAGAATTTGCTCGGCGGCGGAGAGAAGAGAATTGAAGCACAGCATGCGAAAGGCAAGCTGACTGCGAGAGAGCGGCTGGACATCCTGTTCGATAAGGACAGTTTTGTCGAGATCGATACCTTCGTGAAGCACAGATGCCACTTCTATGGCCTGGACGAGAAGGATCTTCCTTCTGACGGTGTTGTCACAGGGTATGGACAGATCGACGGAAGACTGGTCTTTGCTTTTGCACAGGACTTTACCGTCAGCGGCGGATCGCTCGGCGAGTATCATGCAGAGAAGATCGTTAAGGTTCAGGGCATGGCTCTGAAGATGGGCGCTCCGATCGTGGGTCTGCAGGACTCCGGCGGTGCCAGAGTTGAAGAGGGCGTTGCGGCTCTGTCCGGCTTCGCTAAGATCTTCCACAATAACACGATTTCCTCCGGTGTTATCCCGCAGATCTCGGTCATCATGGGACCGTGCGCAGGCGGAGCAGTTTACTCCCCGGCTATCACGGACTTCATCTTCATGGTTGACCAGACTTCCCAGATGTTCATCACCGGACCGAACGTCATCAAGACCGTTACCGGCGAGGAAGTTACTTCCGAGCAGCTGGGCGGCGCGAGAACACACAACACCATCAGTGGTGTAGCCCACTTCATGGGCGCAGACGACAGAGATACCCTGCTGCAGGTCAGAGAACTGCTCACCTATCTGCCGTCCAACAATAAAGAAACTCCGCCGGTTTACGCGTGCACCGACGACGTGAACCGTCAGATCCCGGAATTCAATGACATCATTCCGGACAATCCGAACAAGGCATATGACATGTACGACATCATCAGAGGACTGGCCGATGACGGCAAGCTCTTCGACGTGATGCCGATGTATGCGAAGAACATCGTCACCTGCTTCATCCGCATGGGCGGCTCCACGGTCGGCGTCATCGCCAACCAGCCGGCAGTCGGCGCAGGATGTCTGGACATCAACGCTTCCGACAAGGCGGCGAGATTCATCAGAAGATGTGACGCATTCAACATTCCGCTCCTGACCATCGAGGACGTTCCGGGCTTCCTGCCGGGAACCAACCAGGAGTACGGCGGTATCATCAGACACGGCGCCAAGATCCTGTATGCATACTGCGAAGCAACCGTGCCGAAGGTCACCATGATCCTGCGTAAGGCATACGGCGGCGCTTACATCGGTATGTGCAACAAGGAACTGGGTTCCGACATGGTACTGGCATGGCCGTCCGCACAGATCGCCGTCATGGGCGCATCCGGCGCGGTCAACATCATCTCCTCCGTCAAGAAGGAGATCAAGGCAGCCGACGATCCGGCCAAGGTCAGAGAAGAGCGCATCGCAGAGTACGAAGAACAGTTCAACAATCCGTACTATGCAGCCAGCCTGGGCTATGTAGATGATGTCATCGAGCCTGCGACCGCACGTCAGCGCATCATCAGCGCTTATGACATGCTCGCTACGAAGAGAGAACTGCTGCCGGCCAAGAAGCACGGCAACATTCCGCTCTAGGAGGTGACGTGAATGCAAGAACAAAGCTTAATGGATATTTTCTCCGATCCGACGACGATACATTCGCTCAGCTTCGGAGAGAAGATGCTCGGCTCCACGGTCACGATGATCATGGGCCTCGGCATCACCTTCACGATCCTGATTCTGATCTGGATCTTTATCGCGATCATGGGCAGAGTGCTCGGCTCCACGCAGAGCAAGAAGAAGGAAACGCCTGCAGCGGCAGCGCCTGCAGCTGCAGCTCCTGCGGCGGCCCCTGCCAAGGCAGCACCGGCGGCAGCCGATGACAGCCTGATCGCAGTCATCGCGGCAGCGATCGCAGCCTATGAGGGCGGCAGCGCCGACAATCTGGTGGTTCGCAAGATCACGAGACTGTCCGGTCCGCAGACCGACTGGGAGACCGCAGGCATCCTGGCCCGGATGGAAACCCGCAAGATTAAATAAGTGTTCAATCTGATCGAAAGGAATGATTAAAATGAAAAAATACAACATCACCGTAAACGGACAGACATACGCAGTTGAAGTAGAAGAAGCGGGCGGCGCTCCATCCGCACCGGCAGCAGCTCCTGCAGCAGCACCAAAAGCAGCTCCA
>JAZNNY010000055.1:0-10118 GCA_045580505.1 Lentihominibacter sp.
TCCGTCTCCCCGGAGAACAGTTCCGCCTCGACCTCGAGGATCTCATCCTCCCCGTAGATCGTGGTAATCTTCCCGCTGTCCACGGAGATCTCGACCAGCGCTGTTCCGGTATCGATCCGGAATCTCCTCCGCTTGATGACGGAGTGAAGCAGTTCTGTCAGTGCCTTGTCCCCGATCAGCTGCTCCAGTTCCGGTCCAATGTCGCTCTCTGCGAATACATCGATGTGGGGTTCCGCGTTCGCAACCGGCACCGTCAGTTCTTCTCTGACATGAAGGCCGTCTTCGCTCTTCCCCTTCCATTTCAGGGTGGCGATCAGCCGGTCTCCTTCTCTGCGCACGCGATATGCGATTTCATTCTTCGCGAGATCGAGTTCCGGCGTGTCATAGTATATCGCATGCATGTCGATCTCTTCTCTTGAGTCTTCTTCTTCGATTTCAGAAAAAAGACTGTCTTCCCAGATCCGCGCGGCGGTTTCCTCGCCGGGGATCCTGTATTTCAGTTCTATTTCCATAATCTCCTCTGGCCCGGTTTCCCCGGGTCTTTCCTCCAAACGTATTTTACATCATAACACTTACGAGGCTTAAAGGCAAGAGAATTCGTCCTCCTCCAAAGGCAGGCCCTGCTTTTGTTTGTCCAGCGCCCTGAGGATCTTCTGATACATGTCTCTGGTGATCGGATATCTCCAGATCATAAACATGGAGAGCACCATGAAACCGGCCGGAATGAGCGTGAGCGACAGGTGGGTCCACTGCAGGGCGGTCTCGGTCTGCAACGCCGCATCGCCGTCGAATCCCGCAAAGCTTAAGATCAGCCCCAGAATCTGCAGGGCGATCGCCTCGGAAAAGGATTCGGAGATGGACTGCATGGAGATGACCATGCCGGACCGTTTCTTGCCGCTGACCAGCTCGTCCGCCTCACAGACATCGTAGACCATGGCTGCGATCAGTTGCCAGTAGCAGATGCTTCCGATGGAAATGAAGAAGGAGTAGATGAACATATGCAGGACGCTTCCGATCCCGAGCACTCCGTAAAAAATCATGAAGATCAGGGTAAGCACCATTCCTCCGAGAAAGGCCGTCCGCTTGTCGAAGATCCTGGTCAGCTTGTTCAGCACCGGCACGAACAGGATGGAGATGAAGGTCTGGAAGGCCATGACGCACGAGATCGTAAAGGCAGGCATATGAAGATTAAAAGTATAAAAGTACATGCGGTCGGAGGAAATGATCGTATTGGTCAGCAGGAAGAAAATGCTGGCCAGGATGATGCACCGCGCGGATCTGAGGTGGAGGATCTCCCAGAAATTCCTGGCGATATCGATGAGCAGGGCGATGCCATTTTTCCCCTCTTCGGCCGCCTCCGCCGCTCCGCCCTCTTCGGACTTTTCGGAAGCGCCGGCGCGCGCAGGTCCCTCTTTTTTGCGGACCCGGATCCCCCAGGCGCCGATGAAGATCGAAAGTGCGGTGCAAAGGCCGCAGAAGATGCCGACCGCCTGCCAGCTCTGCTGCTCGTTTCTGCCGATCTGCAGCAGGGCGTCCACGATGATAGTCGGCAGGATCGTCCCGATCGCCGTACCGGCCATATTATATATGTATACGTAGCCGCGCAGCGTGGTCCGTTCATTGTAGTCCTGAGTGAGGTCCGCGCCCCAGGCCAGATACGGCACATAGAACAGGCAGAAGGCAGTCCATAGGATCAGCAGCATGACAGTATAATAGGCGATCCGCATGGGCTGGCTGAACCCGACCGTGGTAAACATCAGCGCCGTCGCCACGCCGAGCGGGAAGGCCCCGGCCAGCACATAGGGCTTTCTGCGTCCCCTGCGGTCTGAAATGTAGCCCACTACGGAACTTGCGATCACGTCCCAGACCGAGCCGATCGCCGCAATGGTGCCCGCGATCGCCGGCGGGATCCCCGCTACCGTGGTCAGAAAGAACAGCAGGAATGCCCCGATGAAACTGTAGACGACAGCGTCACCGAGCCCGATCAGGCCGTAGAGATTTTTAGTTTTGAAATCGATCTTTCCCATACAAGATGTCCATTGAAAAAGAGCTGCTGAAATCTCAACAGCTCTTTAAGTTAGATGTCTCTGACTGCAGCGACTCCAGTATACCACATTTTTAGTTAAATGTAATCACTGTTCCTGTTTCACCGTTCAGTGCCTCAACCGCCTTGTCAAGGGAGGTGATGATGGCCTTCTTGCTCGGATACCGGCGGACGAACTTCATAGCCGCCTCGACCTTCGGGAGCATGCTTCCGGCCGGGAACTGACCTTCGTCGATGTAGCGGGCAGCCTCTGCCAGTGTCAGGTGATCCAGGTCCTCCTGATCCGGCTTGTTGAAGTTGATCGCAACCTTCTCGACCTCGGTCAGGATCATCAGGATATCTGCCTCAACATCCTCCGCCAGCAGTTCCGCTGCGAAGTCCTTGTCGATGACGGCAGCCACACCTTCGAGGTGTCCGTCCATGCGCTCGACGACTGGAATTCCGCCGCCGCCGCAGGTGATGACGATGCTGCGGTCCCAAAGCTGCCGTACGGCATCGATCTCAACGATTCTCTTCGGGATCGGGGATGCAACGACTCTTCTCCATCCGCGACCGGCATCTTCCTTCATGGTCCAGCCTTTGGACTGCTCGAGTTCCTTCGCCTCTTCCTCTGTATAGAAGGGGCCGATCGGCTTGGTCGGTCTTCCGAACGCCGGGTCGTTCTCATCGACGATCATCTGGGTCGCGACGGTCACGACCGGAATGTTCCGGTTGTCCTTGTTCAGCGCGTACTTCAGGCACTGCTGGATGTGATAGCCGATGTAGCCCTGCGACATAGCGCCGCAGACATCGAACGGCATGGAAGGAGTGACATCCTTCGCCGCTTCACTTGCCATCACGATCCTGCCGACCTGCGGGCCGTTGCCGTGGACGACGGCGATCTCATATCCCTGGCCGCTGATCTGGGCCACGTGTTCACAGGTTCTCTTGACGACCTCCAGCTGTGCTTCCGCGGTCGCCTCACCCTTGCCGGACTGCAGCGCATTGCCGCCCAGCGCGATTACAATTCTCTCTGTCATTCTATATATACTCCTTATCAGTAACGTTTCTTACAGCGCTTCCCTGTTCACCGGGCAGCTCATGCAGCGCGGGCCTCCTCTTCCTCTGGAGAGCTCCGAGCTTGGGATTGCGAGGACTTTGACGCCCTTGTGATCCAGAATATCGTTGGTTACATAGTTTCTCTCATAGGTTACAACGGTTCCCGGCGCGATGCAGAGGGTGTTGGAACCATCGTTCCACTGCTCTCTCTGGGCCGCCTGCAGGTCGCCGCCGCCGCAGCGGATCAGGTCGACCGCCGGAAGTCCGAGTTCTGCCTTCAGGATGTTCTCCAGGCTGTCGGTCATGCTGGCGAAGTGTGCTTCTCCGTCCTTATCCAGCGTGATCTCGAACAGCTGCAGCGGACCTTCGATCTCCGGATGAATGGTGAACTTGTCGAAGTCGACCATCGTGAAGACCGTATCCAGGTGCATGAAGGCTCTGGACTTCGGAATGTCGAAGACGAGAACTTTCTTGAATCCGGACTCTTCGCGCAGGACATTGCGGGCAAAATGCTCGATGCCTGCTACGGTCGTTCTCTGGGACAGACCGATCGCAACGATCTCATCTGAGAGGACCAGAACGTCGCCGCCTTCGATGGACTCTGCATCGTAGTAATCGTACCACTGGAAGGTCCCTTCCGGCGCGAAACTCTTATTGTACTGGAACATGTACTTGAGCAGCAGCGGCTCTCTTCTTCTGGCCGTCGTGTTCATGTGGTGGATGTTCAGACCGCCGCCGACGCAGGCACCCGGGTCTCTCGTAAAGTACAGGTTCGGCATCGGATCCATGTAGTACGGATAGCCGGACGCGATGTACTCAGCCAGGGAGTTGGTCTTGACTTCGATCTCGTTCTTCTTGACGCCGGCGATGCACTTCTCAACCATCTCACGGACGGTCATACCCATCAGATACTCTTCCAGCGCTTCCTTGACCGCCTCGGAGTAGATGTTGCTTTCACCGATGAATTCCTTGACGAACTGCTGACGGACGCCGCGGTCGGACAGAGCCTTCACGGTCTCGTCCACGTAGTAGACGACCTCAACGCCGTTTTCTCTCAGCACGTCCGCAAATCTGTCGTGCTCGTGCTGAGCGACCTTCAGGTACGGGATATCGTCGAACAGCAGACGCTCGAAGTTATCCGGCACCAGGCCTTCAACCTCGCTGCCCAGTCTGTGGAGCAGCACCTTGTTCAGTTTGCCGATCTCAGAAAAATTGTTGATTCCAGGTTTCATATTGAACCTCCTTTTTCCCAAAGCGGAAGCTGTGCTTCCTCGCTATGCGATCGTGGCTACCATAACCGCCTTGATCGTGTGCATTCTGTTCTCTGCTTCGTCGAATACCTTGGAATGTCTGCTCTTGAATACGTCATCGGTGACCTCGCGGATGTCATAGCCGAGCTCCTGCTGGCCCTGTGCCATCGTTGTCTCGAAATCGTGGAAGGACGGCAGGCAGTGCATGAAGATGACATCATCGTTGCCGGTTGCTTCCAGCATCTCCTTGGTTACTCTGAACGGGGTCAGCATGCGGACTCTCTCAGGAATCTGCTCTTCTTCGCCCATGGATGCCCAGATGTCAGTGTAGAGGACGTCTGCGCCCTTGATGGACTCGATGTCGGAGCTGATCTCGATGCAGCCGCCGGTCTCTTCTGCAACCGCTCTGGCTCTTGCGACGACGTCAGCGTCGACCTGGTCAGCCAGCTCAGCCGGTCCGTAAGCGACGAAGTGCATGCCCATCTTCGCGCAGCCGTACATCCATGCGTAAGCCATGTTGTTTCTGATGTCGCCGACGAAGACGACCTTGACCTGACGCAGCGGCTTAGCCACATGCTCTTCGATGGTCAGAAGGTCTGCCAGGATCTGTGTCGGGTGATCGACGTCGGTCAGTCCGTTCCAGACCGGAACGCCTGCATACTTCGCCAGGTCTTCTACGACTTTCTGGTCGTATCCTCTGTATTCGATGCCGTCATAGAATCTTCCCAGAACCTTGGCGGTGTCTTCCAGAGACTCTTTCTTGCCCATCTGGGAGCTCTTGCTGTCGAGGAATGTGACGCCAGCGCCCTCATCCATCGCGCCGACTTCGAACGCGCATCTGGTTCTTGTGGAGGTCTTCTCAAACAGAAGAACGACGTTCTTTCCTGCCAGCAGATCGCCCTTGATGCCGGCTCTCTTCTTCGCCTTCAGATCGTGGGACAGGTCCAGCAGATAACGGATCTCCTCCGGTGTGAAATCCATCAGTGTGAGAAAACTTCTTCCTTTCAGATTAACAGCCATAGCGTTAGCTCCTTTCTTGTTTCTTATGTGATTAAAATGTTATGTGCTTCTTTTAGCTGCCTCCACTATACTATAACAAAACCGGCACCTAAAGTGCCAGTTGTTTTGTTTCTTTATGTGCCAGTTTTTCCAGCGCCCGCTCCAGCATCTGCATCCCCTGATCGATTCGCTCAAGGCCCGGATAGGAGAAATTGAGCCTGATGTGGTCTCCGCCCAGCTTGTGCCCCGGATCGAACAGATCGCCCGGAATGAAGGTGACCCCTTCCTTCTGCGCCTGCGCGAGCAGCTGCGCCGCCTTCATCCCCTCCGGCAGGCGCACCCAGAAGTAGACGCCCCCGGACGGTTTTTCATAGGATAGATGAAACCGTCGGGCCAGCTTTTGCAAATGCAGGTCCATCCGGTCCCGCTTCCTCCGGCAGATCTCACGGTAGTCATCCAGCCGCTTCACGTACTGCCCGTTCTCAAGGTATTCCAGCATGACCATCTGCGGCGCCCAGTCCAGAGCCGCCAGACGCACGGAAACCATGTTGGCAAGCCGCTCGGTGATGGAATGGTCCGCCGCGACGAAGGAGATGCCGAGGCCCGGCCGGAAGGTCAGGGAGAAGGAGTTCAGGTAGATGACATTGCCGCCCGTATCCATCGACCGGATCGAGGGCGGCGGCGTGCTTTCATAATAGATGTCCGAGGCCTCATCCTCCTCCAGGATCGGGATCCGGTACCGGTAGGAGAGTTCCAGCAGCTTCTGCCTGCGCTCCACCGGCATGACCGCTCCGGTAGGATTGTTGAAACTGGAATCCACGTAGATGTATTTCGGCCGGCGCTCCTCGATCAGCGCATCCAGCCGGTCGCAGATCATCCCATGCTCATCCATGGGTACGGTCAGCAGCGATCCCCCGGAAAGCTGGATCGACCGGTAGACATCCGCCGACATCAGCTGCGGCGTGATCACCGTATCTCCCGGCGACAGCAGCAGGCTATTCAGAAAATCCATGGTCTGGTTAGACTCGGAAAAGATCTGGATGTTCCCGGCCCGGACCCGGATGCCCCGCTGCTCCAGCTGCTTTGTAATCTCCTTTCGGAGCTGCAGATCTCCCTGATAGGGCGTATAGAAGTAAGTCTTCCTCTGCAGCGCCCGCTCAAAATACTCCGCGATCTCCTCCGGCGGATACGGCTCCCTGGCCGCTACCCCTCCCCCGAAGGGAATCAGTCCCTCCTCGTAGGAGGTGCTGTACAGTTCATCAAACGAACTGCGGATATTCTCGTAACGGTCCTCGATCAGGGCCTCCCAGTGAACGTGCTTCCTCTTCGTCCCGCTGAGTTCCATCTGCTCGAACATGCTCCGGTACCGCACCCGGTAGCCCTGCCCCTGGTGCGCATCGATCAGCCCCTCGCCCTTCAGCTCCATATAGGCCCGGGTCACCGTATTCCGATGCACCCCCAGCTCCGCTGCGAGCTTCCTCTCCGACGGCAGCAAAAAACCATCCACCAGCGATCCGTCAAAGATTCCTGTACGGATCTGGTCTGCGATCTGCGTATAAACCGGTATCGGTGATTTTCTGTCGATCGTGATATTCATAGTTTATCTTTTGTGGGGCTTCGCCTACAGGGGTTTCGCCTACAAGTCTGGGGCTACACTTACAGAACGCTGCCCCCGCCGTCACAAACAAACGCTGCTACACTTCATCCTCATACTTCTCAAACGCATAGCACAGCGTATCCGTTCTGTGGCTGTCACTGGAAAGGATGAACCGGCCGCCCTTTTCGCGGATGTATTCCCGGATGGGCGCTGCCGGATACGGCTCGCTCCGGTAGCCCTTGGACATGGCACCGGTGTTGATTTCAAATGGGACGTCGCGCATGAGCAGGCGCCAGACGGCTTTTTCCCAGGCAGCGACATAGCGAGGATCACTTTCATCAAACAGGGCCCCGCCCTCGTTGAACTTGGTGATCAGGTCGAAGTGGCCGATGATATCGCAGCTGATTCGGCCGAAGAGCCGGCCCACCGTTTCAAAATAATACACGGCAAGCTGAACCAGATCGCCGTCAAAATAAGCCTCAGCCGCCGCCTTCAGAATCTCCGGCGACTCGTCCACGGGAATGTAGACGAAAGACCTGCCGTCTTCCTCATAAAAGAGACACCCTTCCGGCACCGCAGTCTCTTCGCCTTCGCCCGCCCCGGTCGCCGGCGCCTCCACCCGGATATAGTGCACCGATCCGATGCAGTAGTCGAAGCCGGAGAGGTCCGCGTCCGAGTACAGATCCATCTCCATGCCGATCCGAATCGAAATCTGATCCCGGTACTTCTCCCGCAGAGTTAACAGTTCCTGCCGGTACTGCTCGGTGGATTCATGCGACATACAGTAACTCTCATCAAAGGCGGTGTGGCTGTGGCTTGAGATGCCGATCTCTTCAAGCCCCATGCTGATCGCCGCACGGATCATCTCCTCCGCCGTATTCGCTCCGTCGCAGTAAGTCGTATGCATGTGATAGTCGCGCCGAATCATGAGAATCTCCTCTCTATTTCGTCATCTTCTCCTGCTTGACTTTGTGGTCGATCACGTGGCGCGATGCCAGTTCCTTGTGGATGTCCTCCAGAGAGATTCCCGCCTCGATCATCATGACCATGACGTGATAGGCCAGGTCGGCCACCTCATAGATGGTCTCCGCCTTATCCTGGTCTTTTGCCGCGATGATGACTTCGGTGGATTCCTCGCCGACCTTCTTTAAGATCTTATCCATGCCCTTCTCGAACAGGTAGGTCGTATAGGAGCCCTCCTTAGGATCGGTCTTCCTGCCTTTGATCAGGTCCATCAGCCCCTGGTAGGAGAACTCATGGCGCTCGTCGCTCTGGAACACAGGATACTCAAAACAGGAGTCCGTGCCGAGGTGGCAGGCCGGTCCGTCCGGCTCCACCATGACCACCAGGGCGTCCCGGTCACAGTCCGCTGTAATGGAGACGATGTGCTGGTAGTTGCCGCTGGTATCCCCTTTCAGCCACAGTTCCTGGCGGGATCTCGACCAAAAGCAGGTCAGTTCCTTCTCCATGGAGATCTGCAGGCTCTCCTTGTTCATATAGGCCAGGGTCAGCACCCGCTTCGTGACCGCATCGACTACGATGGCGGGGATCAGCCCCTTCTCGTCAAACTTTAACTCGTTGATATCCATGATTGCTTCTGCCATATTATTCTCCTTACTCAATGATTCTGGCCGGGATCCCGTGGGCAGCCATTTCCTTCTTCAGATCGGCGATGCTCACTTCACCGAAGTGGAAGATCGACGCCGCAAGTCCCGCATCGATGTCCGGCACCTGATCGAACAGGTCCAGGAAGTCCTGAATCGATCCTGCCCCGCCGGAAGCGATGACCGGCACGCTGACGGCCTCGCAGACCTTTCGCAGCATGGGGATGTCGAACCCCTGCTTCACCCCGTCTGTATCGATGGAATTCACGACGATCTCACCTGCTCCGCGGTCCACGCACTCCTTGATCCAGGAGATTGCTTCCATTCCGGTGTTTTCCCTGCCGCCTTTGGAAAAGATCCGGTAGACCCCGTCGATCAGGGCGATATCCGCCGACAGAACGACACACTGGTCTCCGTAGAGCTTTGCAGCTTCATCGATCAGACCGGGATTACGGATGGCGCCTGAATTAACGCTGACCTTATCGGCTCCGCACTTTAAGACACGGTCGAAGTCCGCAACCGTGTTGATACCGCCGCCCACGGTCAGAGGGATGAATACCTTGCTTGCCGTTTCGCAGAGGATGTCTGTAAACAGCTTCCTTCCCTCCGCGGAAGCGGTAATATCGTAGAAAACGAGCTCGTCCGCCCCGGCGCCCGAGTAGTATTTCGCCAGCTCGACCGGTGAGGAAACATCGTTTAAGTCCTTAAAATTGACGCCTTTGACAACTCTCCCGTCCTTCACATCCAGACAGGGGATAATTCTTTTTGTGATCATTTCTGTTCTCCTTCCGCTGCCGCAACTGCTTCCTTCAGGTCGATTGCGCCGATGTAGTAAGCCCTGCCGATGATCGCTCCGTAAAGGTCCATCCCGGCGAGCGCTTTCACGTCTTCCATGTCCGATACGCCGCCGGAAGCCGTGATCTGCAGATCGAACCGCGCTGTTAATTCCTTATACAGCATCCGGTTGGTTCCCTTCATCGCGCCGTCCTTGGAAATATCGGTGACGATCAGGGTCCTGACCCCGAGCGCCTGCATGTCAGCGCAGAAGTCGAACGCATTGAGTCCGGAATCCTGGGTCCAGCCTTTGATCGAGACGCAGCCGTCACGGATGTCAACGCCGACCGCGATCCGCTCACCGTACTGCTGCAGCGCCCAGATGAGAAATTCCCGGTCCGTGACCGCCGCCGTGCCGAGGATGACCCGATCGATCCCGGCGTCCATGTATTTCTGTACGACCTCTTTGCTGCGGATGCCGCCGCCGATCTCGCAGAAGCAGCCGCTGCGCGCTTTGATGTCGCAGACGGTCTCGAAGTTCGGCGTCGTTCCTTCCCGTGCTCCCTCCAGATCGACGATGTGGATATGCGATGCTCCCGCGCGCGCGAAGTCTTCTCCGATGCTCCCGGGGTCATCGCTGTAAACTGTCATATCATCATAGCGGCCCTTGTAGAGACGGACCGCCTTGCCCTCATAAAGATCTATCGCCGGAAACAGTTTCATCTGACCGCCTCCATTTCACAGAATGCCCGCAGGATGTTCAGCCCGATCTCTCCGCTCTTTTCCGGGTGGAACTGGCATCCGAATACGTT
>JAZNNY010000056.1:0-8663 GCA_045580505.1 Lentihominibacter sp.
CACAGTGTACGGCTGGCGTTTCCGGAATTCTATCTGGGACTGGCCGTCTCGTTAGGTATGCTGATTGTCTGTCTGGTCATTGACAAAATGAGGAAAGAGCCTTCAGGCGCTGCGGAGGGATGACGGTTAGTTGCCTGATTCCTTTTGGACTGCACGGCAGGGTTTTGGGCCTTGAGGAGAATACAAAAGGAGAACCGCCCGGATTCATGGACGGTTCTCTTCTTTATTTGGGCATCGGCAGATGCCTTGCCGACGTTCTTGTTGTTCGTGTATTTGAGGTCGTAGTTCGTCGCCGGGACCACTTTGCCCGTAGCGTCCGTTACCGTGACCTTCGGCTTTTTCACGCTTCCGCTGTAGACATAAGACGCGACAGAAAGTTTGAACTTCGAAGGACGGCTGATCTTCGTCATGGACAGTACCTTCCCGCAGTCGCCGCATTTCTTCACGATTTTCCCGTTCGCGGTAAGAGTCGCTTTGGTCGTCGACGTTACCGACCTGTGCCCTTTGGCCGGGATCGCCAGATCGGCTTTCTTCATCTCATTCTGTCCCTGCTCATCGGTAAAGCACTTGCCGCAGAAATCACATTCATAATAGGAGTTCGTCCCCGGATCCGTGCAGGTCTCAGGCGTGCCCTCGTGGAAGACGAGGTCATGGTCGTCCGCGCAGAATTGAGCCAGGTCACTTTTCCAGACGGGATAGCATTCCACAAAAGCAGCGTCCTGAACAGTCCCGGCATCTCTGTCTTCTCCCGGAAGGAACCATGCCGCCTCGCGAAGTTCCTCATATGTGGTGTATGATGACACATCCTCCGGTACGACGGCGATAAGTTCATCTCCTTCGCTGTTGACGTATTTCCCACCATCCGTCAGGAACCGATCCGCCCAGTGATCGCGAATCAGTACAGATATGCTGGGGTCCTGATCATCCGACATCTTCGTTACGAAGATCTCACCGCCATAGGTCATATCCCAGACACTTAAGACACTTATAGCCCGCTCCTCAGATTCAAGGGGATTGGAATAGATCTTGGTTCCATTGAAGTATTTGTAAGCGTAGATTTGCGCTTTGTATCTGCCGCATCTATAGTTGCCGTTCAGCAGGTCAACGGAATAGTTGTTGTCGGCGGCGGAATAGTCTGCTTCCACGTCACTGAGTTCTGAAATGGGCAACCAGATTCTGTCAAAGTATTCAAATACTTGGACCGCATACCCATCCACACAATCGACCGGGGCCCAGTAAACGCGGGCGCCGTTGATGTTACCGTCACTGCTGCCTGTAAAACCTATCACAAAATCATATGTCTTTTCCGGGGCCCACTGAGCAGTAAGTGTCAAAGCACCGTCGACGGTCGTAGAAAACCCCGGCATATGCCCCGTTGTGTCGGAACCGTCGGTCCATCCGTTAAACACAAGTCCATCCGGTACCGTGAACGTTTCAGGGAGATCGGGATAACGGTACCACATACTAGCTCCATCCCATTGAAACATCCCATGTCCCGGATTGTCCGGCATCGCAACCATCATCCCCTCATAGGTACTCTTCACGGTGACGGGTTGTCCGCCGATGAAGCCCGGATCGAGGGTGACCGTACATTCCGGTATATCTTCCGCATAGACAGGCTCCGCGCTCATCGGCATCAAGGCAAATACCATCAGCGCGGCTACAAGTATCGCAAATACTTTCTTCTTCCCTTTCATGACCAACCTCTCCGGGGCAGCCGTTTCATCTTCTGCTTACGCAGATACATGAAAGATAAGAAAGCCCCGTTCTAAACACAAAAGGCCGCAGAGTTCCGTGGCAGATACCCCTGTCACAAACTCTCCGGCCGAGATCTCATCTGCCTTGTTACAGATAGTTTATCATGATAACGCAGAAAAAGATACCGAAATTGTACGAGTATTTGTGCAATTCGCAAACTACTTTTTAGACATCAATACTACGCACTCCAGCAGTCGCCTGCTAGCCGCTCGTTCCTCGCGGGCAGGCTTTGCATGAGACGTACCGCTGCTCTCGCATCACTTCGCTCGCGACAGCAGGGTTACGGCTTCAACATGCATCGTATGCGGGAACATGTCCACCGGCGTTGCCTCAACGAATTCATACCCCATCTCTTTCAAAACCAGGACATCCCTCGCCAGCGTTGCCGGATCGCACGACACGTAGATGATCCGACCTACTCCTGCCCCGGCTACCGCTTCCAGCAGTTCCGGCCGGCAGCCCGCACGCGGCGGATCCAGAATGGCGATGTCCGCGCGGCGAATATAGTCCCGCAGCTGCTCATCGACCTTCACGCTGTCCTTTCCGGCATGCCCGGTGCCTTCCCCGTTCACATAGGCAGGAAGCACTTCCTCCGCCCTTCCGCAGATATAGCGCGCTCCCACGATTCCGTTGATAACGGCATTCCGGTTGGCGTCGGTCACGGCTTCCTTCACGGATTCGATCCCGATGACCATTTCCGCCAGGTCCGCGCAATAGAGTCCGATGCTCCCAACCCCGCAGTACAGATCCAGGACCACAGGTTTTCCAACCGTTTCTGCACCTTCATCCGGTGCTCCCACAGTCCCGTCCGGTGCTCCCGCCTGCACATACGCTCTCACCTGATCGTACAGCCGCCGCATCTGCACCGGGTTCACCTGAAAGAAACTGGCCGGTGAGATTTCAAACTTCAGGTGGCCGATCTCTTCCGTGATGGTGTTCTTCCCCGCAATGGTCACATATTCATCGCCCAGGATCTCCCCGCTCACGCGGATCTGGCTGCGGTCCTTCTTTTTATTCTTCTCCACGTTCTTGCCGCTGGCCTTGTTAATGTTGACGACCACGCTCTCCAGCTGGTAGCCGACCTCGTAGATCGCCTCATCGAGCATATCGATCAACTTCGGCGCGTTCGGGATTCCCTTGCCGTTGATCACCAGGATGACCATAACCTCCCCGGTTCCGAAGGCCGTCTTCACGATCAGATGCCGCAGCAGCCCCTTCTCCCATTTCGGATCGAATGCCGTAATGTGGTCCTCTTCCATAAAGCGGCGCAGCGCATCCGCCGCCGCCATCGCCGCCATGGACTGCAGGTAGCAGTCTCCGCAGTCGACCACCTCGTGGCTCTTCGCCCGGTAAAACCCTACTGCAGGGTCTCCCAGGTTCTCCACGATCCCGCCCTTGCGGGTGATGATCCCACCCGTGCTGACGGGGAAAACCGCCTTATCCCGGTAGCGGAACGGTCCCTGCCCGCCGTTATCCTCATTCTCCATACCGATGATGGGACGAACGCAGGGGTTCTCCAGGCCGGCCAGCCTTTGCAACTTCTCGGTCACCTGATGCGCCTTCATCTGCAGCTGGCCATCGTAGTCCAGCCGGGCAGCCGGGCAGCCGCCGCAGCCCTCCGTCAGATACGGACAGTCGAACGCGTCGTTTCGAAGCGCGGAGGGCTCCAGAATCTCCTCAAGACGGCCGAAGGTGTAGTTCTTCTTCACCTTGGTCAGCTGTGCCCGCACCCGGTCTCCCGGCACGGTCCCGCCGACGAACACGACGATGCCGCCGGCTTCTCCGTCTGCGCGGCCGATGCCCTGGCCCTCGGCGCTCATATCTTCAATTGTCAGTATGACGTTCTGTCCCTTCTCCATGGTCTACAATCCTTTCGCAATTTCTCCGAGCCTGCGCAGCCTGCCGTTTACCCCGGACTTGGTCAGCGGCGGATGCAGCATCTGGCCGAGTTCTTCAAGCCCCGCGTCCGGATGCTCCAGCCGGAGTTCCGCCACCTCCTGCAGCTTCGCGGAAAGGCTGGCCAGCCCGCGTTTCGCCTCGATTTTCCGGATCCACTCGACCTGCTCCTGCGCAGCCCGTACAGCCTTGTCAATATTGGCGTTGTCCAGGTTCTCCGCCCGGTGTGCCTGGTTCATCAGGTCCTTGCGCATCATGGCGTCCTGGAAGGCGAAGTACTGGGTCGATGAACCCATAATGGCCAACGCATCCGCGACCTGATCCCGCGCCTTCAGATAGACCCCGTAGCCCTTCTTCCGCTCTACGATCTTCGGCGTGATGTCGTGAAAGGTATTGAGCAGGCGACGCAGGTCCCTTGCAAGAAGCTGCGAACTCGTGCTGATCTCCAGATGATAGCTCCTGTCCGGATTCGCGACCGTTCCGGCTCCGAGAAATGCTCCCCGCAGATAGGCCTTGCGGCAGCATTTGGTCCGAATCAGACTGCTGTCGATTCCGTCGCTGATGGAATTCATTCCTTCGCGGACGATGAGGATTCCCGCTTCCCGCAGGATCATCTCACTGTTGTTCTCCGGTCCGATGGTGATCGTATACTGGTTGCCGCGCGAGAATCCCTCTCCTCTTCCGACCCCGATATCGGTATCCACGTTGAAATACGAGCCGATCAGGCTCTTATAGTGACGCACCACCGCATTGTTCGGCGTCGTCATGGAGATGCGGAACTTCCCGCCGCCCGCGAGCCCGAGCCGGCCTGCAAACCGCATGAAGCCGGCGATCTCTGCGATCGTACAGCATTTCTTGGCGGGGGTGATCCTCGCCAGTTCATTTTTTGTCTCCGATGCGAAACTCATCCGGTCTCCTCCTGCTTCCCCTTTTTCTTTAACTATCGACAGGGCCTCTTCCGTTCAGAAGAGGCCCCTTATTTCACTATATGTTCGCCAGCTTATTTCTTCCTCGGCGGAATGCTCAGGATCTCTCTGGCTTCATCCGGTGTCGCGACCTCTCTGCCGAGCAGTTTCGCGAGTTCTACGACCTTAGCGACCATTTCGCCGTTGCTCTTGGCGAGAACGCCCTTCTCCATATACAGGTTGTCCTCGAAACCGATTCTGCAGTGGCCGCCCATGATGATGGAAGCTGCCGCGATCTTGAAAGCGTCTCTGCCGATCGCGCATCCGGTCCAGGTGCATCCCGGCGGAACGGAATCCACGCAGAAGGCCAGGTCTCTGACGGTTGCGGACATCTGCACGCCGAGTACGAAGTCAAAGTGCATCGGCATATCCAGATATCCCTTGCGGCCCGCTGTCTTCAGAACGATGTCCAGCATGCCCTTGTCGAAGCACTCCAGCTCCGGCTTCATGCCCTTTTCCTGCATGGTCTTAGCGAAGTTGATGATCGTGTTGTCCGTGTTGACGAAGATCTCGTCGCCGCCGAAGTTGCAGGTTCCGCAGTCCAGTGTAACGAACTCCGGTGTCGGAGTAACGTTGGTGGAATCCAGTCTCTCCTCATCCGTCATGCCGACTGCACCGCCGGTGGACGGCTGGATAATGACATCCGGACATACCTTATAGATCGCGTCCATGCACTCCTGGAATCTCTTCGCGCTCTGGGTCGGGGTTCCGTCGTCCTCGCGCACGTGCAGGTGGATGACCGACGCGCCGGCATCGTAAGCGGACTTGGCCTCGCGTACGATCTCCTCGACCGTGTAAGGCACTGCCGGATTGTGTTCCTTAGTAACTTCTGCGCCGCAAATGCATGCGGCAATGATCAGTTTCTCCATTTGTCTTGTCTCCTCTCTAACTAATCAATTTATACACATTTATTTGAATCTGCGGACCATCCGCAGCATCCATTCTATCACACATTCCTCTCATGTGAAGGAAAATTACAGGTCACGGTGCTCAATGCTCGTTCTGTGGCCGTTTTCCCTAAGGCGCCGGTACAGTTCATTGGCGACCGCTACCGACCGGTGATGGCCTCCGGTGCAGCCGATGCCGATATGCAGGCTGTACTTACCTTCCTTCATGTAGTTCGGAATCAGAATCTCGATCAGCTCCATCACGCGCTCCAGGAAGGTCTGCGTTACCTCCTGCTTCAGCACAAAGTGGCTTACCTTCTGGTTGTTCCCGGTCAGCTTCCTAAGGGACTGCACGTAATAGGGATTCGGAATGAACCTGGTATCAAAAATCATGTCCGCCTGCGCCGGCGTCCCCTTCTTGAACCCGAACGAACTGATGTTGATGATGAAAGAGCTCTGGTCTTCATCCGAGGTCAGAAGCTGCCGGAGCTCCGTCCAGAACTCGGCCACCTTGATGTTCGATGTATCGATCACGTAATCGGCAGACTTCCGGATCTCCTTCAGCAGTTCCCGCTCCCTCGCAAGCCCCGCAAGTACGGTTCCTCCGGCCGACAGGGGGTGCACCCGCCTGGTCTCGCTGTATCTGTGCAGCAGCACACGGTCACTGGCCTCCAGGTACAGGAGCTTGTAGTCGACCCCCGCCTGGTCCAGTTCCTTCAGCACATTCTGAAAATCATCAAAGAAGGACCGGCTTCTCACGTCAACGACGAAAGCTGCCTTATCGATCGCGTGGCCGCTGACCGTCAGATCGATGAAGCTTTTGATCAGGGCCGGCGGCATATTGTCGATACAATAATAGCCCATGTCCTCCAGGCAGTCGATGGCCTGGGTCTTGCCGGCGCCGGAAAGTCCTGTAATGATGATCGTCTGCATGCTACCTCCTTCTGATGTTCACGATCCTCTCCGGATTCAGTCCTGCGCGCAGCGCCCGCTCAAGTCCGATGCGGCAGTCTCCTACCTTCTCCGGCTCATGGGCGTCGCTGCTCAAGATGAACTTCACCGTCGGAACGCTCATGGCGATCTTGATCTCCTCCTCGGTCAGATGATCATGTCTGCAGTTGATCTCCATCAGTGTATTCGTCTCAGCGCACACCTCGGCGATCGCCAGAATATCAAATGGCCCCTTATCTCCCGGATGGGTCAGGATCGCGATGTCGTTTTCCCGCAGCGCGTGAATGATCATGTCCGTGTTCTTTTTTCTGAGTTTCTCTTCGCCCCACTTCAGGCCGTGGCTCCAGAGCCAGTTGTGGACGGAGCTGCACCCGAACAGGCCGAAGTGAAAGCCCGCGATCACAAAGTCGAATTCCTCAAACTCCTCCGGCTTGATGTCAAGTCCGCTTCCGCCGTGAACGGTATTCGCCTCCACGCTCATCTTGACCGCAAGCTTCGGGAATTTCACATTCATCTTCTCGATGTCGTTCTTCAGATAAGCGAAATCGTTGCGGTTGATCCCGTAGAACAGGTGTCCCGGGCCGTGATCGGAAATCGCAATAAATCCGAGGCCCTTGTTCATCGCCTCTCTGACGTTGTCCTCCACGCTCCCCTTGCCATGGGAGTAGGTCGTATGGGTATGAAGATCGTAAAGAAGTTCATACTCTATATCATCGATAACTGCCAATATGGCCTTTTTTTCATTCTCCAATGATTCTTACCTCCGGTTCGAGCTGAACCCCGAACTGCTCTAAAACGCGCGCCTGCACGATCTGCATCAGCTGCAGGATATCGGTCGCGGTCGCGCCTCCTGTGTTGATAATAAACCCGCTGTGCAGCTGCGACACCTGGGCTCCCCCGACGGACAGTCCCTTCAGCTCCGCATCCTGGATCAGCTTGCCGGCAAAATACCCCTCCGGGCGCTTGAAAAAGCTGCCCGCGCTCGGATAGTTCACCGGCTGTTTCTCATTGCGTCTTCTCGCCAGATCCGCCATCTCCGCGCGGATTTCTTCCGGATCTGCCGGGTGCAACGCGAACCTTGCCTCGAGCACGATCTCGCCGCTTTCGTGCAGTCTGGTGTGCCGGTAGCCCATGTCGAGTTCAGCCGGACCTGCCTTTGCAAAAGCAGAGCCGTCCTTCGTCAACAAACTCGCGCTCTCGAGCACGTCCTTCATTTCGCCGCCGGAGGCGCCCGCGTTCATGAACACGCCGCCGCCGACGCTGCCCGGAATGCCGGAGGCGAATTCCAGACCGGAAAGTCCCTCCTTGGCCGCCGCCCTGGCCGCGCTCGCAAGCGATGTACCGCTGCCCGCGATCAGGGTATTCTCCTCCCGCTTCACGAAGTTGAAGGCCTCGCCGATCCGTACGATCACGCCCCGGTAGCCGCCGTCCCGCACCAGGATGTTGGACCCGTTGCCCAGCACCAGATGCGGCACGCCTGCCTCTGCCAGAAACTGCAGCACTTCCTGCAGCTGCTCGCTCCCCGCGGGGCTCACCATCAGATCCGCCGGCCCGCCCGCGCGAAAAGAAGTAAAGTCCGCCATGGACACATTCTTTCTCACGCAGTCCGCGCCGCAGATCTGCTCCAGCTGCCTTGCAATTTCTTCTGCCTTAAACTCACTTGTCATCTATATTGGTTCCTTCTTCTTTCTCTTTTTTCTCTTTGGCTCTTTCTTTTTTCCCTTTGAATCCGAAGACCCGCCGCTTTTTCTGCGGGCCCTTGGCCCGGTAAGGGTCGATCCGGTAATCGTTCAGGTCGGTCGAGAATCCCTTACGCTCCAGCTTCCGGTTCAGTGTCCGGCTCGCGTAATAGTAGATCACGGCGAACACCGGAATGCCGATGACCATGCCGATAAAGCCGAACAGGCCGCCGCCGACCAGGACGGCGAACAGGACCCAGAAACTCTCAAGGCCTGTGCTGTCTCCGAGGATCTTCGGTCCCAGGATATTTCCGTCAAACTGCTGCAGGATCACAACGAAGATCAGGAAATACAGCGCGTGCATCGGATTCACGAGCAGCAGCAGCAGCGCCGACGGAATCGCTCCGATGAACGGCCCGAAGAACGGGATGATGTTGGTGATGCCGACGATGCAGCTGATCAGCAGTGAATACTCCCATCCGAAGATGGACATGAAGTCGGAGGCCAAGCGGTCTTAGGAAGACAAT